>DASXOR010000084.1:0-10042 GCA_036494095.1 Gaiellales bacterium | reverse complement strand
GACCGGATTGACGTTCGGCATGGCCACATAGCCCTGCTTGTTGGCCTCGGGGTTGCCCGGGTCGTAGACCATCTTCGGCGGGCTCGGGTCGTCGACGATGCCGTCCACCTGGACGCCACCGAGGACCTCGCCGAAGCTCGGAGAGGCCTCCGAGAGGACGACCTCCTTGCGGCGGTACGGCTGCCCGTTCGCGGACTTCGTGCTGTCGGCGTTTGCGAGGTTCGAGGAGACGACGTCCATCCACAGCTGGCTGGCGGTCATCCCCGTGGCGGAGACGTTGAGTGAGTCGAACATGCCCATTAGGAGGTGCTCCCGATCGCGGTCTTCAGGATCGACATGCGGGTGCCCATGATCGATTCGAGCGCCTGGTAGTCGAGCGTGTTCTCGGACAGGTCGGCCATCTCGGTGTTGACGTCCACCGAGTTGCCGTCGACCCGCGTCGCGCCGCTCGAGTCGCTCTGCGGCTGGAACGAGACTTGCTGGATCTGGCCCGGCGCCGGCGATCCCGTGGAGAACGCCTGCTGGAGCGCCGCCTGGAAGTTCACGTCGGAGCGCTGGAAGCCGGGGGTGTTGGCGTTTGCGATGTTGTTGGCGAGCACCTGCTGTCGCAGCAGGGAGCCCTGCATCGCCTTTTCAACGCCCACGATGGAAGAGTCGAACAGGTCCACCTTGCGGGTCCCTTCACCTTACGGGAGAACCCATCCTTGGGCATCGGTTGCCCGCGATCCGTGCGGGCATTCATGGTCATCGACGGCGCGGCCGCCGACTTGAGAGGCGCCCGATCACCACGCGACCAGCTGGCTAGCTAGCCGGTGGCGACGATCCGGCAGCCGGTGATCCACGCCGGCGGCTCGAGATGGGCGAGGCCGTCATTGAACGCGGCATCCAGGTTGCGCCTGCGGCTGTCGATCCCGCCCTTGCTGGGCGGGCGCGTGGCGACGGTGACCTCGTTGCCGAAGCTGTCGATGTCGAGGTTCAGCCACCCTCCGACGAGGTGCCCGTTCGGGTAGGGCCAGGTCTGCTCGTCTGCAAGGGCGTTTGAGAGCGTGTCGTCGGTATCGTCGCTGCGGCGGGCGACGTTGACGGTGACCAAGCTGCGATCCACCAGGGCGACACCGCCGGTGCCGGTCAGGGTGACGGTGCCACCGGAAATGTCGGCGTGACCGGCCGCCGGTTCATCTACCTGCGGGTGTCGACGCCGCTCGGCTCCTGGCGGGTGCCGGCGTAGGCGTGCATCGCCCGCCGGCCCTCGGCCAGATGCGTCAGGGTCGCGCGGGTGCGGTCACGGGTCGCGACCGCGTTTGCGAGGTTCACCTGCATCAGCGCGAGGGTCTCGTCGATGAGTGCGCGGGCCTCGGCCGGAGCCTCTGCGGGGAGCGTGGCCACCACCTGGGCGCGTTGCGCGCCGAGCGAGGCCACCCCCTCCCAGTCGCCGGCGGCGATCAGGTCACGCTCGCAGCGCGTGAGCGAGAGGACGGCGAGGTACGGTGCGACGGCGGGTGCGGCCATGGCTAGGCGGCGGCGGCAGCAGCGGCGGGCGGAGCGGCGGCGATCTGCTGCCAGGCCTCGCGCAGCTCGCCGAGCAGGCGGATGACGTCGTCCACCTTGCCGGGGTCGCCCTCCATCGTGGCGGCGGCCAGGTGCATGTTGCAGAACTGGTAGATCGCCCGCAGCCGCTCGGCCACCTCGCCCTGGCGCATGTCCAGCGTGAGGTTGAGCTCGGTGATGATCGCCTCGCCGCGCTGCACCCGGTCCAGGAACACCCGCCCGTTCTGGGCGCGCAGGGCGACAGCCGCCTGGCTCAGGAAGCGAATCGCGCCGTCGTAGAGCATGACCACCAGCCGCTCGGGCGGAGCGGTCAGGACGGACGACTCGGTGTAGGCACGCTTGGCGTCATACGGGTTCATAAGGCTCACCGCTTGTGGGGGGACTGGGCGATCGGATAATCGGCCGCGGCGGCGTGTCCTTGAGCACCGGCTGCCGGGCGGTCGGCGGAGCGCTCTAGCCGGACTTGGCCGATGTCGAGCTGCCGAGGGCAGAGCTCGTCGACTGCAGCTGGGCGACCGCCGTCTCCATCGCGGTGAACTGCGCGCGCAGGGTGGTTTCGCGCAGCGTCACCCGCTGCTCGATGTCGGCGATCTGCTGGAAGTAGGACGTCACGAGCGACGCCTCCGAGGTGATCCGGCTGGCCAGAATGCCGGTCCCCGAGGCCTGCCGGGTGATGATGTCGTTCATCCGCTGCGACAGGCCCTCGGACGAGTACGAGCCCGTGGCGTTCGTGAAGAGCGCCTTCACGTCGCTGAAGTTGCTGGCGAGGGCGGAGGTCAGCTTGGTGGTGTCGAGCGTGAGCTTGCCCTTGAGCGAATCCTGGCTGATGGTGCCCGTGCCGACGGCCGCTCCGGTCGAGAGGCCGATGCTGCCCAGGTAGCCCATCCCGTTCGTCGCGCCGCTCATCGTCTGCGAGACCGACTGGCGCAGGGTGGAGAGGATCGACAGGAGCTGCTGGTCGCCCTGAAGCATGCCCGCCGCGCGGTCCGCATCCGTTTTCGGGTTCGCGACCTTGGGGTCGTTCACATAGCCCGAGATCAGGTCGATGGTCGAGTTGTAGGCCGTCACGAAGCCCTGGATCGCGTTCGTGATCGTGCTCGTGCTCGGCGCGGGCGCGCTCACCACCAGGGTGGCGTCGCTCGCGGTCGTCCCGTTCAGGGTCAGGGTCATGCCGGCGAGGCCGTTCGAGACGACGTTGGAGGCGCTCGTCATCGGCTGGCTGTTGATGGTGTACGCGGCATCATTCGCGGTCAGGGTCTGGGTCATGCCGAGATCCGCGGCGAGCGTGTGGTCGCTCGTGACCGCGATCGTGTTCGCCCCTCCGGTGACCTGGCCCGACAGCACGAGCTTGTTGTTGATCACCGAGGCGTACACCTGCGAGTTGGTGTTCCCGTTGATCTTGCTCGCGATCGTGGCGAGCGTGTCGCCGGACGTGATGTTGACGTCGGCGGTGGCGCCGGCGCCGACCTTGATGTGGAGGACGTCGTCGGTGCTGGCCGTCGCGAGGGCCGTCTGCTGGGTGACCTGGTCGGCGGACGCGAGCCGCGACACGCCGATCTGGAAGCCGCCGGCGGCCGCTCCCCCGGTGAGCACCGCGCTGATTGCGGCGGGGTTCGACGACGTGACCGTCTGGCTGTTCGCCCACACCGACGGGGCGCGCAGGGCCGCCGCGGCCGCCTGCAGCGACTGCATCGAGGTCTGGATCGACTTCAGCGCCGTCTGCTTGGCCGTCTCGATGTTGCTCTGCTGCGTGAGCAGCGTCTCGGGCTGGCGGTCGATCGACAGGAGCTCGTTGATGATCGAGTTGGTGTCGAGGCCGGTGGCGATCCCGCCCACGTTGAAGAGCGGCGTCGCCGTCGTCGTCTGCGTGGTGGCGCCCGTGCTGGGTGTGGTGCTCATGTGATCACGCCTGTTCGTCGATCAGAAGGCCGCCGCCCGACAGGGTCTCGAGCAGGCGCCGGGTGGGGATCTCCTTGATGACCTTGCCCTCGCCGTCGATCATCTCGACCCGCACCTTCCCGGTCGTGTGGTCGACGTCGAAGTGCAGGTTGACCTGGCGCGCGGTGAGGTCGGCGATCACCTGCTGCGCGGTCGCGAGGTCCTGCTGCACCTCGAGGGGGGGCGAGCTCTGCGCATATGGGCTGCGCGGGATGCTCGAGCCCGCCCTGATTGTCGTCCGCAGTGGGATGAGCCTGCCTATGGGATCTGGTCCGTGTTCCGTCACGAAAGTCTCTTTCGACCCGTCCGTGGATCGGTGTGGTGCCCAGATGATCGGCAATATTTGAATGAGATTTAGGCAACTTGCTTTAACTTCTCGACGATAGCGTTGTGGGCGATCCGCGCGCCCGCGAACGCCGGCTCGAGTGCGACCGCCTCGGCCGAGAACGCGATCGCGTCCTGGTCGAAGCCGCGGGCGAGCGCCACCTGGGCGAGGCCGAGCATCGCCGAGGCGTCCGGCTGCGTGGTGGCGACCGCGATCCACTCGTCGGCCGCGGACTCGAGGAACCCGCGCCGCAGGTACATGGTCGCGAGCAGCTCGCGGCGCTGCCGCTCCGGCAGCGCGACCCGTCCGAAGACGGTCAGGAGCGTCGAGAAGGCGTCGATCTCGGTCACCCGCAGGAGCGCCTCGAGGATGCGCATCGCGGTCGGGCCGCACGTCGCGCCGAGGCTCGTCGTGCCCGGCTCGCCGCGGACGGCGACCGCCCAGGCCCGGAAGAGCTCGGCGTCGGCGTCGACGAGGCTCGGCCGGGCTCTTTCGAGCGCGGCCGCCATCTCGTCGGGGCGACGCAGGACGGCGTAGGCGAAGATCATGGTCTCGGCGGCACGGGCCGCCACCGGCGACTCGGCCGGCTCGCCCGCGGCCACCTCGGCCGCCTCGGCGTAGCGGCGCTCGGCGAGCAGCGCCTCGGAGAGGCCCACCCTGGCGGCGGAGTTCGACGGCTGTGCCTCGAGCGCCTCCCGGAACCAGCGCTCGGCCTCGTGCGGGCGGCCCGCCTCGATGTAGGCGCTGCCCGCGAGCACCCGGGCGGAGACCTTGGGCGGCACGAGTTGATCGACCTCGGCCGGCTCGACGCCACGGGCGATCAGGGCTTCGAGGAGGGGCAGAACGGGCGCGACATAGTCCGGGTGCTCGCGCAGGCAGCGGCGGTAGAGCTCCTCGCTCGCCGCGCGGTCGCCCTGCTGGGCGCGGATGCCGGCCAGGAGGGAGAGTGCGAGGAACGTCCCGGAGCCCATCGTGGAGGCATATTCGGCGGGTGCGTCGCCCATCTGCAGGCAGCGCTCTGCGAGCGCCGCGGCGCCGGCCAGATCTCCGCGGCTGCGGGCGCTGGCGGCGGCCTCGAGGACGAGGTCGGTGTGGTCGGGGAAGGCGGCGAGGCCCTCGTCGACGGCCGTCATCGCGGCGTCGTGGTCGCCGACCTCGCGGCGGGCGCGGGCCACCCGCGAGATGAGCAGCGGCGCGTAGCCGACCGACTGCAGCCCCTGCTCGCGCAGCGACTCCCACGCCCGGTCGAGGTGCGTCCGCGCCTCGGCGTTCTCGCGCAGGACGAGATACTCCGAGCCGAGGTTGTAGTCGGTGAAGGGGGTGCGCGCCTCGCGAGCCTCCTGCTCGAGCAGCTCGATGTTGCGGCGGGACTTGTCCTTCGAGGCGATGCGCTGGTTCAGGTACCCGTAGTGGCGCACCCGGATCCGCGTCGTCTCGAAGCGCTCCGGCAGGTAGGTGGGCATCGTGTGCGTCTTCTGCTCGTGGATGCGGCCCGAGAACCGGTACTGCGGCCGGTTGCGCCAGACCCGCAGCGCCATGTGGGTAACGGCCGAGCCGGCCTCCGACCCGCCGGTGTAATTGGTCTCGACGAGGTGGAAGCCCTCACGCCACGTGCGGCCGAGCAGGCCGCGCAGCTTACGGGCGTCGTCGGCCTCCATGTGCTCGTCGGCGTCCAGGTAGATGAGCCAGTCGCCGCTCGCCGCCTCGATCGAGGCGTTGCGGGCGTCGGAGAACGAACCGTTCCAGGGGAAGTGCACGACGCGGGCGCCGAACGACTCGGCGATCTCGACGGTGCGGTCGGTCGATCCGGTGTCGACCACGATCATCTCGTCGACCACTCCGCACAGCGGCTCGAGGCAGCCCGGGAGCATCTCCTCCTCGTTCTTGACGATCATGCACAGCGAAAGCGTCAGGTCCTTCGCCGCGCGGGCCCGCGTCGCGATGCGGCGGCCGCGGGCGGCGAGGCCGCGCGTGCGGGTGGCGTGCACACCGGGGAGCCGCGCCTGGGAGCGGGCGCGCAGGCGGGCCTGCTCGAGGTTCGCGGCGGCGTGCGGCTGCTCGGGGTCGAGCCGGAGCGCGGCCCGGAAGATGTCGGCGGCGGCGCCCGCCTCGCAGAGCTCGTAGAGGAGCACGCCCAGGTGGTTCAGGAGCACCGGCTCACGCGGCTCCTGCTCGAGCGCGTCCGAGAGGCAGCCGGCGGCAATCACGAAAGCGCCCACCCATGCATCCGTGCCGGGCCGGTAGGCGAGCACGCACTCCGCCAGGCGGCAGCGGGCCTGGTACGTGCGCTGGCGGTCGTCCCATCCGGAGACGTCGGCGAACACTGCGGCCAGGCCTTCGGCGTCGCCCGCGGTGAGGCGGGCGGCGGCGACGGTGGTCGCGAGCTCGACCCGTCCGCGCCAGTCTGCCGGGGCTGCGGGGGTGGCGCTGGACGCGGGGATGGAGGAGGTGCGGAGGGCCATCGGCGCAGTCATCGGCGCCCACCGTGTGCGCCTTTAGCCGCTGGGTACCTTGGAGCCATGCGCGCCGCCGCCCTTCGCATCGGAGCACGCATGGTGCCGCCGCTCGGGGCGCGGGCATGGCGGCTGCTCGCCGGTGTGGTCGCGTTCGAGATCGGCACCGGGATGACGCTTCCGCTCGTGATCGTCTACCTGCACGGGTCACGCGGCATCGGCCTGGCCGCCGCGGGCCTCGCGCTCTCGGCGGTCGGAGCGGGCGGGCTCGCCGGCACGATCGCGGCCGGACCACTCGCCGACCGGCTCGGCGCCGGCTGGGTGGCGGTGGGCGGGCTTGGCCTCGCGGGGGTGGGCACGGCCGGCTACCTGGCCGTCGATGGGGTGGCGTCGGCGATTGCGGCGTCGGCGGCGCAGGGGGCCGGCTTCGCCGCGGTCTGGGTGGGCCTCTTCCCGCTCCTCGTGCGCGCGGTCTCGCCCGAGCTGCGCGGCGATGTGCTGGCGACGAACTACGGGCTCACGAACCTCGGGCTGGGCGTCGGCAGCATGGCTGCGGGCGTCATCCTGGCGTTCGCGCCGAACGCGTTCACGCCGCTGTTCGTGATCGACGCCGCCACCTACCTCGGCTTCGCGGCCTGGCTCCTGTGGCTCGGCGAGGTCCGCTCCGACCCGGCCGCGCGCACCCCGGCGGACGCACCGGCCGGCTACCGGGCGGCGCTGCGTGACCGCGCCCTCCTCGCGACGACCGCGATCAACCTGTTGCTGGTCACGGCGGGCTACGCGCAGATGGTGTCGGCGTTCCCGGCGTGGGCAACGGGGCCTGCCGGCGTCTCCAAGAGCCTGGTCGGCTTCGCGTTCGCCGCCAACACGTGGGCGATCGCCGTCGCGCAGCTGCCCGTGCTCGCCCATGTGCGCACGCGCCGCCGCACCCGCGCGGTGGCGGGGACGGGGGTGCTGTTCGCACTCTGCTGGCTGATCGTCCTCGCGGCCGGCGAGACCTCCCGCCACACCGCCGCAGCGATCGCGCTCGTCACGGCGGCGGCCGTGTTCGGGCTGGGCGAGACGCTGCTCTCGCCGAGCCTGCCCGCGATCGTCAACGACCTGGCGCCCGAGCGCGCCCGCGGCCGCTACGTGGCCGTCTACAGCACGTCCTGGCAGATCGGGCCCATGATCGGTCCGGTCGTGGCCGGCGCGGCCCTCGCGGCCGGGCAGGGCGTGCCGCTCCTGCTCGGGCTGGCCGCCGCCTGCGCGCTCGCCTGGCCGGCGGCGGTGGGCTGTGAGCGGCTGATCCCGGCCGCGGCCAACCGCAGCCACCCGCGCCCGCGGGTCCCGACCCGTGAAGGGGACCGGCCCGCCACGGTGAATACGTTCGGCAGGCCGAAATCCCCCGGCCGGGTGTGGCGTGCATGACCGTACCCGGAACTACACTCCTCACGTCGGTTCCCTCCTGATCTGCCAATAGAGCTTTCGTGACATCCCCTGCACGCAAGATCTCGTCCGTGCCGCCGCCGCAGCCGGAGCGGGTGTCCGACGAGTCGGCCATCGACCTGTACTACTGGATGTCGCTCACGCGCGGCGTCGAGGAGCGCGCCCTCAACCTGTACCGCCAGGGCAAGCTGCCGGGCAGCTACTACACAGGCCGCGGCCAGGAGGCCATCGCCGTCGGGATCGCGCTGCCGCTGCGCCGGGGCGAGGCGGGCGACTGGCTCTCGCCGTGGATCCGCGACCTCGGCTCCTACCTCGTCCACGGCGTGCCGCCGTGGCGGATCTTCGCCCAGTTCATGGGCAAGGCCGGGTCGACGACGCGGGGCAAGGACGGCAACCTCCACATCGGCGGGCGCGAGTGGAACATCCCCTGCCAGGTCTCGCACATGGCCGACATGATCCCGCTGACCGTGGGGGCGGCGCTCGCCTACCAGCAGCGCGGCGAAGACCGGGTGGCGGTGACGAGCTTCGGCGACGCGGCCACGTCGCGAGGGGACTTCCACGAGGGCCTGAACATCGCGGCGGTGCTCGAGGTGCCGGCCGTGTTCGTGGCCGAGAACAACGGCTGGGGCTACTCGACGCCCATCTCGAAGCAGACCAAGGTCACCGAGCTCTATCGCAAGGCCGCCTCGTACGGCATCCCGGCCGTGTCGGTCGACGGCAACGACGCGTTCGCCGTCCACGGCGCGGTGCAGGCCGCGGTGGACGCCGCCCGGGCCGGCCGCGGGCCGCAGTTCATCGAGTGCCGCACCTACCGCATGGGCGGCCACGCCGCGCACGACAAGTACGAGAGCTACATGCCGATGGAGGTGCTCGCCGAGTGGTCGGACAAAGATCCGATCAAGCGGCTCGAGAACGCCCTCATCGAGGAGCGGGCCCTGCCCGAGGGCCGGCTCGAGACGGTGCGCGACCGCGTGAAGGAGGAGGTCCGCCAGGCCGTCGAGCTGGCCGAGCGGGACGGCTATCCCGACGCCTCCGAGGCCCACGAAGGCGTCTTCGCCGACGAGGCGCCCTAGTGCCCGAGCTGACCTACCTCGAGGCGATCAACGCGGCGCTGCACGACGAGATGGAGGCCGATCCGCGCGTGTTCTGCATGGGCGAGGACGTCGGCCGCCAGGGCGGCGCGTTCGGCGCGACCAAAGGGCTGCAGCAGCGCTACGGCGTGATGCGCTCGATCGACACGCCCGTCGCCGAGGCCGGCATCGCCGGCGTCGCGATCGGCGCGGCGATGGCGGGACAGCGCCCGGTGGCCGAGATGCAGTTCGGCGACTTCGTGTCGATCGCGTTCGACCAGCTCATCACCTGCGCCGCCAAGATGCACTACCGCATCGGCTGGGCGGTGCCCATGGTGATGCGCTGCCCCAACGGCGGCGGCGTCGGCGGCGGGCCGTACCACTCCGAGAACGTCGAGGCGTGGTTCCACCACCACGCCGGCCTGAAGATCGTCTGCCCGGCCACGGCCGCCGACGCGTACGGCCTCCTGCGGGCGTCCATCCGCGACCCCAACCCGGTGGTCTTCTGCGAGCACAAGTTCCTGTACCGGCGCGAGAAGGCCGAGGTGGAGACGGGCGTCGACGCGGACGTCGCCCGGATCGGAGAGGCGCGGATCGCGCGCTCCGGCGACGACCTCAGCATCATCACGTACGCCGCGACGATGCAGCTCTCGCTGTCGGTCGCCGACAGCCTGGCCGCCGAGGGCACCTCGGCCGACGTGATCGACCTGCGCACGCTGATCCCGCTCGACATCGAGACGGTGCTCGCCTCGGTGCGCAAGACCGGCAAGGTCCTGATCGTGCACGAGGACAACCTCACGGGCGGATTCGGCGCCGAGATCGCCGCGCTCGTGGCCCAGCGGGCGTTCGAGTACCTGGACGCGCCCGTCACGCGGGTGGCCGGGCTCGACACGCCGATCCCCTTCACGCCGGTGCTCGAGCGCGAGTACCTGCCCACGGAAGAGGACATCCTCCGCGCCGCGCGCGACCTCGTCGCGTACTGAGCGACGCGGTCGGGGGACAGGATCGCCGCCCCTGACGGCGAAAAACTCCTGGTCATGACCGAAATCGTGTAATTTTCTGACCGAACGGGTCGGTGTGCGGGAAGGGTACGGGGTCGCAATGCGATTTCGCCACAAGCTTTCCATCGTGTTGGTCGGGCTGGCGATCGTGCCGCTGGCGGCCACCGGCGTGCTCGTCGGCGCGCTCCTGCAGCACGACCAGGTGACCCGCGTCGACAACCGGCTCTCGGTGGCGGTGACCTCGGGGCTGCAGGGATTCCGCATCCAGCAGCAGCAGGC
>DASXOR010000083.1:0-18109 GCA_036494095.1 Gaiellales bacterium | reverse complement strand
GCCGCCTTCGCGTGGTACATCTCTGCGTCGGCATGGTGCAGAAGCTCCTCGGCGGTGCTCCCATCCTCCGGGTAGATGCTCGTGCCCACCGAGACGCCGATCACGACCTCGTGCCCGTCCAGCGAGAACGGCGAGGAGATGGCGTGCTCGATGCGGGATGCGAGCGCCTCGGCGAGCTGGGCGACGTCGCCGTGCGAGCCGCGCGCGTCGCGCACCAGCACCAGGAACTCGTCTCCCGACTGGCGGGCGATCATGTCGGCCGCGCGGGTCACCGCCCGCAGGCGGGTGGCGACGTGGCGCAGCAGGTCGTCGCCGGCGGCGTGACCGAGCGAGTCGTTCACCAGCTTGAACGCGTCGATGTCGCAGAAGAGCACCGCGATCTGGGCCTCTCCGCGCTCGGCCTCGGCGACGGTGGCGACGAGGTGATCGGCGAAGGACGTCCGGTTGGGGAGCCCGGTGAGATCGTCGTGGTAGGCCAGATGCGAGACGCGCTGCTCGGCCCGGCGCCGCTCGGTCACATCCTCGCCGAGCGAGATGGCGCCGATCGCCGTGCCCGCGGCGTCGTGGCGGACGATTGTCGACCAGCTGATCACGCGCCGCTCGCCGCCGGCGGTGACGATCTGGTTCTCATGGTGGGGCAGCTCGATCTCCCCGCGCATCGTCCGCTCGTAGGTCTCGCGCGTCCACGAGCGCTCCGGGGGCACGATCTCGGAGAACCAGTCGAGGCCGACGACTGCGGCCGGCGGCCGCCCGAGCATCTCGGCCAGGTGCGGGTTGCAGTAGACGACGCGCCCGTCGGCGTCGAGCTGCGCGGCGGCCAGGGCGACGTTCTCGAGGGTGTCGCGGAAGAGCTGCTCGGACTCCGACAGGCGCCGCTGCGCGCCGACACGCTCGGAGATGTCCTGCGTCGTGATGACGAAGCCCGTCACCCGCCCGTCGTCGGCCCGGATCGGCCCGGCGGTCGCGCGCAGGTGCACGGCGCTGCCGTCGGGGCGGTCGACCAGGAACTCGCCGTCGAAGACACGGCCCTCGCCGAGCTCGTTCGACCACCGGTCGAGCACGCCCGCGTGGTCGTGCCCGTTCAGGGCCTCGATCCAGCCGCTCCCGCGCACCTCGCCCTCGCTGCGGCCGGCCAGCTCGCAGAAGCGGCGGTTCGCATACCAGCAGCTGCCGTGCTCGTCGGTCTGGACGATGCCGACCGGCGCGTGCTCCGACAGCGCCCGGAAACGCTCCTCCGACTTGCGCAGCGCCTGCTCGGACTGGTGCCGGGCGGTGATGTCGTGCGCCAGCCCGACGAACCCGACGACGGCCCCAGAGCCGTCGCGCTGCGTCGTCACGGTGTGCGTCACGCGCACGTGGGCGCCGTCCGCGCACACGAACGTCCACTCGCGCGTGTGTGCGCCCTGGGCGGCCAGGGTCGTGAACACGGCCCTTCCGGGCTTGACGCCGAGCTCCTCCGCGACCGCCGCCACCTCCTCGGCGAGGTGCAGGTCGATTCCGCGCACCTTGCCGACGACGTCCGCGGCCCGGTATCCCAGCAGGCGCTCCGCGCCCTCGTTGAAGAACGTGATCACGCCGGTGAGGCTCGTCGTGAAGATGGCGTCGGCCGTCGCCGCCGCCAGCAGCTGGTAGTAGTTGTCGCGCTCGGCGCGGACGGCGGCGGCGATTGCGGCCGCGTCCGCGGTGTCGGCCTCGGCGGACGGGACCACGCGCGGCGCAGGGCCGCCGAACATGGCTCGGCCGACCCGCCTCATGCGATGTGCTCCGGGCACGGCGGCGGTCCCACGGTCATGGTCTCACCCACAACATCGGCGCTTGGACCGCGAGGTTGAGCGCCGCCGCCGCCGCGCGGCTCAGGCGCCCGCCGCGGCCGCCTCGCGGACGCGCCGGACGACCCGGGCGCACACCTCGCCGAGCTCGCCGCGATCGTCGGTGAACATCGACGGCTTGAAGCAGATCGATGTGAAGCCGCGGGCGAGCTCGCCGGGCACCCCGGCGAGAGCCTGGTCGAGGTCGGCGACGTCGTCCGCTCCCGCGAAACGGCCGCGGATTCCGCCGACCAGCTCGAGCTCGACCATGTCCCGGCCCGCCGCCGACATCGCCTCGCGCAGCCGGCCGAGCTCGGCGTCCGTCGGTGTGCCGAAGGGATGGAACCCGCTGCCGTAGCGCACGATCCGGCGGATCAGCGCGGAGTGCAGCGTCTGGCCGCCGAACCACATGCGCGGCCCCGGCGCCCGGTACGGCCCGGGCTCGCAATAGACGTCGGCGAAGCGGAAGTGCGTGCCGGCGTAGGCGGCCGGGGTGTCCATCCACGCGGCGCGCATCGCCTCGAGCTGCTCGTCCAGGATCGCGCCGCGCTCGCCGAACGGCACCCCGAGCGCCGCGTACTCCTCGGCCGCCCAGCTGACGGTCGGCTGCACCACGAGCCGGCCTTCGCTCAGGAGGTCGAGCGTCGCGAGCTGCTTCGCCAGCAGCAGCGGGTGCCGCAGCGGGGCGATGACGGCCGCGAGGGCGACGCGCAGCTCGCTGGTCGCGGCCGCGATCGCCGCGGCGAGCACGATCGAGTCAGGCCACGGCGTGGCTGGATCCTGATTGCCGGGCGCGGCGTAGTCGCGCGGATTCTGCATCCGGCCCGCCGCTCCAGCGGACGGCCCCAGGACGACGTGCTCCGAGAGCATGACCGTGTCGACTCCCGCCTGCTCGGCGCACACGGCCATGTCGACGAGCGCGCGCAGGTCGCGGGGCGGGGTGAGCGTCCAGTTCTCGCTCAGGACCATGACGACGCGCGCCATCAGCCGACCCTACCGCTGCACGACACGGCGTGTGGCGCGGCTGTCGGGATGCCAAGCCGAGAAGAAGCGGGGCCAGGCCCCTGCTCCTGCGGGGCGAGGCCCCAGACGTCAGCGCGGCAGGTAGGTCGCGCTCACCGCCTGGGCGATGTCGACGAGCGTCTTCCCCGTGTGCTGCGCGGCCGAGCGCATGCGCGCGAACGCCTCGGCCTCGGAGAGGCCGTCGCGCTCCATCAGCAGCCCTTTTGCCCGCTCGATCACCTTGCGTGCCGCGAGCGCCTCGCGCAGCGAGTCGGACTCGGCCCGCACCGCCTCGAGCTCGGAGTGGCGGGCGCGGGCGGTCGCGATCGCGGGCAGCAGATCGGCCTCCCGAAACGGCTTTACCAGGTAGCCGAACACGCCGGCTTCGACCGCCCGTGCGATCACGTCTCGCTGCGAGTAGGCGGTGATGATCACCACCGGCAGCGGCCGTTCCTCGAGCATCGCCCGGGCCGCGTCGATCCCGTCCATCCCCGGCATGCGCACGTCGAGCAGCGCCAGATCGGGCGCCTGCGTCCGGGCCAGCGCCACGGCCTCGACGCCGTCGCGGGCCTCGCCCACCACCTCGAAGCCGGCCCGCTGCAGCATCGCGGCGAGGTCGAGGCGGATGATCGTCTCGTCCTCTGCGATCAGGACTCTGCCGGAAACCGCGCCACCGCCTTTCCGCCGCCGTCGGCGCGCAGGTCGAGCGCCCCGGCGAGCTGGTCGCGCACGAGGGTGCGGGCGATCGTCATGCCGAGCCCGTCCACCGTGTCGGGCCCTGGCCCGGCGCCGCGGTCGGTCACGGTGAGCACGATCCCGTCCCCATCCCGCAAGAGCTCGACCCCGATCGGGCCGGCGCCGTGCTCGACGGCGTTCGAGAAGAGCTCGCAGAAGACGAGCGCAAGCGCCGTCGCCTGGTCTCCGCGCAGCGGCACCGGCTGCAGCGCGGCACGCACCGGGCGCCCGTCCAGACCGCTCCCGAGCATCGCCTGCAGGCGGCCGATCAGGCCCGCGCAGTCGACGCCGTCCACCCGCGACGACGTCAGCAGGTCGTGCACCTCGGCGATCGAGCAGATCCGGTTCACGCTCTCGCGCAGCGCCTTCTCGGCCGCCGGCCCGCCGGCCGAGCCGAGCTGCAGCCGCAGCAGCGAGGCCACGGTCTGCAGGTTGTTCTTGACCCGGTGGTGGATCTCCTGGGCGAGCAGCCCGCGCAGGGCCGTGCGCGCCGACTCGACCGCGGCGGCGCCCTGGTGGGCGACCGTCGTGAGCAGCGAGAGCTCCTCGGGCGCCCACGTCCGCGCCGCCTCGCTGACCACGACGAGCGCGCCGATCCGGCGCTGCTTCCAGTGCAGCGGCTCGGCGGCGAGAAGCTCGGTGACGAACGGCGCGCGGGCGGCCATCTCGATCAGGTCGGACTCGCTCAGGCCGCTGGCCGAGCGGTAGGCCACGGCCGGCCCCTCGTCGCTCTCGAGCACGACCGCGCACTCCTGCGCCAAAAGCGCCCGGCACGTGCTGGCCGAGATGTCGCGCAGCACGTCGTCCAGATAGAGCGACGAGGTCATCGACCGCGAGATCACCGCGAGCGCCTCGAGCTCGGCCACGCGCCGCTGCGACCGCTCGTAGAGCTTGGCGTTCTCGATCGCCTGGCCGACCTGGCCGGCGATGGCGGAGAGCAGGGCGACCTCGTCGTCGGAGAACTCGCGCGGCCGGCGGGTGCGCACGTTGAGGGCGCCCGCCAGGTGGTCGCGGGCCATCACCGGGACGGCCAGGATCGACTCGTACTCGTCCTCGGGCAGGTTCGGGAACGCGCGGAAGCGGGGGTCGAGATGTGCCTGGCTCGCGATCAGGATCGGGTGGCGCAGCTGGGCCGCGATGCCGGTGATGCCCTCGCCGGGCCGCATGCGCGGCCGGTGGGCGGGATCGTCGAAGCGGGTGCCGTGCGTAGCCCGCAGCTCGAGCATGCCGGACGCGTCCTCGTAGAGGTAGACGAAGCAGGCATCGGTCGCCATCGCCTCGGCCACCCGCGACGCGATCTGCGCCAGCACCTCGGCCAGGTCGAGGCTCGAGCTGACCGCCGCGACGGTGTCCGTGAGCAGCTGGACATGCCGGGCGGCACGGTCGTCGGCGACGCTCATCGATGAAATGTACTGAGATCCCCGAGAGCCCCCGCCCGGCCCGGCGAGGGCTCCCGCAGGGATCACAGCGTCGGCAGGTAACGCTCGAGTTCCCACTCGCTCACCTGGACGCGGTACTCATCCCACTCCTGCCGCTTGAGGGCGATCAGACGGTCGCGCAGCTCGAAGCCGAGCGCCTTCTCGACGATGTCGGACTCGTCGGCCAGATCGATCGCCTCGCCGAGCGACTCCGGCAGGGACTCGATGCCCAGGGCGTGCCGCTCCGGCTTGGAGAGCGTGTAGAGGTTCGTCTCCATCGGGTCGGGCAGCTCGTAGCCCTGCTCGATCCCCTCGAGGCCGGCATGCAGGAGCGCCGCGAAGGCCAGGTACGGGTTGCACGCCGGGTCGGGGCAGCGGATCTCGGCCCGGGTGGCCGCGGCCTTGCCGGGGTGATACAGCGGCACCCGGATGAGCGCGGAGCGATTGCGCTGCGACCACGCGATGTACACCGGCGCCTCGTAGCCGGGCACGAGCCGCTTGTAGCTGTTCGCCCACTGCGCGAACAGAAGCGAGATCTCGCGGGCATGCCGCAGCTGGCCGGCGATGAAGCTCTTGGCCACGTCGGACAGGTACCAGCGGTCGTCCCCGGCGTAGAAGGCGTTCTGCCCGCCGGCGAAGAGCGACTGGTGGGTGTGCATCCCCGAGCCGTTCACGCCGAAGAGCGGCTTGGGCATGAAGGTGGCATAGACGCCGTGGCGCCTGGCGACCTCCTTGACGACGCTGCGGTACGTGATGCAGTGGTCGGCCATGTCCAGGCCGGCCGTGTACCGCATGTCGATCTCGTGCTGGCTCGGCCCCACCTCGTGGTGCAGGTACTCGATCGGGATGCCCATCTGCTCGAGCGCGAGGACGGTGTGCTTGCGCAGGTCGACGGACGCGTCGAGCGTCGTCTCCTCGAAGTACCCGCCGGCGTCGAGCGGCGTGGGCTTGCCGTCCTCGCCGAGCTTGAAGTAGAAGAACTCGAGCTCGGGCCCGACGTTGTAGGCGTCGAATCCGAGCGACCGCATCCGCTCGAGCGCCATGCGCAGGACGTGGCGGGAGTCGGCGAAGTAGGGCTCGCCGGCGGGCGTGCGGATGTCGCAGATCATGCGCGCGACCGACCGGTCGCCCGAGCTCCACGGCAGCACCCGGAACGACGTGGGGTCCGGCATCGCGATCATGTCGGACTCCTCGATCGCGTTGAACCCGGTCACCGACGAGCCGTCGAAGCCCATCCCGTGCATGACGGCGGTCTCCAGCTCGCGCTGGGTGATGGCGAAGCTCTTGAGGCGACCGACGACGTCGGTGAACCACAGCTGGATGAAGGTGATGTCGTCCTCCTTCACCCGCCGGATCACGTCCGCCCGCAGGTCGTCCGCGGCGGTTGGGATCGTCTCCATCTCGTTCCTTTCGCTGGTTTTGGGCATGAAAAAAGCCCCTGGCTGGACCACGCTCGGGTCCACAACCAGAGGCTTCGTCGCCTCTCGCCCGCCGCCGGCATCGGCGGGGGCGATCACTGCTTTGCAACTGTAGCGCACGCCTCGGCGGGCGCGCGCCTCGCAGCCGACTCACAGCCGATCCCCAGCCGGGCGGGTTAGGGTGGGGCGCATGCACACCATCGCCCGGACGGTCGCGCGCGCGCCCCTGCGCGCCCGTCTGACGGCGGCAAGCGTGCTCCTGGTCGCGCTCGGCCTGGTCGCGGCGGGGGTCGCCACCCATTTCGCGCTGCGGTCGTTTCTGCTGGACCGCGTCGACCAGGAGTTCGCGAGGGCGGAAGGCCCGGCCCTGCACTGGGTGACCGACGGCGACGGCGGGGCCAGGCGCTGCGTCGAGAACGCCCTGCCGCTGCAGTCGTTCGTGGTGGCCGTCCTCCCCGGCGACGACCGGCTGCAGCATCCGCTCTTCCACGGCCACGGCAGTGTCACCGAGGCCCTGGGCGAGCTGGCCGAGCACGCCCCGCTCGGGTACTCGTCGAGCGGCGGCTACCGCCTGCGGGCGGTGCGAACGGCGCAGGTGGCGGCAAGCATCGAGGGGGCGCCGGTCTGCGGCGGCCCGCAGGGGCCCGGGGAGGGGCCGACCGAGCATGCGCCCCCGTCGGGCAAGATCGTGATCGCGGTCGCGACGGCGGACGTGAGCTCGACGGTCGGCCGGCTCGACCGGCTCGAGCTCATGATCGGGCTCGTCGTGGTGATCCTCGCCGGTGCCGTGGCGTGGGCCCTCGTCCGGGTCGAGCTGCGCCCGCTCGCGCGGATCGAGGACACGGCGGCCGCGATCGCGGCGGGCGACCTCTCGCGCCGCGTCGACGCCGGCGACCCCGGCACCGAGGTCGGCAGCCTGGGCGCGTCGCTGAACGCGATGCTGGCCCAGATCGAGGCCGCGTTCGAGGAGCGGCGCGCGTCGGAGAACCGGCTGCGCCGCTTCGTCGCCGACGCGGGGCACGAGCTGCGAACGCCGCTCACCTCGGTGCGCGGCTACGCCGAGCTCTTCCGCCGCGGCGGCGCCGGGGACCCGTCCGACCTGGCGATGATCATGTCCAGGATCGAGTCCGAGGCCCAGCGGATGGGGGTGCTGGTCGAGGACCTGCTGCTGCTGGCCAAGCTCGATCAGGGGCGGCCGCTGGCGCGCCAGCAGGTGCAGCTCTCGGACGTCGTCACCGAGATGGCGGGCGATCAGGCCATGCTGCATCCGGCCTGGCCCGTCGAGGAGCACATCGCCCCCGGGGTCGAGGTGGTCGGCGACGAGCTGCGCATCCGCCAGGCCGTCGGCAACCTGCTCACGAACGCCCGCGCCCACACGCCGCCCGGCACCCGCATCGTGGTGACGGTGCAGATGCGCGCCGCGATGGCGATGGTCGAGGTGGCCGACGCCGGGCCCGGCGTCCCGCCCGAGGTGATGGGGCGGCTGTTCGAGCGGTTCTTCCGCGCAGACCCGTCCCGGTCGCGCGCGTCCGGGGGCTCGGGCCTGGGCCTCTCGATCGTGGCGGCGATCGCCGAGGCGCACGGCGGCCGTGTCGAGGTCGAAAGCCCCGAGGCGGGCGGGGCCGTCTTCCGGATCCTGCTGCCGCCGCAGCCGCCGGCCGGCGACGGCGACTAAGGTCGCAGGCCATGGCGATCGAGCAGTCGGACAAGCTCGCCGGGGTCGCGTATGACGTACGCGGCCCGGTGCTGACCGAGGCGATGCGGATGGAGCAGGAGGGGCACCGCATCCTGCGCCTGAACATCGGCAATCCGGCGCCGTTCGGGTTCGACGCGCCCGAGGCGGTGCTCGAGGACGTGATCCGCAACCTGCCCTCCGCGCAGGGCTACAGCGACGCGCGCGGCCTGCTGAGCGCGCGCCGGGCCGTCGCCCAGTACCACCAGCGGCTGGGGGTGGACGGGGTGGGCGTCGACGACGTCTACCTCGGAAACGGCGTTTCGGAGCTGATCGCGATGGCCCTTCAGGCCCTCCTGAACAACGACGACGAGGTGCTGATCCCGGCGCCCGACTATCCCCTCTGGACCGCCGTCACGAGCCTGTGCCGCGGCCATGCGGTGCACTACCGCTGCGACGAGGCGGCCGGCTGGCTGCCCGACCTGGCAGATGTCGCCGCCCGCATCACGCCGCGCACGCGGGGTCTCGTCGTGATCAATCCCAACAACCCCACCGGCGCGGTGTATCCGCCCGACCTCCTGGAGGGGATCGTGGAGCTCGCCCGGCGGCACCAGCTCGTGCTGTTCTCGGACGAGATCTACGACCGCATCCTCTACGACGGCGCCCGCCATACCGCCACGGCGGCGCTCGCGCCCGACGTGCTGTGCCTGACGTTCAACGGCCTGTCGAAGGCCTACCGCGTCGCCGGTTTCCGCTCCGGGTGGCTGGTCGTGTCGGGCCCGACGGGGCACGCGCGCAGCTATCTGGAGGGGCTGGACATCCTCGCCAACATGCGCCTGTGCGCGAACGTGCCGGGCCAGCACGCGATCCAGCCGGCGCTCGGCAGCCCCGACGCCGTCTCCGACCTGGTGCTGCCGGGAGGACGGCTGCTTGCCCAGCGCGACCGGGCCTGGGAGCTCCTGAACGCGATCCCGGGCGTCTCGTGCGTCAGGCCGCTGGGCGCGATGTACATGTTCCCGCGGCTCGACCCGGCCGTGCACAGGATCACAGACGACGAGCGCTTCGTGCTCGACCTGCTGCGGGCGGAGCGGCTGCTCGTGGTGCAGGGCACCGGCTTCAACTGGCCCGCCCCCGACCACTTCCGGCTCGTCACCCTCCCGCACGTGGACGACCTCACAGAGGCGATCGGGCGCATCGGCCGCTTTCTGGCCGGCTACCGGCAGTAGGCTGCGCCTGTCCGGTTCCGGACGACCCTTCGGGAGGTGAGACGGCGATGAAGCGACGCGTGTTTGCCGCGCTGTACGACGGGATGAACAAGGGCACCGAGGCCGCCGGCATCCGCGGCGAGCGGCACGACCTCCTGGCGCAGGCTCAGGGGACGACGATCGAGATCGGGGCCGGTACGGGGCTCAACGTCGAGCACTACCCCGGATCGGTGACGCGGCTCGTGCTCGCCGAGCCCGACGAGCACATGCGCCGTCGTCTTGCCCGCCGCGCCGGCGTCGTCCGGCCGGCGGCTGAGCTGATCGACGCGGGCGCCGGGGAGCTGCCCTTTCCGGACGCGACCTTCGACACTGCCGTCGTGACGTGGGTGCTGTGCAGCGTCCCTGACCAGCGGCTGGCGCTGCAGGAGATCGCGCGAGTGGTGAAGCCGAACGGGCATCTGCTCTTCCTCGAGCACGTCCGGTCCGACGACCCCCAGGTCGCGAAATGGCAAGACCGGATCAGGCCGCTCTCCAACCACCTCGCGGGCTGCAACCCCAACCGCGAGACGCTGGCGGCGATCCGGGCGTCACAGTTCGAGGTCGAGTCGGTCAGGCACGGAGCGGTCCCCAAGGCGCCCAGGTTCGAGCGTCCCATGATCGTCGGCACCGCTCGGCGCTGACACCGGCTCCGCGCCGAGCTCGCCCATGATCGCCGCCGCCGCGCGGCGGGCGCCCGCGCGCACGTCGGCCGTGGGCCACCCCCCGACCGGGAAGCGCGCCGCCTCGATGCCGTAGATGACCAGGCTGCCTGGCAGCCGGCCGAGCGTTCGGCCCAGCTCGACCGCCTCGGCCAGCCCGAGCCCATGCGTCGAGCGGCACCGCGGGCGCGGCAGCAGGGCCTGGCTCGCGACGTCGATGCGATGCACCGTCCCGGCGGGCGCGCCCGACATGACCGCGTCGGTGAGCCACACGTGCTCGGCCCCCTCCCAGGCGTCGAAGAGCGACACGGGGTCGGCGCTGCAGCAGACGACCGCGACGCCCTCCGGCACGCGGGTGCGCAGGAACCGGGCGGCGAGCAGCCCGGCGGCATCGTCGCCGCGCTCGCGGCTGCCGATGCCGATCACACGCCGCGCGATCAGTCCCGGTCGACGGTGAGCGTCAGGAAGTGGGTCGAGCAGGAGATGCAGGGGTCGTAGTTGCGAATCGTCTGCTCGCACAGAAGCGTGAGCTCTTCGTCGGGCCGGTCCATCGACCGCTCCACGACGGCTCGCAGGTCCTCCTCGATCGTGCGCTGGTTCTGCGACGTGGGCGGCACGATGTTGGCATCGAGGATCTGGCCGTCGGCGTCGATCGTGTAGCGGTGGTAGAGGATGCCGCGCGGGGCCTCTGTGCAGCCGCGCCCGGTGCCCGCGCGCGCCTCGACGTCGAGCGCCGGCACGTCGGGCTGCTCGTACGCGGCGATCAGCCGCAGCGCCTCGTCGGTGGCGTACACGAGCTCCACGCAGCGAACCACGATGCTGCGGAACGGGTTTCGCTCGGTCGGCTCGAGGCCGACGTCACGCGCCGCCTGGCGTGCGAGCGGCGAGAGCTGGTCCGCGTTCAGCGCGAATCGTGCCAGCGGGCCGCACAGGTAGCCGTCGCGCTCCCGCAGCCGCGAGTGCAGGGCGGTCGACCACGACACGTGCTCCTCGACGAAGTGGTCGTCGTAGTCGTCGACGGAGATGTCGAGGCCCGCGCTCGACACGAGCCGGCCGCGGTCGATCGGATACTCGCCGGGGTGGCGCAGGCTGACGAGCTCGTAGTCGCGCTCGTAGTCGGGGAAGTCGAACCCGGCGGTCAGCTTGACCGCGGCAAGCGCGATCTCGCGCGCCCGCTCGAGCTCGGGAACGAGCGCGAGCAGCTCCTCGCGCCGCGGCGCCCGGTACCAGCCGCCGACGCGCACGTTGATCGGGTGCACTTCACGGCCGCCGACGACCGTCATCAGCCGGTTTCCGATCTTCTTCAGCTCGAGCGCCTGGGCGACGACGTCGCCGTGGTCGGCGGCCATCGCGATCCCGCTCTCGTAGCCGAGGAAGTCCGGTGCGTGCAGCATGAACACGTGCAGCGCGTGGCTCTCGATCCACTCGCCGCAGTAGAGCATCCGCCGCAGGGCGCGCAGCGGCCCGTCGACGTGGACGCCGCAGGCCTGCTCCATCGCCAGCATCGAGCTCGTCTGGTAGGCCACCGGGCAGATCCCGCAGATGCGCGCCGTGATGTCGGGCACCTCGCGAAACCCGCGCCCGCGCAGGAACGCCTCGAAGAAGCGCGGCGGCTCGTAGATGTTCAGCCGCACCTCGCGCACCTTGCCGTCGCGGATCTTGACGTGCATCCCGCCCTCGCCCTCGACGCGCGCGAGCATCGCTGTCGAGATCGTCCGCGTCCGCCGCTCAGCCATCTCCGCGCACCTCGTCGAACGCGCGCACGTTGAACGTGGAGTAGACGCGCTCGACGTCCGTGGCGTCCATGCCGAGCTCGCGCAGGCTCTTCGTGAGCGAGGCCGGGTTCGGCGACTCCATCGGGCCGAAGCAGCCGTAGCAGCCGCGGTTGTATGACGGGCAGATCGCGCCGCAGCCGGCGTGCGTCAGCGGCCCGAGGCATGGCGTGCCGTGCGCGACCATGACGCAGACGGTGCCCCGCCGCTTGCACTCGGTGCACACGCTGGTCGTCGCGATCTGCGGGCGGCGGCCGTGCAGGTAGGCCGAGAGCACCTCGATCAGCTGGTGCTTGTCGATCGGGCAGCCGTGCAGCTCGAAGTCGACGGAGACGTGCGCCGAGATCGGGGTCGACGTGGCCAGCGTCGAGACGTACTCGGGCGAGGCGTACACCGCCGACAGGAAGCCCTCGACGTCGGCGTAGTTCTTGAGCGCCTGGATCCCGCCGGCCGTGGCGCAGGCTCCGATCGTGACCAGCCGGCGAGAGACGCGCCGGACGCGCCGGATCCGCTCGACATCGTGCGCGGTCGTCACCGAGCCCTCGACGAGCGAGATGTCGTAGGGGCCGCTCACAGTCGCGCGGCGCGCCTCGAGGAAGTAGGCGATCTCGACCTCGCCCGCAAGCGCGAGCAGCTCGTCCTCGCAGTCGAGCAGCGAGAGCTGACAGCCGTCGCACGAGGCGAACTTCCACACAGCCAGGGTGGGCTTCTTCTTGGTCGGGCTCATCTGATGGGTGACTCCAGGTCGTCGCCGCGTCCTGGGCGGCGAGAACCGAGCCTCGCAAGGACGCAGGGAGCGTTCATGCTGGCCGGAAGTATGGGCGCGACCGAGGACGCCGCGAGGTGGCGGTTCGCAGCCGCAGCCCTCTCACCGACGGCGAGTGCACAGCTGCCGAACGTCCAGGCGCGCGAGAATCTGGGGTCACCCATCTAAAGCTCCCTCACGTGCAGCGCGGGGGCGACGCGGTCATACGTGTACACCGGCCCGTCGCGGCAGACGAGCGTCGGGCCGAGCTGGCAGTGCCCGCAGTGGCCGGTGCCGCAGCGCATGCTGCGCTCGAGCGAGACGTACACGTCCTCCGCCGCGATGCCGCGGTCGAGCAGCGCCCGGGCGCAGTGGGTCATCATGATCTCCGGCCCGCACACCATGGCGACGCTGGCGTCGGGGTCGAAGCGCGCCGGCGGGATCAGCTCGGTGACGAACCCGACCTGGCCGGGCCACTCCGGGCCGGCCGCGTCGACGATCACGTCCACCGACATCCCCAGCCGCCGCCAGCGCTCGAGCTCGGCGCGGTAGAGCACGCCGGCCGGCGAGCGGCTGCCGTAGAGCAGCACGAGCTCGCCGTACTCGCCGCGGTTGGCGAGCAGGTGGCGCAGCGCGCCGCGCAGCGGGGCGAGGCCGACGCCGCCCGCGACCACGACCACATCGCTCCCCTGCGCCCGCTCGAGCGGCCAGCTGTTGCCGAGCGGGCCGCGCACGCCGAGGACGGTGCCGGGCCGCGACGCGCAGATCGCCGTCGTGACCGCGCCGACGGCGGCGACGGTGTGGATCAGCCGGCCGTCGCGCACGCCGGAGACCGAGAGCGCGACCTCGCCGATGCCGAAGGCGTAGACCATCGTGAACTGCCCGGGCAGCGGGCGCAGCGGCTCCCCGTCGACCGGCTCGAGCTCGAGCGTCCAGATGCCGGGCGCTTCGCGGCGGCGATGCACGACCGCGAACGGCCGCGGCGTCATCGCCCGCCCCTCGGCGGGCGCCTCAGCCGGAGAGAACGTCGCCATACACGTCCAGAAGGCGGAGCCGCGTCCCGCGCAGGCGCTCCCGCAGCACCTGCGCGAACCGCGACATGAGGTCGTAGCCGAGCGCGGGGTCGGTCTCGAGCTTGTCGCGCAGGCAGGTGGTGTCGAACTCGACCGCCCGCACGAGCTCGAGCGCCCGGCCGTCGAAGTACCACCGATAGGGCGGAAACAGCCACGACCACCCGACCACGTCGCCGGCCCCTAGCGTCTCGATCGTGATCGAGCCGCGGCCCGGCACGTAGGTCTCGAGAGTGACCGAGCCGTGCCGCAGCAGGTAGAAGGTGTCGGCGGGCGTGTCCTCCCGAAACAGCGTCTCGCCGTCGGCGAAGTGCACGTTCTGGCCGCAACCCGAGATGAGCTCGAGCCGGTCGGGGGGCAGGTCCGCGAACAGCGGCGCCTCGGCGACGAGCTCCGCGATCGACTTCATGGGCTTGCCTCCTCATCGAAGCGGATCGCGGCGAGCTCCTCGGTGACGTCGATCCCCACAGGGCACCAGGCGATGCAGCGGCCGCAGCCGATGCATCCCGAGCTCCCGAACTGGTCGTGCCAGGTGCCGAACTTGTGCGTCAGCCACTGGCGGTAGCGGGAGCGCCCGGACGGCCGGATCGCCCCGCCGTGCATGTGGGAGTGGTCGATGCCGAAGCACGAGTCCCACACGCGCACCCGCTCGGCCTGCTCGCCGGCGAGATCGGTGTGGTCCTCGACGCCGGAGCAGAAGCACGTCGGGCAGACCATCGTGCAGTTGCCGCAGGTGAGGCAGCGGTCGGCGACGTCGTCCCAGCGGGCGTGCTCGAGGTTGCGCGAGAGCAGGCCGGGCAGGTCGTCGGTGTCGACGCTGCGGCCCATCTTCTCGGCCGCTCCGGCCACCGCGCTTGCGGCTGCGTCGACGTCGGAGCCGGTCGCGTCTCGGTGCGGCAGCTCCGCCAGCACCTCGGCGCCGCGGTCGCTGCCGGCCTCGGCCACGAGCCGGTGCGGCCCGTCCATCACCTCGGTGAGGGCGAGGTCGTAGCCGGACTCGGCCTTCGGGCCCGTGCCCATCGAGACGCAGAAGCACGTTCCGGCCGGCTCGAAGCAGTTCACGGCCACGATGAACGCGTCCTTGCGCCGGGCGGCGTACTCGTCGTCGGTGTGGGCGCCGCCGAGGAACACGGTGTCCTGGATGGCGATCCCGTGCAGCTCGCACGCGCGCACGCCGATCAGCGCCAGCGGCCGGTCGGGCGGCGGGTCGGGCGTCACCTCGAAGCCGTTCTCGGTGCGGCTCGCGGCCCACAGCCGCAGCCGCGGTGGGAACAGGAACTGCTTCCACGAGTGCGGCCCGACCGCGTAGCCGAAGCGGGCGTCGTCGTCGCGGCGCTCGAGCCGGTAGCTGCCCGGCTCCTGGACGTCCTTCCACCCGATCGGGAGGTCTGCGGCAGACGCGAGGTCGGCGTAGACGACCGCACCATCCCGTACCGTCGGCCCAAGTACCCGGTACCCGCGGCGCCGAAGGACGCTGACCAGCATCTCCAGGGCCTCGGGCTCGATCACGCTTGCCATGCTGATCTCCAAGGTGGGGAACAACCCCGGCGGCCATCCTAGCGCGGTTGACCGTGAGCCGTGAGGACGGTACGGTCGGCGGCACCGCGCGCCGGTAGGCGGCATCCTGAGATCGGAGGGGAAGTGGCTGCAAATGCAGATGCAGGGCTGCGAACGAACTCGATCGGGCTGATCGATGTCGTCTTCCAGTCGATCACGTACATGGCTCCGGCGGCTGCGACCGCCTTCTCGATCGGCATCGGCGTCGGCCTCGCCGGCACCGCTCTGCCGCTGTCGGCGCTGGTCGCGCTGGTCGCGTGCACCTTCTGCGCGATCTCGATCGGGCAGATGGGCAAGTTCATCCCCTCGGCCGGCGGGCTGTACGTCTTCGCCGCGCGCGGGCTCTCGCCCGTGATCGGCTTCTTCGTCGGCTGGCTCTACGTGGGCTTCTCGATCTTCCTGCCGCCGTTCCTCTTCATCCTGAACGGCTGGTTCATCGACACGACGATGAAGACGCAGGGCTGGTGGAGCGGCTCGCCCGGATGGTGGTTCTGGGGCGGGCTGACGGCGCTCGTGGTGTTCTGCCTCACGTACTTCGACGTGCGCCTCTCGGCCAAGGCGGGGATCATCCTCGGCGCGATCGAGATCACCGTGTTCATGGCGCTCTCGCTGACGCTGCTCGCAACGCATCCAAACTCGACGGCCCCGTTCCATCCCGGGAACTCGGCCGGCGGCTACCGCGGCATCTTCCAGGCGTCCGTGTTCGTGATCACCGCGTTCATCGGCTTCGAGGCGGCGACGGCGCTTGGCGAGGAGTCGCGCAACCCGAGCCGCACCGTGCCCCGCGGGGTCGTCTGGGCGTGCATCGCAATCGGGCTCTTCTACCTCTTCAACACCTACGCCTGGAACGTCGGCGCCGACATGAACATCGTCAAGTTCCACACGGATACGGGCGGAAACGACTGGGTGCAGCTGGGCAAGAACTCGTGGCACAACGGCTGGATCCTCGTGTTCTTCGCGTTGATCAACTCGAACGTCGGGTCGGCGACCGCGGCGGTGAACAACTGCAGCCGCGTCCTCTTCGCGATGGGCCGATCGGGCTCGCTCCCGGCGGTCTTCGGGCGCACCCACCCCAAGCACCGCACGCCGCACGTCGCGGTCATCTTCAGCGTGGTGGCATCGATGATCATCTCCGTGTTCGCGGCGCACAAGTTCACCGCGGCGCTCGCCTTCGGCGTGGTCGGGACGACGTTCACGGTGCTTGCGATCATCGTGTACATGATCTCGTGCGCGGCGTGCATCGGCTTTTTCTCCGGAGAGGGCCGGGCGCACCGAAATATGCTCCTGCACGTCGTCGTGCCGGTGCTCGGGATCGTCGTGTTCGCGTTCCCGCTGTACGCCCAGTACTTCGACCTGAACAAGCTCTTCAGCTACGTGCTGGCCTACCCGTTCAACTGGGGCGGCATCACGGCGGTGGTGTGGGTCGTGGTCGGGGTGGTGGTGACGTTCGTGATGGCGCGCGTGAAGCGCGGCGCGCTCGACGCGGCCACGCGCGGCTTCGCCGGGGACGTCGTCGACGAGGCGATCTAGCGAGTCGATCTGACCGGTGTTCCTCGACGCGCTCGTCCGGCGCAACCCGGCGTTCGTCTCGGCGGCGATCGCCCTCCAGCAGCAGGGGGCGATCCCCGCCGCGGCGTACGTGCTCGACCTGGACGCGGTCGAGCACAATGCGGGCCTGATCGCGCAGGAGGCGGCCCGGCTCGGGCTCGAGGTCTTCGCGATGACCAAGCAGGCCGGCCGCCATCCGGCGCTGATGGCGGCCGTCCGCCGGGGTGGGATCGAGGCCGGCGTGGCCGTCGACATGGGCTGTGTGCGCGCGCTCGTCGCCGGCGGCATGCGGATGGGGCACGTCGGCCATCTGGTGCAGGTGCCGCGCCACGCCGCCCCCGAGGCGGCCGCGACAGCGCCGGACAACTGGACGGTGTTCTCGCACACGAAGGCGGCCGAGGCCGCGACGGCCGCCCGCGCGACGGGCCGGGCGCAGGCGCTGCTCGCGCGCCTCGTGGCGGCCGGCGACACGTTCTACATGGGCCACGAGGGCGGCTTCGAGGCAGACGACGTCCTCGCCGTCGCCGATGCGCTCGACGGCCTCGACGGGGCGCGCTTCGCCGGGATCACCACGTTCCCGGCGCTCCTCTACGACCACGACCGCCGGGCGGTGGCCCCGACGCCCAACCTGGCCACGCTCGAGCGGGCGGCCGAGCGGCTGCGCGGCGCCGGCCGCGAGGACGTCCGGCTGAACGGCCCGGGCACGACCGCGTCGGGGGTGCTCGCGATGCTGGCGGCCGCGGGGGTGACCCAGGTCGAGCCCGGCCACGGGCTCACCGGGACGACCCCCCTGCACGCCGTCCGCGACGAGCCAGAGCTCCCGGCGGCGCTCTACATCGGCGAGATCTCACACCACCACGGCGGCCGCGCCTACTGCTACGGCGGCGGCCTGTACGTCGATCCGGTCTTCCCGCCCTACCCGGTGCAGGCCCTCGTCGCCCGCGACGGCGACCTCGCCGCCGCTCACCGCGTGGATGCCGACATCCCTCCGCCGGCCGCGAT
This sequence comes from Gaiellales bacterium, assembly GCA_036494095.1. Lineage (GTDB taxonomy): Bacteria > Actinomycetota > Thermoleophilia > Gaiellales > JAICJC01 > JAICJC01. Next base: position 459 of record DASXOR010000083.1, on the reverse strand, counting down.
CGACTACTACGGCATGCTGCACGAGCCACCGGGAGTCCGGCTCGAGGCGGGCGCCTCGGCCGTCTTCGGGTTCCGCATCCAGGCGTTCCACACCCGGGCGCCCGTCGTGGCCATCCGCGGCGTCGCCGCGGGAGCGCCGCGGGTCGAGTAGCGCGCCCCGGTGCCTGGCACCCGATCGGGTGCCAGGCACCTTGCATCTATCGCAGCGTTGCCTCGATGCCGCGCACGACGCCGTCGTCGTCGGCGAGGACGGCGGCGCCGGCGAAGCCCGCCCGGGCCAGGTCGCCCGCGACCGCGTCGGCCTGGTCGCCGCCGAGCTCGAGCAGGAGCGCGCCGCCGCGGCGCAGGAAGCGGGCACCGTCGGCGATGGCCCGGCGCAGGAGCGTCGTCCCGTCCGGGCCGCCGTCGTAGGCGAGCGGCGTCTCGAACGTGAAGGTGTCGCGCTGCAGCAGCGGCAGG
>DASXOR010000082.1:0-7256 GCA_036494095.1 Gaiellales bacterium | reverse complement strand
GGCGTGATCACGAGCGTCAGCACGAGCAGCACGCCGACGACCTGGATCGCCTCCGCCGTCGTCAGCGCCAGCAGCAGGAACGTCAGCACCGAGAGCGCGCGCACGGGCACGCCCCGGGCCTCCGCGACCTCGGGGTCGATGCTCGAGAAGAGCAGCGGCCGGTAGGCGGCCGCGATCCCACAGAGGACGACGACGGCGACCGCGACGAGCTCGGCCAGCTGCCGGTCGCTGACCCCGACGATGCTGCCGAAGAGCAGGTTCGTCGCCTCGGTGGCGTAGCCCTGGTAGAGGCTCAGGAAGAGCACCCCCAGGCCGAGGCCGAACGCCAGCACCGCCCCGATGGCGCTGTCGCGCTCACGCCCTCGCAGCGAGAGCAGGCCGAGCACGGCGCCGACGAGCAGCGAGCCGCCCATCATGCCGATCACGGGGTCGATGCCGAGCACGAGCGCGCCCGCGGCGCCGGTGAAGCCGAGCTCGGAGATGGCATGGACGGCGAAGCTCGCCCCGCGGGTGACGACGAACGTGCCGATGGCGCCGCTCAGAATCGCCACGACGCCGCCCGCGAGCAGCGCCGTGTGCACGAAGTGCTGCCCGAGGAGCTCGGTGAACATCAGCGCGGCCCCGCCGGCGCATGCTCGTGGTGATGGCCGCCGTCGTCGTCAGGGGTGCCGACCACGACCACGCGGTCACGAACGCGCAGCACGTCGACGGGGGTGTCGTAGAGCCGCGACAGCGTCTCGGTCGTGAGCACCTCGGCAGGCGTCCCCATCGCCCACCGGCCCGGCGCCAGGTAGAGCACGCGATCGGCGACCCGCAGGATCGGATTGACGTCGTGGGTCACGAACACCACCGGCGTGCCCGCGTCGCGGCGGCGGCCGTCGAGCAGGTCGACGACCGTCCGCTGGGACGCCAGGTCGAGCGACAGCAGCGGCTCGTCGGCCAGGAGCAGGGACGGGTCGGAGACGAGCGCCTGGGCGATGCGGAGGCGCTGCTGCTCGCCACCGGAGAGCCGGCCCACCGGGAGCTCGCCGTGCGCGGCCGCGCCGACGGCGTGAAGCGCCCTTCTGACGCGCTCGTCGGACGCCCGCGAGTGCAGCCCGAGGCCCCACCGGTGACCGTCGAGGCCGAGCCGGACGAGGTCGCACCCGCGCACCGGGGCGTCGGAGTCAAACGCGCGCTGCTGCGGGACGTACCCGATCTCGCTCCTGGCCGCGGCCGGAGGGCGGCCGGTCACCTCGACGGTGCCCGTGCTCGGCGCGAGCAGCCCGAGCAGGATGCGGACGAGCGATGTCTTGCCCGTGCCGTTCGGGCCGAGCACCGCCATGAACTCGCCGCGATGAAGGTCGAAGCTCAGGTCGTCCCAGAGCACGCGCGCACCGAACCGCAGCGACACCTGCCGGACACGCACGACAGGCGCGACGCCCGTGCTCATTGCCGCAATGCGCGCTCGAGCGCCTGCGCCTGGCCCAGCTGCCAGGCCGGGAACGTCAGTCCCGGCGGCATCGTCTCGCTAACGCCGACCACCGGGATCCCGGCGGCCTGGGCAGCCGTGCGGATGCGGGTGGTGATCGGGGAGACCGTCTGGTTGTTGTACAGCAGCACGCGCACGCGGTGGTGTGTGAAGAGCGCGGTCATCTGCGCGACGGCCTCGGGCGACGGGTCGCTGCCGTCCTCGATCGCCCGCGCGAACGCCGGTGGGGTCAGGCTGCGCAGACCGGCCGCGGCGAGCAGATATCCCGGCACCGGCTCGGTGTAGGCAACCGGCGTGCCGCCGTACCGCGCACGGAGCGCGGTCACCTCGCGCCGCAGCGGCGCAAGTCTGCTCTGGAAACGGACGAGCCCCGCACGGTAGGCGCTCCGATGGGCAGGGTCGGCGCGGCCAAGGCCGGACGCGATCGCGGTGGCGACCCGGCCGAGCTTGGGCACGTCGTACCACAGATGTGGATTGGCGTCGGCGGCCGAGACGCCGAGCACGTCGCCGATCGTGACCACGATCCGGTGGGAGCTGGGGTCTGCATCCTCGAGTTTCTGCATGAAGCTGTCATATCCGACGCCGTTTTGGATCACGAGCGCAGCCTGGGAGACGGCGAGACCGTTGCGGCTGCCCGGCTCGAACAGGTGCGGGTCGGCGTTCGGATCGGACAGGATCGACGTCACGGACACATGCGGTCCACCGATCTGGGAGACGATGTTGCCGTAGAAGTTCTCGGCTGCCACGACGCTCACCCGTCCATGCGAGGACGGCGACGACGAGCGACTCTGCGCCAGGACGACTCCCAGGGTAACGACGATCACGAGGAGCAGGATGAAGCCGAGCAAGGTCCTTGACACCAGCGCACGCTAACGGAAATGAAAACGGATGTCAATCACACTCTTGAGATCCGCAGGTGCGGCGACTACGCTCTTTGCGTGGACACCGGACGCAACCGCCGCAACCGCGAAGCGCTGCTCGACGCGGGCCGCGCGATCGGCCACGCCTTCAGCGTCCGCGAACTGCACGAGACGGCCCGGCGCGACCAGCCCCGGATCGGCCTCACGACCGCGTACCGAGCGATCGAGCGGTGGCGCGACGAGGGCCTGGTCGAGGAGGCCGGCACGCGCTCCGGCGAGGCGGTGTTCGTGATGTGCGGCACAAACGGCCACCACCACCACCTCGTGTGCGTTGACTGCGGCGCGATCTCGACCCTCGAGGGCTGCGCGCTCGTGTCGCTGCGCCGGGCGGCCGAGGCGGTCGGCTTCGAGCTGTCCGACCGCGCGCTCCAGTCGCTGCCCGGTCGCTGCGCCCACTGTGCGGAGCGGTGAGCCTCCTGCGCGATCAGGCCCGGGCCGCGGCCAGCCCCGTCTTCGGCATCCCGCTCTCGGTGCTCGACGTGGCCCCGGTCGCGAGCGACTCCACCCCCGTCACGGCGCTGGCCGACGCGACCGCCCTCGCGGCGCTCGTCGACCGCCTGGGCTATCACCGGCTGTGGTACGCCGAGCACCACAACATGCCCGGGATCGCGAGCTCCGCCCCCGACGTGCTGATCGCAAACGCCGCCGCCCGCACGGCCCGGATCCGGCTCGGCTCGGGCGGCGTCATGCTGCCGAACCACTCGCCGCTCGTGGTGGCCGAGCGGTTCGGCACCCTCGAGGCGCTGCACCCGGGCCGGATCGACCTGGGCATCGGCCGCGCCCCCGGCACCGACCAGCGCACCATGCAGGCGCTGCGCCGCGTCGGCGGAAGCGACGACCTGCTCGAGCTGCTGCACGAGCTGTACGGCTTCTTCAACGGCTTCGCGCCGGGCGACGCCTACGAGGGCATCCACGCCGTGCCCGGGTACGGCTCGGGCATGCCCGCCCTGTGGCTGCTCGGGTCGAGCGGCTACAGCGCCCAGGCCGCCGGCCTCATGGGGCTGCCGTTCGCCTTCGCCCATCACTTCAGCGCCCAGAACACCCTGGCCGCGCTCGAGCTCTACCGCTCGCGCTTCCAGCCGTCAGGAGACCTCGACGCGCCCTACGCGCAGGTGACCGCGTTCGTCGTCTGTGCCGAGACCGACGCCGAGGCGCAGCTCCTGGCCTCGGCGATGGCGCTCAGCTTCGCCCAGCGCCGCAGCGGCCGGCCGCCCGGGCCGCTGCCCACGCTCGGACAGGTGGAACGGCACGCATGGACGGCCGACGAGCGCGCCTACGCCGACGCCTACCTGCGTTCGCAGGTCGTCGGCAGCCCGGCGACGGTGCGCACGCGCCTCGACCAGCTCCTGGCCGAGACGGCGGCGGATGAGCTGATGGCCATTGCGAGCGTCCCCGACGCGGCCGCGCGATCCCGGTCGTTCACGCTCCTGGCGGAGCTGGCCGAGCTGGCCGCAGATTGACCTAGCGCCAGGGCATGGTCGCCCGCTTGCTGGCGTCGACGTCGGCACGGGGCGCCCGCCCGCGCCGCCAGACGAGGAAGATGCCGAACGGGGCCGCGATCAGGGGCAGGCCGATCACGAGGAGCGGTACGAGCACCCACGCCTTGGCGATGTTGTTGCGCGCCGGGAGGCCCTGGACGTGCGGGGCGAAGTCGGGCTCGGCGGTGATGGTGGCCGGGCCGCCCGACCCGGCGAACTGCGCCGAGGCCGCCATCGACGCGACCAGCCAGCGGCTTCCCACCCGCTGCATATGGGTCGTGTACACCTCGACGCCGGCGTTGCTCCCGGGCTTCGGGTGCACCATCAGATCGAAGGTGACGTCGCCGGGTGCGACGGTGATCGGCCGGATGCCGAAGCCGGTCGTGGCCACCGGATAGGGGAACACCGGCAGCGATCCCGACCGCCACTGGGCGCGGCTCGCGCCGAGGCGCATCGACGGCGTGGCCAGATCCCAGGCCCGTCCGGGGTGCACGCGGCCGATCGCCTCGGGGATGAACGTCTTCAGGAGCACGCGGATCTCCCGAAGCTCGCCCTTCGGGATGGTCGGCGTCGCCGCAGCCGGGGCCGGGACGGCTGCCACCAGGGCCACCATGGCCGTGCCCAGCATGATCACCCACCGTCTCACTACCAATAGAGTGCCACAGGTCAGCCGACGGCTTCGGCCGAAGTGCGCTCGGCGGCGGCCGCGGCTCGTTCGATCCACGGTCGTGCCCGCAGCTCCACGAAGATGTCGCGTGCCTCGGCCAGCAGGGGCTCGGCCGCCTCGCCGCGGCTGTCGGCCGTCAGCACCTCGGCGCGCTCGAGCAGGCTGACCGCGAGCCAGAATCGCAGGCCGAGATCGCGGAAGACCGCCTCGGCGGCCGCCAGATGCGACGCGGCCAGCTCGGGAGACTCGGCCAGGCGGGCACGCGAACGGCCCGCGTGGGCACCGAGCGACGGCGGCCGCAAGCCCGGCGGGATCGCCTGAATCCGCTCGATCACCTCCTCGGCCTTCGCGCGGTCGCCGAGCGCGATCGCCGCCTCGAGCGCCCACATGAAACCCATCTTGGCGTCCTGGCCGTCGAGCCCGAGCGTGGTGCCGAACTCGATCGTGCGCAGGCCCGACTCGACGGCCTCCGCATAGCGCCCCTCGGCGAACTGCACACAGGCGTTCGCGGCCGCGTACCCGGCCTGCTCCTGGACGTCGGCCGAGTGCTCCAGGCGGATGTAGATGCCGAGCAGCCGCCGCGCTTCGGCGACGTCGCCGCGGTGCACGTGGATCTCGAGGATCGAGCTCAGCGGGCTGAGCAGGGTGCCGCCCGTCGGCAGCATCTCCTCCGGCAGCTCGTGGTACATCGCCATGGCCTCGTCCCAGCGCCCGAGCATGTACAGCGGGTAGGTGGACTCGCTGAGCGCGAACCACTCATGCGGCCGGCTGCCGACTGCGCGCGCCAGAGCACCGGACTGCTCCAGATGGCCGAGGGCCTCGGTGTAGCGGTCGCGCCGGAAGGCCAGGTCGGACAGGTTCGACGAGGCCCGGCTCGCCTCCTCGCGGAGCTCGTGCTTCATGGCGAGGTCGAACGAGAGCTGGAACAGCCCGCGCGCCTCCTCCGGATGGCGGCCCGACGCCCCCACCATGGCCTTGATCATGATCGCGTTCGTGAGCACACGCGGCATCCCCCGTGCCTCGGCGAGGTCGAGCGCCTGCTCGACCAGCTCCGCGCAGCGCTCGACGTCGCCCAGGAAGTAGAACGAGCCGGCGAGCCGGGTCGTGAGCGTGGCGAAGCTCTCGTCCGGCGGCTCCTGACGCAGGACGTCGTAGGCCCGCTGCATGCGCTCGAGGCCCTCGTCGAGCCGGCCCTGGGCCTGGTCGATACGCGACCGGATGATGAGCACGCGGGCCGCGGCGCCGTGGGCGCCCTCGGCCTCGTACAGCGCCTGGGCGCGCTCGGCCAGCTCGGCGGCCTCGTCCTGCGCCGCTGCCCGGACCGCCATCTGGGCGGCCCGGTCGAGCAGGCCGGCCTCGTCGAGGCGGGTGTCGCAGAGCTCGGCAGCGCGGCTGTAGTAGCGCTGCCCCTCGGTCGTCGCGCCCAGCGACTCGGCCCGTTCCCCCGCACGGACGAGCAGCTCGCGCGCGCGCCGGCGGACGGTGTCGGCCCCGTCGACGTCGGGCACGGCCGTGTACGCGTCGATGTAGTGCGATGCGAGCACCTCGACGATCTCATCGTCGTCGGCCAGCGTGCGCTCGAGGTAGTCGGCGGCGGCCAGGTGCCGGTCGCGGCGGTCGCGCATGGAGAGCATCTCGTACGCCACACGGCGCATCAGGTCCTGCAGGAAGCCGTACTGGCCGTGCTCGGGCGAGCGCGGATCGGCCTGGATCGAGAGCACCTCCTTGCGCACGAGCGCCGCGAGCACCTGCTCGACCGCATGCGCATCGACGCCCGAAAGCGCCTCGACGGCCGAGCGCGTGAAGGTCTTGCCGAGCACCGCGCCGTCCTGGACGATGCGGCGTTCCTCGTCGGAGAGCCCGTCGAGACGGGCGGCGATCAGCGCATGCAGCGTCTCGGGCACCTCCAGCGCCTCCACCGGTCCGGAGAGCCGGTACACGCTGCCCTCGCGCACGACGTGCCCGCGGTCGAGCAGCATCCGCACCGTCTCCATCGCGTACAGCGGCACGCCTTCTGCGCGGGCCAGGATCTGCCCGCGCAGGGTGTCCGGCAGTCCCGGGACGAGCCCGTCGAGCAGCGCCCGCATCGCGGGCTCGGGCAGCGGCTCGAGGTACATCGACGTGAAGTTGCGCTTGCCCGCACCCCAGGTCGCCCGCCGGTCGAGCAGCTCGGGTCGGGCGGCGGTCACGACGAAGAGAGGGCTCTGCCGCGACCAGTCGAGCAGGTACTCGATGAAGTCGAGCAGCGAGGCGTCGGCCCACTGCATGTCCTCGAACACGAGCATCGTCGGGAACACGTCGGCGAGGCGCTCGAAGAAGGTGCGCCATGCGGCGAAGAGATCCTCGCGGGCAAACGCGCTGCCCTCCTCGAGTCCCATCAGGTGCGCGACCCGGGGCTCGACGAAGCGGCGCTCGTCGGCGTCTGTGATGTGCTCGTCGAGCACCGCGGCGAGCTTCTCGAGCGCGGCCTCGGCGGGCTCGTCCTCGCTGATCCGGCAGCGCATCCGCACCATGTCGGCCAGCGCCCAGTAGGTCACGCCCTCGCCGTATGAGAGGCAGCGGCCCCGGTGCCAGTAGACGACCTGGGCGAGTCCGTCGAAGTACTTGTAGAACTCCCACACGAGCCGCGACTTGCCGATCCCGGCGATGCCGGTGACCGAGACCAGGTGGGCGCGGCGCTCGTCGGCCGAGGCGTGGAACAGATCCTTGATCTGGCGCAG
>DASXOR010000081.1:0-3857 GCA_036494095.1 Gaiellales bacterium | reverse complement strand
GCACCTGCCCGACATCACCCTCGTGTCGGTCGTCGACGACCTCGGCCTCGTGTGCTCGCGCGCGCACCATGCCGACGTGGGCGGGATGCAGCCGGCCAGCATGCCCGCGGGGGCGACCGAGCTCCTGCAGGAGGGCGTCGTCATCCCTCCGGTCGCGCTGACCGCCGACGTGCGCACCCTGCTCGTGGCCAACATGCGCAAGCCGGCCGAGCGGCTGGCCGATCTGCGTGCGCAGGAGGCGTGCATGCTGGTGGGGGCGGCCCGCCTGCGCGAGCTGGCGCGCCGGTTCGGCCGGCGCCGGCTGGCCGAGGGGATGGACGAGCTCTACGCCTACAGCGAGCGGCGCACGCGCGCGGCGGTGGAGCGGCTCCCCGACGGCCGCTACGAGGCGGCCGACGTGATCGAGGGCGACGGCATCCACACCCGCGACATCCCGATCCGGGTTACGGTCGAGATCGCGGGATCGGAGCTCGTCGCCGACTTCGCGGGCACCGCGCCCCAGCAGCAGGGCAACGTCAACTGCCCGCTCGCGGTCACCCGCTCGGCGGTCTACTACGTGGTGCGGGCCGTGTGCGATCCCGACATCCCGGCATCGGGCGGCGCCTTCGCGCCGGTGACCGTACGCGCGCCCGAGGGCTGCCTCGTGAACGCGCAGCCGCCGCACGCCGTCGTCGCCGGCAACACCGAGACGTCGAGCAGGATCGTCGACGTCGTCATGTCCGCTATGGGCGGGGCCGTGGACGTGCCGGCGCACGGTCAGGGGACGATGAACAACGTCACGTTCGGAACGCCCGGCTTCACCTACTACGAGACCCTCGGCGGCGGCCAGGGCGGCTCTCAGGCCGGGCCCGGGCCGAGCGGTGTGCACGTCGCCATGTCGAACACGCTGAACACGCCGATCGAGGCGCTCGAGCGCGAGTACCCGCTGCGGATCGAGCGCTACGCGCTCCGCCGCGGTACGGGCGGAATGGGCCGAAACCGGGGAGGAGACGGCGTCGTCCGCGTCTACCACGTGCTCGAGGACTGCCGCCTGGGTCTCATGACCGAGCGCCGCCGCCATCGCCCGCAGGGCGCGGCGGGCGGAGCCGGCGGCACATCCGGGCGAAACCTCCTGAACGGCCGCCCGCTCCCGGCCAAGTGCAGCCTCGACCTGCGCGCCGGCGACGTGCTCGAGATCCGCACCCCGGGCGGCGGCGGCTGGGGCCCGGGGGTCTGACCCCGCTTGGTGCGTCGTCACGTGCAGTTCACTGCTGCGAATGGGCGTAGCGGTAGAACGGGCCGTGAGTGACGACCGTCGCCTGCGCGAGCAGGTCGCACCGGTGCGCCGCTGGGCCGAGCAGGTCGGAGATCGACGCCACGAACTGGAACGCCTCGCCGCCGCCGGATACCTCCCAGTGCTCGAGCACGGCATGCCGGCCCGCCGCCCGCGGGATCCGCATCTGCAGCTGCCCGGTCAGGCCCGACACCGACCCGGTCGTCCCTGAGATCGACGCCCGCCGCGATGGCCGGGCGGTGTCGTGCTGCACCGTCGGCGGACCCTCTCCGGCGGCGAACCGGGTGAGCACGAACGCCGCGTGCGGATGCCGGGTGCACGCCACCCGCAGGACGCCGATGCCGTCCAGCGCGATCAGGGCGCCGCGGCTTCCCTTCGGGAGTGACCGCTCGGCGTCGGTGACCTTGATCACCGACCGGTCGCCGCCGCGCTCGCCGCGGACACGTCCCGTGAGCGTCTTGTGAGCGGCGGGAATCGCGGCTCCCGCAGAGGCCTGGTCGCCCGTCGCAGCGTGACCCGGCGCGCCGGCGCATCCCGCGAGCAGGAGCAGTGACAGGCAGCGAGTGAACGGGTGACGGGTCATGCCGGGATCTACGTCGCGGGCCCGGCTGTGCGTCCCGGTCGCCGGTACACTCGAAGCATGCCCACGGTCGCACCGCCCGTTCGCAAGACGAGGCCGCGCCACACCGGGCCGGGCTCCGGCAGCGGGCGTCCCTGGCTCGTGATCGTCCGAAACGACGATCACAACACGTTCGACGGCGTCGCCTTCGCGCTCGCGCGCACGGTCCCGGGCGTCACCTTCGAGCGCGGCATGGCGCTCGCCGACACGATTCACACCGCCGGCCAGGCGGTCGTTTGGACGGGCGACAAGGAGCGGGCCGAGCTCTACTGGGAGCAGCTCGCCGGGTTCGGGCTCACGATGGCGCCGCTCACGCCCGCCGGCTGACGGATGGTGAATCCCTGGCAGTTCCAGGCCGACCCGGAATGGGCCGCGGCGATCGTGATCGTCGCCCTCGACTACGCCATCGTCGTGCGGGCGCTCGACCGCCGCGGCCTGCCGACGTCGCGCTGGCGGATCGCCGCATTCGCCGCCGGGCTCGGGCTGATCGCCGTGGCACTGCTCTCCCCGGTCGAGCACATCGCGCTCACGTCGCTGCTTTCGGTGCACCTGCTCCAAAACGTCGTCCTCGCCGACTGGGCGCCGCCGCTGCTCGTGCTCGGCCTCTCGCCGGCGATGGTGGCCGCCGCCGAGCGCCTCCGGATCGTGCGGGCGCTGACCACGCCGCCGGTCGCGCTGGGCTACTGGCTGGCGGCGTGGTACGGGCTGCACGTCCCCGTCGTCTACGGCTTCGCCCTCACCCACCGCTGGGCGCTCGGCCTGGAGCACATCGTGTTCCTCACTTCGGGGATCGCGTTCTGGTGGCCGGTGCTCACGTCCGCGCGCATGCGCCCGGCGGCGAAGGTCGTCTACCTGTTCGGCGCGTTCATCGCGGCGGCGCCCGTCTCGCTCGCGCTCGCCCTGACCCATCCCCAGTACAGCTTCTACGTGCATGCGCCCCGGCTGTGGGGGCTCGCGCCGCTCGAGGATCAGCAGCTGGGGGCGATCGCGATGGCGATCGAGCAGGCCGCCATCCTGTTCGCCGCCTGCTCCGTGTTCTTCGTCCGCATGCTGGACGAGGACGAGGCCGGCGACGCCGGAGTAGGCTTCGAGGCGTGAAACAGGTTCTGCGAGCCGCCTGCGTCCAGTTCCGGGCCCGCGCGGACAAGAGCGAGAACATCGCCCTCATGGCGCCGCTCGTCGCCGAGGCTGCCGGGCGCGGCGCCGACGTCGTGCTCCTGCCGGAGAAGTGGAACGCGTGGCTCGATGGGCCCGAGCTGCGCGCGCAGGCCGAGGAGCTCGACTCCGGCCCGACGGTCGAGGCGATGTCCGACTGGGCCCGCACCCACCGGGTGAACCTGATCGGAGGCAGCATCGCGATCGTCGGGGAGGGCGACCGCGTCGAGAACGTCTCGCTCGCGTACGACCGCGACGGGGCGCGCGTCGCGGCCTACACGAAGATCCACCTCTTCGACGTGGAGGTCGGCGGGATCAGCTACCGGGAGTCCGACGGGACCGCGCCGGGCTCCGTGCCGGTCGTCGCCGATCTCGCGGGCGTGCGGGTCGGGCTCACGGTCTGCTATGACCTGCGCTTCCCCGAGCTCTACCGGACGCTGGCGCTCGAGGGCGGCGCGACCGTCCTCACCGTGCCCTCGAACTTCACGCTGATCACGGGTATGGCCCACTGGGAGGTGCTTTTGCGGGCGCGCGCGATCGAGAACCAGGCGTTCGTGCTCGCGACCGGCCAGCACGGCTATCCCGGCGGCCTGCGCAAGCCGAGCTACGGGCACAGCATGATCATCGATCCGTGGGGGACGGTCCTGGCGCAGGCGCCCGACGGCGACGGCGTCATCGTGGCCGACCTGGACATGGCCGCCCTCACCGACATCCGCGACCGCCTGCCGGCGCTGCGCCACCGGCGCACCGACGCCTACGGCCTCGAAGAAGAGCACCTCGCAGCCGATCGGCTCGAAGCCGGCTCGTAGG
>DASXOR010000080.1:0-18160 GCA_036494095.1 Gaiellales bacterium | reverse complement strand
GACGGCGACGACGAGGTCGACCCCGAGCCGCTCCGCCTCGCGCCCCACCTCGGCGTGCAGGCCGGGCGCGGCCGGCCCGAGCTCCGCCATCTCGCCGAGCACGGCGACGGTGCGGCGAGCACCCGCCGCGGCGACCAGGTGGCGCAGCGCCGCCTGCATCGACACCGGATTCGCGTTGTAGCAGTCGGCGATCACGAAGCCGCCACCCGCGACGTCGATGCGCTCGCCGCGCCAGCGCGAGAACTCGACCTCGCCCGCGCCGGCCAGCAGGTCGGCGGCGCCGGGGTCGAGGCCCAGGCCGACGCAGGCCGCGACGGCGGCCGTGAGATTCAGGCCGTTGTGGTGCTGGTCGAAGTTCACGGGCACCGTGATGGTTCGACCGCCGAGCGCGATCTCCGCCCTGCCGGGGGCGAAGCCGGCCAGGCGCACGTCGGCGCCCTGCGCCTCGCCGAACGTGATCACGCGTGCCCGGCACATCTCCAGATAGGGCGCGAGCAAGGGCTCCGAGTGCGGCACGACGGCCGTCTCGGCGGGCCCGAGCGGCTGCAGGATCTCGGCCTTCGCCTCGGCGACCGCCTCGATGGTGCCGACGAGCTCGAGGTGCACCGGCCCGACCGACGTGATCACCGCCACGTCGGGACGGGCGATCTCGGCGAGGTAGGCCACCTGCCCCAGCCCGCGCATGCCGAGCTCGCACACGACGGCCTCGGTGTCGGCGGCGACCCGGCACAGGGTCAGCGGCAGGCCGATCTCGGTGTTGAAGTTCGCATGGCTCGCGACCGTGCGCAGGCGGCGCCGCAGGATCGCCCCCAGGATGTCCTTTGTCGACGTCTTCCCGGTCGAGCCGGTCACGCCGACCACGAGCGCGCCCGAGCGGCGGCGCACCTCGGCCGCGATCTGGCCCAGGGCGATCAGGGGATCTGCCACCACGATCGAGCGCGGGTCGGGGGCGGCGTCGCCCGGGGTGCCGGCGACGAGCACCGCGGCCGCCCCCGCCCGCAGCGCGTCGGCGGCAAAGCGGGCGCCGTCGGTGCGCGAGCCCGGCAGGGCGACGAACAGGTCGCCGCCCACGACCGTCCGCGAGTCGATCGTGACGCCGGTGACGCGCGCCTCGGCCGATGTGCGCCCGCCGCACACGGCGGCGACCTCGCGCGCGGTGAGCGCGATCATGCCGCCGGCAGCCCTGCGAGGGCTTCCCGCGCGACCGTGCGGTCGTCGAACTCGAGCGTGCGGTCGGCGAACTGCTGGCCCTGCTCGTGCCCCTTGCCGGCGATCACGACCACGTCGCCCTCGCGGGCCATGCCGACGGCGCGCTCGATCGCAGACCGGCGGTCGGGCTCGGCTTCCATCGGGACACCGTCGAGGATCTCGGCGATGATCGCCTCCGGGTCCTCGCTGCGCGGGTTGTCCGACGTGACGATCGCGATGTCGGCCAGGCGCCTGGCGACCCGGCCCATCAGCGGACGCTTGCCACGGTCGCGGTCACCGCCGCAGCCGAACACGCAGATCAGGCGCCGGGCGGTGATCTCACGCGCGGAGTGCAGGACGTTCTCGAGCCCGTCCGGGGTGTGGGCGTAGTCGACGAGCACCGTGAAGGGCTGGCCCGCCTCGACCGCCTCGAACCGCCCGGGGACGCCCTGCACCGACGCGATCCCGGCCCGGACGGCCGCGTGCGGCAGCCCCAGCAGCTCCGCCAGCGCCACCGCGCAGAGCACGTTCTCGACGTTGAAGCCGCCGCGCAGGCGCACGTCCAGCGGCAACGGCCCGCGCGGCGTCGAGACGATCAGCCCGATCGTGCCGCCGGCGCCGATCTCGACCGCGTACGGGCGCACGTCGGCGGCGGCCTCGGGCGCGCGCGCGTAGGTGAGCACCGGCCCACCGGCGGTTCCCGCCAGCCGGCGGCCGTAGGGATCGCCGACGTTGATCGCGCCCGGGGCGGCCTGGAACAGGCGCGACTTGGCGGCGAAGTAGTGCTCCATGTCGGGATGGAAGTCGAGGTGGTCCTGCGTGAGGTTCGTGAACCCGGCGGCGGCGAAGCTGACGCCGCCGACACGATCGAGCTCGAGCGCGTGCGACGACACCTCCATCGCGCAGGCGCGGTCGCCGGCAGCGACCATCCGCCGCAGGATCGCCTGCAGCTCGACGCTCTCCGGCGTCGTGCGCGCCACCCGCTCGACCACACCGCCGACCCGAGACTCGACCGTGCCCAGGAGGCCGGCCGACCCCAGCGCCGCCTGCAGGACGGCGTGCACGAGGAAGACCGTGGTGGTCTTGCCGTTCGTGCCCGTGATGCCGACGACGGTGAGCTCGCCGCTCGGATGCTCGTAGAAGGCGTCCGCGGCCGCAGCCATCGCCGTGCGCGCCGAGTCGACCTCGAGCTGCGGCACGTCCACGTCCAGCCGCCGCTCGACGACGAGCGCCACCGCCCCACCGGCGACCGCCTGGCCGGCGAAGTCGTGGCCGTCGGCCGTGAACCCGGGCACGCACACGTGCAGCGCGCCGGGCCGGGCGGCCTCGGCGCGGTAGGTGACGGCGGTGATGTCGACCTCCGCGCGCCCGTGCACGGCGCGCGGGCCGACGGCCTCGATCAGCCTCGAGAGCTTCATTCTTGGCCGGAAGGCTACTGAACTGGACGGTCGGGCTTGATACCCGCGTGGTTGGCGTACCACGAGCCGATCTGCTCGAACGCGGGCGCCGCCACGTCGCCGCCGAAGTGGCTCGTCTTGGGCGAGTCGACCACGATCATGATCTCGACCTGCGGGTTCCCGGCCGGGAGGAACCCGATGAACGAGGCGTCGTACTGGTTCGAGTAGCCGCCGTGGCCGTTCGGCTTCTGGGCGGTGCCGGTCTTGCCGGCGACGGTGTAGCCGGGGATGGTGGCATGGACGCCGGTGCCGCCGTCCACCACGCCCTCGAGCATCGACACGAGCTCGCTGTCGACGCCGGGGTCGAGCACGCGCCGGTGCCACATCCGCCCGGGCCGCCGGCCCTTGATCCGGGCGACGATGTGCGGCTGCGCCATGACGCCGCCGTTGGCGATCGCCTGATACATCGACGCCATCTGCATGGCGCTGACGCCGATCCCCTGCCCGATCGGGATGGTACCGATCGAGGACGTCGTCCAGTCACGGCCGGGCAGCACGATCCCGCTGGCCTCGCCGGGGAAGTGCAGCGCCGTCGGCCTGCCGAATCCGTACCGGCGGACCCACCGCATCAGGTCGGGCTTACCCACCATCTGGGCGATCTCGTCGGTGCCGATGTTGGACGAGATCTTGAGGATGTGGCGGACCGTGATGTCCCACGGCTTGTGGGGGTTGTCGTCGCGGATCACCTTGTTGCCGAAGGCGAGATGGTCGGGGACGTTGTGCAGCACCTCGCCGGGCCAGACGACGCCTGAGGTGAGCGCGGCCGAGAAGGTCACGACCTTGAACGTCGAGCCGGGCTCGTACACCGTCTGCACGGCCTGGTTCCGCCACAGGTGCGAGTTCTTGGCCAGATGGGCCTTGTTGTTGTCGTAGCCCGGAGCGGTCGCCATCGCGATCACCGCGCCCGTGCGCGGATCCATCACGATGCCGGTGGCCCAGGCCGCGCTCGTGTTCTGCACCGTCTGGGCGAGCACGGCCTGCACCTTGCTCTGCACGGCGGCGCTCAGCGTCAGCGTGACGTTGCGGCCGTCCTGCGGCTTGCGCACGTTGACGGTGTCGAGCACGGTGCCGCTCGGGTCGGTGACGGTGATCTGCTTGCCGGGGCGGCCGGCGAGCACCGAGTTGAGCTGGTGCTCGAGCCCGCTGCCCTCGCCCGCGCCGGCGTTGCCCTCGATGCCGGTGAAGCCGAGCACCTGCGAGGCCACGGGGCCGTCGGGGTACCAGCGCTGCAGCTCGGGGACGGTCGAGATGCCGGGCAGGTGATGGCGCATGACCCGCTTGGCGATCTCGGTCGGGAGCTGGCGGATCACGTACCCGCCCCTGCGCAGCGCCTGCGCGAGCGACGCCACGGCGGGCTTCCAGGCCGGGTTCGGCCGCAGCTTGATGCGGGGGTGGTGGTGGTGCGAGTGCCGCTTCGTCTGGTGATGGCGATGCACGCGGCGGTTGGGGCGAAGGCCGATCGCCCGCGCGATCGTGACGGCCGTCAGCTGCACGTTCTTGATCTGCTTCGGATTCGACACGATCGTGCGCGACGGCTGCGTCTGGGCCAGCGTCTGGCCGTCGGCGCTCATGATGGATCCGCGCAGGCCGATCAGCGTCGTCTCGCCGCGCTGCTGCTGCACCGCCTTGCTTGCGAGCGAGGCGGCGTCGACGCCCTGGATCTGGATGGCCCGGCCGACGACCACCACGAACGCCGCCAGCGACACCGCGAGCATCAGGCGCAGGCGGTGATCGGCCATCCGCTTGCCGGGCGCGTGGCGCTTCACGGGCGCGTGACCGTGTGCTTCACGCGGAGCAGGCCGACGTACCGGGTCGTGTTCGGGTCGGCCGGGTGCATGCCGAGCTTGGCGGCGGCGGCGCCGATCGCGACCGGCGAGGAGAGGCTCGTGACGCGGTTTCGCAGCAGCTGGTTCTGGGCGCTCAGCTGGCGGGCATGCGCCTGCAGGCGGTTGACGTCGATGCTGTCGCGCAGAGCGGCGACGTTCAGCGCGACGATGCCGCCGAAGAGCATGGCCAGCACGACCACCCAGACGGCGCCGCCCGCACTCAGCCGGCGGGGCCGCACGCGCCGTGCCCGCCGCGGGACGGCCTGCGGAGCCGGCGGCTCCTGGGAGCGGCGCGGGCGCGCGGGCGCACGGGCCGGCAGGGCCATGCTCACGGCGCCGGCGTCCTCTCGGCCGCGCGCAGCCGGGCCGACGACGAGCGCGGGTTCGTGCAGCGCTCGTCCACCGTGGCGACCACGGCGCGCCGGGTCAGCGAGCGCAGGCGCGGCTGATGCCCGCACACGCATACCGGGAAGTCGGGCGGGCAGGTGCAGCCGCGGGCCTCGTCGCGGATGAACTGCTTCGCGATCCGGTCCTCGAGCGAGTGGAAGCTGATGACGGCCAGCCGGCCGCCCGGGGCGAGCAGCTCGACGGCCGACTCGAGGCCCTCGCGCAGCGACTCGAGCTCGCCGTTGGTCGCGATCCGCAGCGCCTGGAACACGCGCCGGGCGGGATGGCCCTGGCCGAAGCGGGCAGGCGTCGGGATCGCGGCCTTGATCACCTCGACCAGGTCGCCGCTGCGCTGGAACGGCGTGACCGCCCGGCGGCGGCCGATCGCGCGGGCGATCTGGAAGGCGTAGCGCTCCTCGCCGAACGTGCGCATGACACCGGCCAGGTCGCGCTCGTCCCACGTGTTCACGATGTCGGCGGCCGTCAGCTCGGCGCCCGCGTCCATGCGCATGTCGAGCGGCGCGTCGCTTGCGTAGCTGAAGCCGCGGTGGGGGCGGTCGATCTGCATCGACGACACGCCCAGGTCCATCAGGATGGCCTGCACGCGGGCGCCGCTCGCGGCCATGTTGCGCAGCACGAGGGCGAAGTCGCCGTGCACGAAGCGGGTCTCACTGGTGGCGGCGGCGGCGAACCGCTCGTAGAACGGCTCGGCCTCACGGTCGCGGTCGACCGCGACGTAGGTGCCGCCGCTGCGCAGGTACGGCTCCAGCACGGCGGCGTGCCCGCCCGCGCCGAAGGTGCAGTCGACGATCGTGTCCCCGGGGCGGGGCTCGAGCAGGTCGGCCACCTCCGCCGCCATGACCGGGACGTGCTCCATCACCGCGCTACTGCTGTGAGAGAGATTCGGCAACATCCTCAATGCTCCCCTCGGATTCGGCCTGCATCCTGCGCCAGGTGGTCAGGTCCCAGATCTCCAGCATGTCGCGCAGCCCCGCCACGACGATGTCTCGCTCGAGGCCGGCGTGCGCCAGTTGCGCGGGCGGCAGCATCACCCGTCCCTGACGGTCGAGCTCGGTCTCCCACGCTCCAGCGTACAGATGCCGGCCCATCGCCCTGGCCTGGCGGCTCAGCGGCGAGAGCGAGCCGAGCTGCCCGTCCACGAACTTCTCGAAGCCGTCCAGCGTGTACACCGAGAGGCACCTGTCGACGCCCTTCGCCACGATCACTCCGTCGCCGAAGTGCGGCCGCAGCTTGGCCGGAAGCGTCACGCGGTTCTTCGCATCGAGCTTTTGGACAGATTCGCCGAGCAGCACGGGTAAGGCCTCCCATTCCGCCCCACAATACCCCACCTTCCACCACTTTGCAACGCCGGTGGACCACTATCGGGGAGAACAGGACCAGCCGCGGATGCCCGTGAACGCGGGTGCTCGCCCTCCGCTGGCGGAAAATCCTTACAAAAACGCCTGCTCTTGCGGCTGATCGCAGGTGGTAAAGTCCCGCGCCATGTCGAGCCTGCCCACGGAGCGGCCCCGGCGCCGGCTCGCCCCGGTCGTGGCCGCCGTCTCGCTGGTCGCACTCCTGGCCGCACTGGGCACTCCCACCACCGCCGGTGCCGACTCGATCGCCTCCAAACGTGCGCAGGCCCGCGCCGCCGAGCAGCAGCTGAACGGCCTGTACGCGCAGGAGGACGCGGCGGTGAACGCCTACGACCGCGCCCAGTCCAAGCTCTCGGGCGTCAAGCACCGGATCGCCGCGAACAGGATCCTGCTGAAGGCCGCTCGGGCCAACCTGCGCGCGGCCCGTGCCCAGCTGGCCCTGATCGTCGTCGCGGCCTACAAGGGCGACGACCCCAATGCCGCGATGTACGTGCTCGGCGCCCAGTCCTTCTCGGATCTCGTGAACCGCATCGACGTGATGAACCGCACGTCGCGCAGCCAGGCCTCGGTGCTGCGAAGCGTCACGATCGCCGAGCGCCAGGTCAGGCGCCGCCAGGAGATGCTGCGCGTCGAGGCGGTGCAGGCCAGGAAGCTCGTCGGCCGCACCCGGGCGGCGAAGGCGAAGGTGCAGGGCCTGATCTCGAGCCAGCAATCGCTGATCGACGGCCTGAACGCGCAGATCCGAGACCTCGTCCAGCAGCGCAAGGCCCGGCTCGCCCGGGAGGCGCGGGCGCGCGCGGCGGCGGCCGCGGCGGCCGCTGCAGCGGCGGCGCAGCAGGCCCAGGGCACCACAACGGGGCCAGCCCCCATCCTGCCCCCGAGCGGCCCGGTCCCGCCGGCGAGCTCGGTCGGCGCCCAGGCAGTGCAGATCGCGATGGGCGAGCTCGGCGTCCCGTACGTGTGGGTCGGCGCGAGCCCGGCCGGCTTTGACTGCTCCGGCCTGACGATGTGGGTCTACGCCCAGCTCGGCATCCAGCTCGGCCACTTCACCGGGTCGCAGTGGAACGCCGGGCCGCACGTCTCCCGCGACCAGCTCGCACCGGGCGACCTCGTGTTCTTCGAGCCGGGCATCGGCCACGTCGGCCTCTACATCGGCAACAACGACTTCATCGAGGCCCCCCACACCGGCGCCTTCGTCCAGATCTCGAGCCTGTCGAACCCGTGGTACGCGGCCGAGTACCAGGGCGCCGTCCGCGTCACCGGCTGAATCCGGACGCTCCCGGCGCCCCGACGGTTGGGGGTATTCACCCGGGCCGCACAGGGGTAGTATTTGGATGCGGTCATTGCCTCTACGAGCGTGTGCCCTCCGGTTGGAGGCGTAGAGTGATGGCGGCGGAGAGTCGTCGGCGGTTAGGGTCACCGACCGGTGAAAACGAGTGCGGTGCCAATCCGCAACCAACACCGATGGCGTAAAGAAGACGTCAGGCGGGGAATACCGTGTGTGCGGCGAACGTTAGGCAGACACGAATCCAAAGGGAACTCGGGAGTCTTGAGGAGTTGATGAGGAATGACTGACCAGCTCGTCATCGAGCCGGAAGCCCGGCTCTTGGTGGAGCTTGGACAGGAACGGGGGCTTGTCTACGAAGACGAGCTGGCCGGTCTCGCGCTCGAGCTTGACCTCGAGGCCGACGATGTGCAGGCGCTCCGCGACGAGCTGGCACAGCTCGGGGTCGACATCGTCGATCCGCCGGCGCCGGAAGAGCGCATCGAGGTCGTCGAGGTCGAGATCGCGACCACCAACAGCCTCGACCTGTTCCTGCGGCAAGCGGGCCGCTATCCGCTGCTCACGAAGGACGAAGAGGTCATGCTGGCCAAGCGGATCGAGGCCGGCGACCCCGTCGCCAAGCGCCGCATGATCGAGTCCAACCTGCGCCTGGTGGTGTCGATCGCCAAGCAGTACCGCGGCCAGGGTGTGCCCTTCCTCGATCTGATCCAGGAGGGCGTGCTGGGGCTGAACCGCGCGGTCGAGAAGTTCGACTGGCGGCGCGATCTCAAGTTCTCGACCTATGCGACCTGGTGGATCCGCCAGGCCGTGCAGCGCTCGATCGCAAACAGCGGCCGCACCATCCGCCTGCCGGTGCACGTGTCCGACCGCCTGCGGGCGATCGAGCGGGCGCGCCGGTCGCTCGAGGCGAGCCTGGGACGGGAGCCGTCCGAGGACGAGATCGCGCGTGCCGCCGAGCTGACCTCGGACGCCGTGTCCGAGACGCTCGGCCTCGCCCGCAAGACCGTCTCGCTGCACGAGCCGGTCGGCGAAGACGGCGACTCCGAGCTCGGCGACATGATCGCCGACCCGGATGCCGGCAACCCCGAGGAGCTGGCCGAGACGCATCTGCGCCACGAGCGGCTCCGCGAGGGGCTGGCCCGGCTGGGCGAGCGCAAGCGCCTGATCCTCGAGCTGCGCTTCGGCCTCGACGGCCAGGATCCGCGCAATCTCGAGGAGATCGGCCGCATCGTCGGGCTCACCCGCGAGCGCGTCCGCCAGCTCGAGGCCGAGGCGCTGCGCGAGCTCGCAGCATCGGCCGACATGCAGCCGCTGCGCGCGGCGTAGAGCATCGCAACAGACTGGGGCCTGGCCCCGCGGAAGCGGGGCCAGGCCCCTTTTGCGTCCCTGGGGACAGTCCCCGCTTTTCTCCTACCCGAGGCTGTGGGGCACAAGGTGCTTCCACGCCACGCCGTCTGCGCGTCCGCGCACCCGCAGCACGATCTCGAGGTCGACGCCCGTGCGCTGCGCCGCCTCCTCGGGCGTCATGCCGAGGTCGAACATCGCCACGAGCGCCAGGTCGGCGTCGCGATAGGTGAAGCCGAGCTCGTCCTCGTCGGTCTGCCCGCCCCAGAGGCCGGCCGTGGGGTGCTTGTCGAGCACCGCCTGCGGCTGCCCCAGCACCCGGGCCGCCGCCCGCACCTCGGTCTTGTAGAGGTCGGTGATCGGCTCGATGTCGGAAGCCGCGTCGCCGAACCGGGTGAAGTAGCCGAGCAGGTTCTCGGTGCGATTCTCGGTGCCGAGGACAAGCGCGTGCAGCTCCTGGGCGAGGTCGTAGATCACGATCATGCGCGCGCGGGCGCTGGCGTTGCCCTCGCGGATGTCCGACTGCGAGAGCGTCGGCCGCATCGCCCCGAGGGCCTCGACCAGCGGATCGATCGCCACCGTCAGCACGTTTTCCTCGGGCAGCCCGGCGGCCCGCGCCGAGGCGCCCGCGTCGTCGATGTGCACCTGTTCGGTGTGCCGCGACGGCAGGCGCACCGCCACGACGTGCTCCGGGCCGATGGCGCCGGCGGCGAGGGCCATCGCCACCGCCGAGTCGATGCCGCCCGAGAGGCCGACCACGGCCTTGCCGCGTCCGGCGGCATGCATCACCTCGCGCAGGCCCCGCGCCTTGCGCTCGAGCACGGGCTCCAGGGCGGCCTCGTCGCGCAGGAGCGCGACCTTGTCGAGCCGCCCGCCGGCGGCCGCCACCTCGGCGAGCGCCCGTGCGCCGTCGCCGGGCCGCACGTCGACGGCGGCGACGGCGTCGGTGAGCACGGTGGCCCGGAAGCCCTCGCGGACGGCGTCGAGCGCCGTCGCCCGCACGCAGTAGTCCGATGCAACGCCGGTCACGAGCACGTGCTCCACCCCGCGTCCGCGCAGGTAGGCGGCGAGCTCGGTGCCGTCGAAGCCGGAGTAGGCCTCGCGGTCGCGGTCGCCGCCCTTGTCCTGGACGCGGTCGAAGCGCATGCCGGCGACCGACGCGTGCAGCTCGGCGCCGGGCGTCCCGGCCACGCAGTGCGGCGGCCACGGCCCGCCCCGCGCCGCGAACGAGCAGTGATCGGGCGGATGCCAGTCGCGCGTGGCGACGACGGTGCCGGCCCGGTGGGCGGCCTTGGCGATCGCGGGGGCGAGCGTGTCTGCGCCGGCGACGCCGAGCGCGCCTCCGGGGCAGAAGTCGTTCTGCATGTCGACCACAAGCAGGGCGGTGGCAGAATCGGAGCGGGTCATGACATCTCCTCCTCGAGCGCGGAGAGCCGGGGCGAGAGCCGCGGCGGAGTCGGTCTTGGATCACGCAGAGCCCGCAGGCTCTCGGGCAGGGCGCGAAGCTGCGCCGCGGCGTGCCGGCGCACGTCCTCGAGCCCGGGCAGCGGCGCCACCAGGCGGCCTGCGCGGACGACGGGTCGGAGCAGGCGCTCGCCGGGCAGGTCCTCGTCGGCGAGGCCGATCGTGTCGCCCGCCTGGGTGCGGAACACCTGATGCCGGCCGGGCAGGTTCGACTTCGTCCCCGCCGCCTTCATCACCGGATGGCCCGCGCTCCAGACGAGCTTGTACACGCCGCCGAGCGTGGGCGCGTCGCTCGATGTCGTGAGCGCCGTGCCGACGCCGAAGCCGTCGATGGGCGCCCCGGCGGCCAGCAGGTCGGCGATCCGGTACTCGTCCAGGTCGCCCGAGCACACGATCCGGGTGGCCGCGCAGCCGCCCTCGTCGAGGATCGAGCGCACGGCGACCGTGACCTCGCCGAGATCGCCCGAGTCGAGCCGCACGGCCTGCGGCACAACCCCCGTCAGACCGGCCGCCGTGCACGCCGCGCGCGCTCCCCGCAACGCGTCGTGGGTGTCGATGAGGAGCGTCGAGCGGTCGGGGTGATCGCGGAGGAAGGCGCAGAAGGCGTCGACGTCGGTCGGGAACGCGAGCACGTAGCTGTGCGCCATCGTGCCCGACGTCGGGATGCCCCACTGATAGCCGGCGGCGACGGTCGCGGTGGACGTGCAGCCGCCGATGTACGCCGAGCGGGCGGCGAGCAGCCCCGCGTCGGCGCCATGGGCGCGGCGGAAGCCGAAGTCGACTACCGCCCGGCCCCCGGCGGCAGCCACGATCCGGGCCGCCTTCGTCGCGATCATCGTCTGGAAGTTCACCTGGTTCAGCAGGAACGTCTCGGCCAGCTGGCAGGCCAGCCGCCCGCCCTCGACGCGCACCATCGGCTCGCCGGCATGCACCACCGTGCCCTCGGCCATGGCGTCGACGTCGCCCTCGAAGCGGACGCCCGCCAGATGCCGCAGCAGCGGCTCGCTGCACGTCTGCGACCGGCGCAGGTAGCCGAGCGCGTCCTCCCCGAACCGCAGGCCGGTCAGGTACTCGCAGACGCGCTCAAGCCCGGCCGCCACCAGGAAGCCGCGCTGCGCCGGCAGCGTGCGGACGAAGAGCTCGAACGTCACCGGCTCGTCGGCGACCCCCTGGGCGAGGTAGGAGTCGGCCATCGCCAGCTGATACTCGTCGGTGAGAAGCTCGACCGGCGGCCAGGTGATCATGTCGACCGCCGGTAGCGGGCGCTTTGGGCCAGGATCAGCGGTCGCCGGTCGGCGAAGCGGTAGAGCGCCGCCGGCCGCCCGCCGGTGGGCCGCTCGCCGGCCTCGGCCAGCACACCCCACCCGAGCGCAATGCGGCGGAAGTTGTTCGGCTCGAAGGCCCGGCCGATGGCCGCCTCGTACACGCGCCGCAGCTCCGAGAGCGTGAACGCCTCGGGCAAGAGGCTCCAGGCCACGTTCTGGTACTCGAGCTTGTAGGCCAGGCGCATCCTCGCGTACGCGAGGATGCGGTCGTGATCGAAGGCGAGCACCCGCCCCGCCTCGGTCTCCTGCAGCAGCGGCTCGAGCGGCCGCCACACCGCCTCGCGCGCATCCGACCCCGGCCGCAGCCGCACCTTGCCGCCGTCGACGAGCGCCAGGTAGCAGCACGAGATGACGCGGCCGCGCGGGTCGCGGTCGACATCCGAGAAGGTGCCGAGCTGCTCCATGAACGTATCGGTCACGCCCGTCTCCTCGCGCAGCTCGCGCTCGGCCGCCTCCTCGAGCGTCTCCCCCGCGTCCATCAGGCCGCCGGGGAGCGCCCAGTAGCTCTGGTAGGGCTCGTAGCGCCGGCGGACGAGGAGCACGTTCATGGCGCCGTCTCTGAAGGCGAACACGGCCACGTCGGCCGCGACGCGCGGGTGTTTCGCAGCTGGCACTTATAGACCTCGTGACTACTTTAGCACGAGGGCGAGATCAGCACCGTGCGCAGGCTGGTGTAGAACTCGCGCGCCGCCTTGCCCTGCTCGCGCGGGCCGAGGCCGGACTCCTTCTCGCCGCCGAACGGGGTGTGCAGATCGACCCCGGACGTCGGCTGGTTGATCCGCACGAGGCCGGTGTCGAGCCGGCCCGCGAGGTCGATCACGCGGTCGAGATTGCGCGTGAAGACGGCGGTCACGAGGCCGTGACGGACCCCGTTTGCAAGAGCCACGGCGGCGTCGGCGCCGTCCGCGCGCATGATGGCGCAGACCGGCGCGAACACCTCCTCCTGGGCGAGCTCGGCCGCCGCGTCCGCGACCTCGACGAGCGCCGGGGCCAGGTAGTTGCCGGGAGCCGCCAGGGCCGAACCGCCGGCGACCAGCCGCCCGCCCGCCCGCACGCCGCGCGCGACGGCCGCCGCGGCGTCGTCGCGGGCCTCGGCCGAGATCAGCGGCCCCACCCGGCAGGCGTCGTCGGCCGGATCCTCGATTCGCAGGCCGGCGACCGCCGCGGCCAGCGCATCGCGCATGGGATCGAGCACATCCGCGGCGCAGATGACGCGGCTCGTGGCGGTGCACTTCTGCCCGGCGTAGCCCATCGCAGCGCCGGCGATCGTCGCGGCGGCGAACTCGATGTCGGCGTCGGCGAGCACGATCGACGCGTTCTGGCCGCCCATCTCGCACTGCGCGGACGCACCCCGGTCGGCGGCCATCCGCGCCACCGCCCGGCCGGTATCGACCGATCCGGTGAACGACACGGCCGCCACCCCCGGGTGGCCGACGAGCGCGGCACCGGCATCGCCGCGCCCCTGCACGATCCGAAGCGCCCCGTCGGGCAGCTCCGGCGCCAGGCACTCGTACAGGGCCTCGGCGCATGCGGGCGAGTACGACGACGGCTTCCAGACGCACACGTTGCCGTACGCGAGCGCCGGCGCGAGCTTCCAGGCCGGGATCGCGACGGGAAAGTTCCACGGCGTGATCAGCGCGACAACGCCGCGCGGCCGCCGGCGCGAGAAGAGCAGCGAGCGGCCGTCGGCCGACGGGTAGGTGTCGCCATCGGGATCGAGCGCCGCCTGGGCCTGGTAGCGCAGGATCGCGGCCGTGCGGGCGACCTCGCCCCGGGCCTCGAAGATGGGCTTTCCGACCTCCCTGCGGATCAGGTCGGCGAGCCCGCCGGCCGCGGCCTCGACCCGGGCGGCCGCACGGTTCAAGGCGTCCGCCCGCGCCTGGCCCGGCAGCGCGGCGAAGCCGGCCTGGGCGGAGCGGGCCGCCGTCACGGCGCGGTCGACGTCGATGCCCCCGCCGGGCGCGAACACGCCGACCTGGTCGGCCGGATCGGCGGGGTTGCGGCTGACGATGTCGGCCGAGGCTGCGGCGGCGCCCATCGGCCGCGCTACTTGCTCACGTAGACGACCAGCACGAGCGCCGCCAGGAGCATGACGACCATCGCGAGCACCCACCAGCGCGACGTCGAAGTCGGAGGGCTGGTCATGGGCGCGGATATTACCGCGCCGGGGAGCCGGAGTCCGCCTGCACCGCCATCGCCTCGCCCACGAGGACGACGGCGAAGAGCAGCACACTGATCGCGTGCACCACGGTGCACCACAGGCAGATGGCGTCGATCTGGAAGAGCTCGGCGTAGACGAGCCGCACGACCATGACGACGCCGGCCACCGCCCAGCCGATCCGGGCGTAGCGCACCGCGGGCTCCCCCGACCGCCACGCGGCGGGCAGGCACAGTACGGCCGCCACGACGAAGAACGCAACACCCAGCACCGCCACCGGCACGCCGGCGATGAACGACTGCGGGCTCGTGGTCACCTTCTGGCAGTCGATCACGCCGGAGGCCGAGCACGCCAGCCGCACACTGGTCGTGTAGTGGGTGATCGTCAGGTAGATCGACACGGCGAGCCCGCCGGCCACCAGGGCCAGCGAGACGGGCGCGACCCATGCGGGCACCCACCGCGCCGGCGGCCGCACACGCTCCGCAGGCGCGGCGGTCACGACGGCAGGTGCTTGGCCGCCGCCACGACGCCGGACGAGGTGCACACACCGGCCGGCTGGCCGCCGGTCTGCTTGCAGATCGCCGCGGTGATCAGGTTGGTGGCGCCCATCACCGAGTGGCCGATCTCGCTCGAGGGGTCACGGGCCGCGGCCGCGATCTGGCCCATCGTCAGGCCGGCCAGGAGCTGAGCGTCGTACGTCGCGCCGTTGATCCCGTACCGGCCGAAGTAGATGAACGGGATCGTCCCCTTGGGGTCGTAGGCCTTGAGCAGCGCGCGCTCGAGCGGCGTCGGCGACTCGATCGGCGGGTATTGCCCGTTCACCGGGCGGTTGCCGTAGAGCTCGACCGAGCGGAAGGTGATGTACGGGCTCGAGTACGAGCTGGGATGGAACGAGAACGTGGCCGTGTTCGGGAAGGCGTCGTTCGTGGCCGAGTGGGTCGCGCCGATCGTCTTGAAGCTGCCGAAGCGCTCGAGCGCCGCCACGAGCGGCCAGCGCTCGGCCGCGCAGAACGGGCAGTAGTCGGCGCCGACGTAGACCACGAGCGGCTTGCCGTCCAGCGTCTTTGGGGCCCCGGCCAGCCGGCTCGGCGGCGCGACGCCGTTGTTCGCGCTGACGTACCCGACCTGGTCGAAGGCGGTTGCCGGGATGGTCGCGATGTTCTTGAGGACGGCCGCGGGTGCAAGACCGCTGCGACCGGCCGGCGTCGGCGAGGAATCGCTCTGCGCGAGCTTTGCGATCACGAGCGCGGCGATGACGGCGAGCAGCCCGAGGACGCCGCCCACGGCCATCAGCAGGGGTCGCCGCGACGACGCCTGGCGGGATTGGAGCCGCTGTGCCCGCTCGCGCTCCTCTGCCCGGCGCTGCTGGCGGGTCTTCTGATTGGCCACGTCGCTCCGTTCGTGGGGTGCCGGTGAAGACTACTTCGGCACTACCCCGCCTCCGGGTGACTTCGATCGTGTGCGGTGCGAGCGGGGAGGCTAGTAGAGCACGTGCGCGATCAGCATGCCGAGGGCGATCGACACGGGCACCGAGATGATCCGCACGAACAGGTAGGAGCCGCTGCGCCGGCGCCGGTAGACGCGCCCGTAGCGGCTGTGCGCGCGCCCCGGCCGGCCGATGTGCGGCATCCTCACGCGACCCGGCCGGGGCAGCCGCAGGCGCGGCAGGCGCGGCAGCTCCGGCCGCGAGACGTGCGGCAGCCGCGGACGGGCGGCGCGCGCCCGCGCGGGCCTGCGGATGGGGCGCGGCAGCGCGCCGGCCCGCGGCAGCCTGCGCACGCCGCGCACGGCGGGCAGCATCAGGATCCACGCGCACGCGCCGAAGCCCCAGATCGCGATCGTGGCGACCACCAGCCAGTAGAGCGCCTGCGATCCCCCGTGGGTGACGATCGTGGCGATGATGGTGGCCGCCACCGCGGCCGCCGGCAGCTTCGTCTTCAGCGGCACAGTGGTGCACGCGCCGAGCCGCGCCCCCGTCTGGAAGCCCGCGACGGTTGGGATCGTCTGCGACCGGCCGAGATCGGCCCCCCCACCGAGGCGGCAGTCGACCAGGGTGTGGGCGCGCAGGCGCGCCGCGACGATCCCGAGCACCGGGTCGGGCGAGAGGTCGGTGTTGAAGTTGTGCGAGATCGTGTGCCCCACCGCGGTGATCGCCGAGGGTGTCGTCAGGTGCACGAGCCTGTCGGTGACGCCGCGCACGACGATCGCCTGGCGGAAGTCGCCGGCCGCGACGATGCCCGGGGTGAGCGGGTGCTCGGTCGGGTCGAGGTACCACTGCACGCTGCGGCCGGTGAGCACGACCCGGCCGACGGGGAACACGCCACGGGCGCCCGGGACGTGATACGCCACCCGCTTCGGGTTCGAGATCGTGATCCCGCCCAGCGACCGCACGATCGAGCCGACCTGGGCGAGCTGGATCAGGAGCACGTGGTTCACGGGGACGTGCAGGTCGCGCCCGAGCAGGCCGATCGCACGCGAGACGCCGTCGAAGCGCAGCACGTCGCGCAGCCGCTGCGTGCTCGACACCGACACCGTCGAGGGCACGGTCAGGATCTCGACGGCGTGGCGCGTCCCGTCGACGCGGGCGAGGATCATCGTGCCGGCCACGTTCTTTCGCGAGTCGATGCCGGCCACCAGCGTGGTCTGGCGGGCCGCGCCGACCGGCACCGGCGTGAGCGCCCGCTGCACGGGCGCGGCCACGCGGCCGTTCGACACCTGCAGCTCGTGCGAGAGCCGGCCGTACTCCCACCACGCCGCCGCCGCGGCGACCACGACCACCGCCCAGAGCGCCAGGAACACGGCCAGGAGGCGGCGCCTGCGCCGCTTGCTCGGGAGCCTGCGCCTGACCTCGTCGGGCTCGGCCGGCGCCGCAACGACGTCGCCGGCGAGATCGCCCACGGACGGTGCCGACGGTGTGACGCCGTCCTCTACCCGCCCCTCGCTCACGCGTACCGCCTCATGCCCGACCTCCCCCACACCAGGGTCGATGCGAATACCAGGGTATTTCCCAGGGTGTGCGGAAGTCAAGCGGTCGGACCGGGCCCCGGAACCTGTCAACCGCCTCCACCGGCCGGACAGACGCACGGGTGCGGGTGCCGGTGCGGGTGTCCGTGGCGATGGCCACCGCCGTGGTGCCGGGGCGCGGCGGGCCGCTCGGACACGGCGTGCACGATGGCGCGGGCCATCCACTGCACCGGCGTCGGGAACTGCACCAGCACGCACATGCCGAGCATGAGCGCCGTGATCAGCAGGACGTACTCGATGGTGGCCTGACCGCGCTGCACCGGAGGGACGCTACGGATACCGGCGTCACAGGTGTGCGCCGACACGGTGAAGCAGGGTCACAAGCCTGTGAACGATCCCGACACGGTCAGGGTCACGGCCGCCGCCAGCGGCAGGAGCGCGGCCGGCACCAGGACGAAGACGACCACCACCAGCACCCGCGGCCCCGCCTTCGCCGCCCGCTCCTGCACCAGCCGCGCGCGCTGCACACGCGCGCGGTCCGCCTGCCGCCGCAGCGCTTCGGCGAGCGGCACGCCCAGCCGGTCGCTCAGCCGCAGCGTGAGCGCGAGCTGCGCGAGCGACGGCGACCCGGTGCGCAGCGCCAGATCGCGGAGCTCGTCGGCTCGCGGCCGGCCGAGCGCCAGGTTCGCATGCACATGCTCGACCTCGGCACCGAGCGCGCCGCCCACCGCCTCACCCGCGCCTCGAAGGGACTGGTCAATTCCCACCCCGGCCGCCACCATGCTCGCCACGAGCTCGACCAGCTCAGGCACGCGCCGCTCGATCAGCTCGGCCCGCCGCGCCGCCGTCGCCCGCAGCCACAGATCGGGTGCGGCACAGCCGAACGCCACCACCACGAGCGCCGCCACGGCTCCGGTGCCGCCGCCGAGCAGCATGGGCACGGCCGCGGCGAGGCCCGCGAATGCGATCACGCCCCCGGCGCGCAGCGCCGCCGGATCGACCCCCGCGGGCACGGCGCCGGGAGCCGCGGGCGGCCATCCCTCGGCGAGCCATGCGATCCGGCCCTCCAGCAGCGCCGCCGGGCGCCGACCGACCGCGCAGAGCAGCCGTACCGACGGGCCTGGTGCCGCTACCGGCGCCCGGGGGTTGAGGATACGGTCGCGGGCGGCCGCGCTCCTGGCAGCCGCGAACGCCATGCCGGCACCGGCCAGCAGAAGCAGCCCGATCACGGGTCGACCGCCGAGATCCGCATGATGAGTACGTGGCCGAGCGCCGCCATCCCGGCCGAGAGGAGCAGCGCCAGCCACCCCAGCGGCGAGCGCACCAGCAGATCGAACCCGGAGCGATCCGCGACGTACAGCGCGGCCACGCCGAGGGCCGGCATCG
>DASXOR010000079.1:0-10939 GCA_036494095.1 Gaiellales bacterium | reverse complement strand
CCGAGTGGGCGCCGGCGCCCACTCGCCTGAGCTACCTCGTCATGCTCGCGGCGACGGTGCTCGCCGCCTCGC
This sequence comes from Gaiellales bacterium, assembly GCA_036494095.1. Taxonomy (GTDB): domain Bacteria; phylum Actinomycetota; class Thermoleophilia; order Gaiellales; family JAICJC01; genus JAICJC01. The sequence continues at coordinate 10,867 of DASXOR010000079.1, read as the reverse complement.
TGACGCTGCGGATCCCGGAGTCTGTCCATGCTCGCGGCGGCCACTGGCGGATCACCCGCCCGAGCGTGCCCAGCGACATCAGGTGGAGGTTCGCCCGCCTTGGGCTCACCGCGGCCGCGATGTGGGCGGCGCTGGCGCTGCAGCTCTCGATCGTCCCCTCCTACGCGGCGACGCTGCTTCACACCGGCAACCTGGCCCTGCTCGGAGCGATCGCGGCGGTGGCGCTCGCCGCCTCGTGCGCCGCTCAGATCGGCGCGCACCGCGGCATCGCGCCCGGCCGCGCCCAGGAGCTGGGCCTCGTCCTGCTGGCGGCGGGCCTGGCCGCGCTCGTCGTGGCAGCGCCGCTCGGGTCGCTTGGGCTCCTGCTCGGCGGAGCCGTGCTGACGGGCACGGGCCACGGCGTAGGGTTCCTGTATGCGCAGGACGAGCTCAACCGGATCGCCCCGCCGGAGCGCCGCGGAGAGGTGACCGCCGCCTTCATCACCTGCATCTACGTCGGCGTCGCCGGGTCGGTGATCGCGGTCGGCCTGCTCGACCTGCGGGTCTCGCTGGCCGTGGCGGTGGGAGTCGTGGCGAGCACGCTCGCGGCCACCGCCCTCGTGACCGCCGGCTGGCACCGGCGCGCCGAGGCGTAAGCCGGGTTGCTGGCGCGCGTCCCGCCGCTGCTGCGCGAGCGCGTTTTTCGCCGCTACTGGTCGGCGCAGAGCATCTCGATGCTGGGCGATCAGGTGAACGGCATCGCGCTGCCCCTGGTCGGGGTGCTCACCCTGCACGCGACGCCGGCGCAGATGGGGGTGCTGACCGCGCTCGTGTGGGCGCCGAACCTCGTGCTCGCGCTGCATGCCGGCGCGTTCGCCGACCGCTGGGGGCGCCGCCGCCGGGTGATGATCGCGAGCGACCTCGGCCGCGCGCTCCTGCTCGCGAGCGTGCCGCTCGCCGCTGTCCTCGGGGTGCTCAGCATGGCGCAGCTCTACGTTGTGGCCTTCGCCGCCGGGAGCCTGAGCGTCTTCTTCCAGGTCGCCGACAGCACGCTCTTCATCTGCGTCGTCGACCGCGATCGCTATCTCGACGCGAACTCCCTGGTCTACGGCAGCCGGGCCGTCTCGTTCATGGCCGGCCCGAGCCTCGGGGGCATCCTCACCCAGGCCGTCTCGGCGCCCGTCGCGCTGCTTGTCGACGCTGCGTCGTTCGTGGGGTCGGCCGGCTTCCTGTCACGGATCTCTCCGGCCGAGCCGCCGCCGCAGCCGCCAGAGCCGGGCCATCTCACGGCCGGCGTCCGCTACATCCGCCGCACGCCGACGCTCTTCTACGAGCTCGCCTCGACCGCCACGGTCAACTTCTTCAACCTCGGTTTCTTCGCCCTCTTCCTGCTGTACGCCACGCGCACGCTCCACGTACGTGCCGGCACGCTCGGCGTCGTGCTCGGGCTCGGGGCGATCGGCGGCCTCCTGGGAGCGGTGCTCACCCGGTCGCTGACACGACGCATCGGCGTCGGGCCGAGCTTCTGCCTCGGTTCGGTGCTCTTCCCCGCGCCGCTCCTGCTCGTCCCGCTCGCGGGAGGCCCTCATGCGCTCGTGATCTTTCTGCTCTTCCTGGCCGAGTTCAGCTCCGGCATGGGCGTCATGATCCTCGACATCACCGCGGGGTCGATCAACGCGGCGCTCGTGCCCGGTCACCTGCGGGCGCGTGTGCAGGGCGCCTACACCATCGTGAACTACGGCGTGCGGCCGCTCGGGTCGCTCGCCGCCGGCCTCGGCGCGGCCACGCTCGGCATGCACACGACCCTGTGGATCGCCACCATCGGCGGGGCGCTGAGCGCACTCTGGCTCGTGCCCTCGCCCCTGCCCCATCTGAAGGCGCTGCCCGCGACCGCGGCGGCGGCCGTCACCGGCGAAGCCGCGGGATGACCTCCTCGGCAATTAGCCGCAACGTCTCGTCCTCGGCCGGGTCGGGCAGAAAGACGCAGATGGCGTCGAGGCCGGCGTCGATGAAGGCCTGCATCTTGGCGGCCACCTCGGCCGGGTCGCCGACGAGCGTCAGGTCCTCGAGCCACCGGCCGGGCATGCGCTGCTCGACCGCCTCCGCCCCGCCCTGCGCGACGATCGCGGTGAGCTCCTCCGAGATCCCGTAGGCGTCGGTGAGCGCGTTTACCCCGAACTCGGCCAGGAACGACGCCAGGATCGGGCGGGCGGCCGCGCGGGCCCGCTCCCCGTCGGGGTGGACACAGGCCAGGGCGATCGTCTCATAGGACATCGCGTCGGCCGGCCGGCCCGCCTTCTCGAGGCCGATGGCGACCTGCGCCTGCGCCCAGCGGAAGTAGTCGACCCCGGCGGCGGCGCCGAACAGCGTGCGATCGGCGATCTGGCCGGCGAGTTGGAGCATCATCGGCCCCATCACCCCGAGCATGATCGGGACGTCCTCGGTCGCCGGATGGGTGATGCCGATCTCGTCGAGGGTGAACCGCTTGCCGTGCAGGGTGACGGTCTCGCCCGCGAGCAGGCGCCGCACCGATGTCACGCTCTCGCGCAGCGCTCCCACGGGCCGCTCCGGCATGATGCCCATCTGCCGTAGCCATGCCGGCAGCCCGAGCCCGATCCCTGGCCGGAACCGGCCCGGGAACGCCCGCGTGATGCCGGCGATCTCCATGGCCAGAACGGCGGGATGGCGCACGAGCCCCGACACGATGCTCGTGCCGACGGGGACTTCGCGTGTGGCCGAGAGCGCCAGCGTCGCCCCCACCAGGGCGGGCAGGTAGAAGTAGTCCTCGGGGAGGTAGATGTGCGAGTAGCCGATGTCCTCAAGCCAGCACGCCCGCGCCGGGATCTCCTGTGGCGGCGTCATGTCGCCGATGGAGACCCCGACGGGGTGGGCATATCCGTACGCTCGCGGGCTCACCCGCGACAGGCTATGCGACCTTGAAGTGCGACACCAGCCGCTCGAGGCTCTGGGCCGTGGCGGCCAGCTCCTGGGCGGACGCCGTGATCTCCTCGGCGGAGGCGCTCGTCTCCTCCGTGGAGGCCGACACCTGCTCGGTCGAGGCCGACGACTGCTCGGCGACGCTTGCGACCTCGTTGCTCGCCGTCGCGATGCTGTCGATGCGGATCGCCATGTCGCTCACGGCCGCACCGATCTCCTCGAAGGCCTGCCGGGTCTGATCGACGACGGCGGCGCCGTCCTCGGTCTGGCGGGCCCCGTCGGTCACGACGGTGACGGTGCGGCCGGTCTCGGACTGGATCTCGCTCACGAGCGCCGAGATCTGCTCGGCGGCGCGCTGCGACTCCTCGGCCAGCTTGCGCACCTCCTCGGCGACGACCGCGAAGCCGCGGCCCTGCTCGCCGGCGCGGGCGGCCTCGATGGCCGCGTTCAGCGCCAGCAGGTTGGTCTGCCCGGCGATGCCGGTGATCGTCTCGACGATCCCGCCGATCTGCTCCGACTTGGCCGCGAGCTGGTTGATCGCCTCGACCACCTCGGCGGAGGACTGCTTGACCGCTGCCATGGCGGTATTGGCCTGCTCGGCGGCGTGGACGCCCTGGTCGGCCACCTCGCGCGCCCGCTCGGCGGCGACGGCCGACTCCTCGGCCGATTCGCGGGTCGTGCGCACCATCTCCACCTGTCGCTCGGAGCCGCTCGCGACGTCCTGCACTGCCCTTGCGATCTCCTCGACCGCGCGGCTGGTCTCCTCCGACGTGGAGGACATCTCCTGGGACGCCGTGCTCAGTCGCTGCGCGGCGGCGGTCACGTCGCCCACGATCTTGCGCAAGCTTGTGCCCATGGTCTGGAAGGCCACCCCGAGCACGTCTCGTTCGGACTTCGGCTCGACCTCGACGGTGAGATCGCCGTCGGCGATCCTCCCGGCCGATGCCGCAAGCCCCTGGAGGTAGGCGATCATGCGTTCGAAGGCCTGGGCGGTCTCGCCGATCTCGTCGCGGCTCGTGGTGTGCACGTCCTGTTCGAGGTCACCCTCGGAGATGCCCTCGGCGGCCCGCAGCATCTTGCGGACGCCGCCCGTGATGGCCTGGGCGATTGCGAACGCGAGGGCCGCTCCGATTGCCGCGGCGACCACGAGCAGCGCGATCACGATGAGGCGGGCCGTGCTGTATGTCGAGCGCGCTGCCCCCAGCGCGTGAGCGCTCAGTTTCAGGTTGGCGTCGTTCCACTTGTCGGCGTTCACCGTCAGCTGCGTGAACTCGTCGGTACCCGCCGCGATGATCGCAATCGCCCTCTGCCTATCGCCGGCCTTGACCGCTGCGCCGAACCGGCCGTGTCGCGGAGGTACCGCGCCCACTCTGTCTTCGTTGCCCGCCAGAGCCGCGTGTCGGCGCCGCCGTTGGCACCGGCGGCGTACGCGGTCAGGACCTGCGTCGCATCCGTCGCGTACGGCCCCATGTCATGGAGGAATTTCGGCGTCTCCTCAGGGGTCGCAAAGATGAGCCGGTTCTGGTACCGGCGGTAGTTGGCAGTGTCCGCACGGACGTCGCTGATCTTGTCGATGCTGGGTAGGCTGTTGGTTCCCAGGTAGTCCGCCCGGCTCGCCACGGAACCAAGCTCCACGATCGCCGCGCCGCCGAGCACGACCATCAGTGCGATGACGACGCCGAACGACCCGAACAACTTTGTACGCACTGACAGACGCATTCGGCGGCCCTCCTCTACAGGGTGACGTTGCGAGCGCCGGGACATCCGGCGCGGTACCCCATGTGATCGCCCGCCTGCGGTCAGCCGGGATCCCCGCTTCGCCGTATACGCCACTCACCGGGACCGCCTGTGGCTGACGACCCCTGTCTGCTCCCGGCGACCGACCAGGCCGCACTCGTGCGGGGCGGGTCGCTCTCCGCGGCCGAGCTCGTCGGCGCGCATCTGTACCGGATCGAGCGGATCAATCCCGCGGTCAACGCGGTCGTCACGGTGGTCGCCGAACGGGCGCTCGCCGCGGCGGCCGCGGCCGACCGCCGCAGGGCCACCGGCGAGCCCCTGCCACCCCTGCACGGCCTTCCGATCGCCCACAAGGACCTGGTGGACACGGCCGGCGTGCGCACCACGTACGGATCGCCGTCCTACGCCGACCACGTTCCCGACACTGATGAACTGCTCGCGGAGCGCCTGCGCGCCGCAGGAGCCATCCTCGTCGGCAAGACCAACACGCCCGAGTGGGGGGCCGGGTCGAACACCTTCAACCCGGTGTTCGGGGTCACTCGCAATCCCTGGGACACCGCTCGATCGGCGGGTGGCTCCAGTGGCGGCGCGGCGGTCGCGCTCGCCTGCCGGCTCGTGCCGCTGGCCGACGGCAGCGACCTGGGCGGCTCGCTGCGCAACCCGGCCGCGTGGAACGGCGTCGTCGGCCTGCGGCCCACCCCGGGGGTGGTCCCGTCGTGGCCGGACGAGACGCCGTGGCTGCCGTTCTCGGTCGACGGCCCGATCGGCCGCACCGCGGCAGACGTCGCGCTCCTCCTCGGTGCTATGGCGGGGCCCGATCCGCGCGCGCCGCTCTCGCAGCGGGCCGCGGCGCTCGATCTGGCCGGGCCGCTGGATGCGGAGCTGCGCCGGCGCCGCGTGGCGTGGAGCCCGTCGCTCGGAGGGCTGCCGGTCGAGCCGGCGGTGCTGGCGGCGGCCGAGAACGCCGTTCGGCAGCTGGGCGATCTCGGCCTCGACGTCTGCGAGGACGAGCCCGACCTGGCCGGCGCCGACCACGTGTTCGAGACCTGGCGGGCCTTCCTGTTCGCGCTCTCGCTGGGCGATCTCTACGACAGCGACGGTGCGCGCATGAAAGCCACCGTGCGCTGGAACGTGGAACGCGGCCGGGCGCTCTCGTCGGCGGATCTGATCGCGGCCACGCGCCTGCATGCCGAGGTGTGCGAGCGGGTCGGCGCCTTCTTCGACCGCTACGACTACCTGGCCTGCCCGGTCACCCAGGTCGAGCCCTTCCCGGTGCAGACGGAGTATCCGACCGAGGTCGCCGGTGTGCCGATGGGCTCGTACCTGGAGTGGATGCGCTCCTGCTCGCGCATCACGGTCACCGGCTGCGCGGCGGTCTCGATCCCGGCCGGCCTGACGCCATCCGGACTGCCCGCCGGCCTGCAGCTGGTCGCCCGGCCGTTCGCCGAGCGGGCTCTGCTCGAGGCGGCGCACGCGCTCGACGGCCTGATGGGCTACTCGGGGCTCGTGCCGCCGGCGGCGGTGGACATTCGGTGAAGCGGCACCAGGCGGCCACGCTGGTGGAGTAGCATCGCCCGATGGAAGGAAGCCGGTTCGACCTGGTCGTGCTGGGCTCGGGACCCGCCGGGCAGAAGGCCGCGATCCAGGCGGCCAAGGTCGGCGCCTCGGTGGCCGTCGTCGAGCGCCGCGACACGATGGGCGGCGTATGTGCAAACACCGGCACGATCCCGTCCAAGACGCTGCGGGAGGCGGCGATCTACCTCACCGGGCTGTCCGAGCGCGGGCTCTACGGGCAGAGCTACCGGGTGAAGGAGGAGATCACGATCGAGGATCTGATCTGGCGCACCCAGCAGGTGATGACGCGCGAGGTGGACGTGATCCGAAACCAGCTCGCCCGCAACCACATCCGCGTGCTCCCCGGTCAGGGCCGCCTCGCCGATCCGCACCGGGTCGAGGTGTCCGATCTGCAGGGCGGCGTGCGCACCGTCGAGGCCGACCGGATCGTGATCGCGACCGGCACGACGCCCGCCCACCCCGCAGGGGTCGAGTTCGACGAGGCCACCATCCTCGACTCGGACGGCATCCTGCTCATGTCGCGCATCCCCTCGACGCTTGTGGTCGTGGGAGCCGGGGTGATCGGGATCGAGTACGCCTCGATCTTCGCCGCGCTCGGCACCCGCGTGACCGTCGTCGAGAAGCGAGAGCGGCTGCTGGAGTTCTGCGACAACCAGATGGTCGAGGCGCTCCAGTACTACCTGCGCGACCTCGGGGTGGTGTTCCGGCTGGGCGAGACGGTGACGTCGGTCGAGAAGCACGACGACGGCACGCTGACGACGCTCGCGAGCGGCAAGCGGATCGCCGCCGACGCGGTCATGTATTCCGCCGGGAGGCAGGGAGCGACGGCGGGCCTCGGGTTGGAGGAGGCCGGCATCGCGGTCGACTCACGCGGCCGCATCGAGGTCGACGAGCACTACCGCACCGCGGTCGAGCACATCTACGCGGTCGGCGACGTGATCGGCTTCCCGAGCCTGGCGTCGGCGTCGTTCGAGCAGGGCCGGCTGGCGGCGGCGCACGCCTTCGGGCTGGACACCCGGCCCATGCGCGACCTGCTTCCGATCGGCATCTACACGATTCCCGAGATCAGCTATGCCGGCCGCACCGAGGAGGAGCTGACCGGCGACGGGATCCCCTACGAGATCGGCATCTCGCGCTACCGCGAGCTGGCCCGCGGCCAGATCCTGGGTGACTCGGTCGGCATCCTCAAGCTCCTGGTCGCGCCCGACTCGCGGACGATCCTCGGCGTGCACGTGTTCGGCACGGCGGCGACCGAGCTCGTGCACATCGGCCAGACCGTGATGGGCCTGGGCGGGACGGTGGACTACCTGATCGACCAGGTGTTCAACTACCCGACGCTGGCCGAGTCCTACAAGGTCGCGGCCCTGGACGCCACGAACAAGCTGCGGGCGCTCAACCGGCTCTCGGTCTAGGCCCCGCTGCGCTCGAGGACGACGACGGGGATCTGGCGCGTCGTGCGTGTCTGGTACACCGCGTAATCGGGGAAGATCGTGGTCATCGTCTCCCACAGGCGCGGCTTCTCGTCGGGGCCGGCGGGGTGTGCGCGGGCGTGGAAGCGGTCGCCCTTCACCTGCACCTCGACCTCGGGATCGGCCAGGAGGTTCAGGTACCAGCTCGGATGGTTCGGCGCCCCTCCGCGGGAGGCGACGATGAGCAGGCGGTCGCCGTCGCGCCCATAGATCAGAGGCAGCGTGCGGGCCTCGCCCGATCGCCGGCCGCGCGTCGTCAGGAGCAGAGTCGGCTGCCCGTTCCAATCGTGCCCGTCCTCGCCGTCCGTGGCGATGTAGCGGTCGACGTGCTCGGCGAACCACGGCCGGGGTTCTGCATCAGCCATGTGTCCAGGTTAGCCCGGGCTGCCCGCGGCCGGTGCCGGTACCGGGGCGGGTGGCGGCGGGCCGGCCGCACGCGACAGGAGCACCGCCCCGAGGCTCGAGACGCCCAGGCTGATCAGGGCCGACGCGACGATCGCGGCGCCCTGTCCCGGCTTCAGGATCCGCTCGGCGAGCCCGAGCGCGACCACGCCCGCGGGCAGTCCCAGCTGCGCCGAGGCGAGCAGCCCACTGCCCCACGGCATCCGCATCAGGCGGGCGACCGCGACGTGGCAGATCACGATCGCGGCGGAGAGCAGCGCGACGAGTGCCAGGTCGGAGCGCGACGAGCCGAGCGCGCGGAAGTCGAGCTTGGCGCCGAGCGTGACGAAGAAGAGCGGCACGAAGAACCCCTGGGCGAGCCCGACGAGCTGCTGGGTCAGGCGGCGGGGCTCACCGGCGAGCGCCACGATCATCCCGGCGGCGAAGCCGGCGATCAGGATGCTCGTGCCGAACTTCGTCGCGAGCGCCGCGAGGCCGAAGAGGACGAGGAGCGAGACACGCAGGTCAAGCGCCCATCCCCGCTCCTGCGACCCCTTGCGCAGGGCCACCACCACACGGTCGCGGCGGATCGCGTGCACGATCGAGAACAGGGCCACGGCCGCGCAGGCCACCAGCACCCCGCCGCCGCCGATCCGAAGCGCCTTCGATGGGGTGAGCGCCACCGGCAGCGCGACGATGCTCGCGATGTCGACGAGCGCGATCCACGTGGTTGCGACGAGCATCTGCTCCCCGGTGATCCCACGCTCCTGGATGATCGGCATGACCACGGCCGAGCTCGACGCGGCCAGCAGGAGCACGAAGATGGCCGGATGTCCGACGCCGGAGACATCGGCGAGCAGCCAGCCTCCGGGCACGGCGATCGCGAACGAGAGCACCGCCGCGATCGAGGCCGTGCGCAGCGCGCCGCGCAGACCCCGGTCGCGCAGCGGCAGGTGGGTGCCGACCACGAACATGAGCATCGCAAAGCCGACGCTCGAGAGGAACACCACCGTGGGATCGGCGGTGTTGATGTCGCCCAGGCCGGTCTTCCCGACGATCACGCCCGCCGCGATCTCGCCGACGACCACGGGGACGGCAAGCCGTGTCGCCGCCGAGAGCAGCGGGCCGGCGAGGCCGCAGGCGACGATCAGTGTGAGGATGCCGAAGCTCATTCGCGCAGGTCGCGATAGTGTGACCGCATGCGCGCGATCGTGCTCGACGAGCCCGGCCATCTGATCGAGCGCGAGGTGGCCGACCCGGTGGCAGGGGACGGCGAGGTGGTGATCGAGGTCGCCGCCTGCGGTGTCTGCCGCACCGACCTGCAGATCTACCAGGGCGACCTTGCGATGCGGCGCCGGCCGGTGATCCCGGGCCACCAGGTCGTCGGTCGCATCGCAGGCACGGCCCAGCGGGTCGGGGTGGCCTGGCTGCACGGCGCCGACGGCACCTGCCCGGCCTGCCGCCGCGGCCTCGAGAATCTGTGCCCGAACGCCGAGTTCACCGGCTGGACCGCCGACGGCGGCTACGCCGAGCTGATCGCCGCCCGCCGCGACTACGTCTTCGCGCTGCCCGAGGGGTTCACCGACCTCGCTGCCGCGCCGCTTCTGTGCGCGGGCATCATCGGCTATCGCTCGCTGCGGCTGGCCGGGGCCGACTCGGGCGGGCGGGTCGGCCTCTTCGGCTTCGGGTCGTCGGCGCACCTCGCCATCCAGGTGGCGCTCCACCGTGGCTGCGAGGTGGCGGTGTTCACCCGCTCGGCGCGCGAGCGCGAGCTGGCCGAGCAGCTTGGGGCGGCGTGGACCGGGGGGTACGACGACGCGGCGCCCTGGCCGCTCGATGCCGCGGTCACGTTCGCGCCGGTGGGCTCCGTGGTGGTGGCGGCTCTGCGGGCGCTCGCGCCGGGGGCGACGGTCGCCGTGAACGCCATCCACCTCGACGAGATGCCCGCGTTCTCCTACGACCTCCTGTGGCAGGAGCGGTGCATCCGCTCGGTGGCGAACTTCACCCGCCGCGACGCCACCGAGTTCCTGGCGCTTGCGGCCGCGATCCCGATCGAGGCGCAGGTGCAGGAGTTCCCGCTGGCCGCCGCCCGCGAGGCGCTCGATCGGGTGGCCGCCGGCGAGATCAACGGCTCGGCCGTGCTCACCGTCGGCTGATGGGTTAGGCTGCGAAACGTGATCGCCCCGCCAGCCTGCACGTGAGCTACTCGGTCGTCCACGTCGACGACATCGAGCCGAGCGGCCCGGGCGGCGCCGTGCGCTTCGTCCGCCGCGAGCTCGGCGTCGAGGCGTTCGGCATCAACCGGTTCGACCTGCCTCCCGGGAGCGAAGGCCGCGAGCACGACGAGGCGGGCACTCGCCAGGAGGAGGTCTCGGTCGTGATCCGCGGCAGCGGGCACTGGCGGGTCGACGGCGAGCTCGTCGCGGTGCGCGAGGGCTCGTTCATCCGCTTCGACCCCGGATCGACGCGCTGCCCGGTGGCCGGCCCCGACGGGTTGTCGTTCGTCTCGGTCGGGTCCACACCCGGGGCCTACGCCCCGCACGGCCCCTTCTGAGGGGCGGCGGTATCGTCGTTTCGGCACATGCTCGAACTCCTGATCGATCCACCTACGCCTGCCCGGCCGGCGCGGAGTGCGAGCCGGTCACCTGGGCGAACTGGACATGGTCGGCCTTGCGCTGGTCGGCTTCTGGTTCCTGGCGGTCGGGATGGGCTACGCCTTGAGCGAGCGGTTCCGCTAGCCGCCGATGGTCAGGTCATCGGCAGCCCACCGCGATCCTGAGGGGGCGCGG
>DASXOR010000078.1:0-8793 GCA_036494095.1 Gaiellales bacterium | reverse complement strand
ACTTGTGCGTACCCCCTCACGTGGCCTGCGAAAACCCCTTTCAGGCCGTGTAATCAACCTGTCAGGGGCCGGCCGCGGACCGCGCCCGCGCCGGGGCCGGCCCACGGTGACCGCTATGTCGCCGCCGGGAAGGGCTCGCCCGTCTCGATCAGCGTCTTCATGTTGCTCAGGATGTACGACCACCCGGTCACGCTTGCAGCCGTCTTTGGGGCGCCCTCGAGCTTGTCGTGCACGAGGGTCAGCTTCGACGTCCCGCCGTCGGCCGGCTCGATCTCCCACGTGACCCGGCTCTCGTCCTCGGCCGCGAGCTCGTCGTCGTACAGGCTGCGCCACGTATGCACGTAGCGGCGCGGGGGATCGCATTCCAGGATCGTGTTGTCGCCCCACAGCCGGGTGCGGTCGGGCGACCAGCTGCGGCGCGCGGCGCCGACCTCGAGGGGGCCGGGGTCGACTTGGGCGCCGTGGAAGTACTTCGCGATCGTGTCCGGGTTCGTGATCGCGTCCCACACCTGCTCGGGTGTCGCCCTGATGTAGAGCTGGTACACCTGCGTCGTCGTATCCGTGATCGTCGTCATGCCGTGTCCTCCAGGCTGGTCTTGAGGTCGAGCAGCGCCGACACCGCGTGCTCCCGGTACTTGCCGATCCAGCGGTCGAGGATCTGCCGGATCGGCACCGGGTTCAGGTAGTGCAGCTTCTCCCGGCCCTGTTTGCGAGGGACGACGAGCCCCGCCTGCTCGAGCACCTTCAGGTGCTTCATGACCCCGAACCGGGACATCTCGAGCTGCGACTCGAGCTCGGTGAGCGTGCGGCCGTCACGCTCGAACAGCCGGTCGAGCAGGAGCCGCCGGGTCGGGTCGGCGAGGGCTTTGAACACGAGGTCGTCGTCCATGTCCCGATAATAGGTGACCAAATGGTCACATGTCAAGCACGGATGCGATGGAGCGCCGCGGCGATGGCGTCCGGCCGCTCGTACCAGACGAAGTGGCCGCTGCCCGCGACCACGTCGACCAGCGCGTGCGGGATCAGCGCGGCGGTCTGGCGCGATGTCCGCACCGGCATGGGGCTCTGCGCCCCGTGCACGAAGATCACGGGGATCGTCGCGGGAACGCGCGGCAGGCCGGCCTGGAGCGTCCCCCGGTCGGTGTGATCGACCACCGATGCGAACGTCGCCACGAGCACCTCGGCCGAGAGCCGCATCGGCGGCATGGGCCCGGCGGCCGCCGGATCGGCGTGGTAGTTCGGCCACACGATGCCGAGGCTCTCGAGCGACTCCTCCTCGGACGCCCGGCCGGCGTTCTCGCGCGCGTCGATCTCATCCAGCCGCCGCAGCCGGCCGGCGTCGAGCCCGCGGCGCAGGTTTCGGCCGAACTCCTCGAGCACCTCCAAGTCGGCGCCCAGCGGATCGACGATCACGGCGCCGGCCAGGCGCTCGGGACAGGCAACGAGCATGTGCAGGGCCAGGTGGCCGCCCCACGAGTGGCCGACGATCCAGGCGCGGCCGCCCGCCGCCTGGTCGATGACCGCCACGGCATCCTCGACGTGGGCCTCGACCGTGTACGGCGGCCCGATGGTGGTGGGGGCGAGTCCGCGCTGCTGGTAGCGGACCGTGCGGAAGCCCTCGCCGACCAGCGGCGCCAGCGAGTCGAGGTAGTCGGCCATGCCCGGTCCGCCGTGCAGGAGCACCGCCGTCTCGGCTCCCGCGCCGCCCCGCCAGGCGGCGATCTCGCCTGCCGGCGTGGAGACACTCACGCGCTCCTCGGCCATCTCCGCGCAGTATCGCCCCTGGCGATAGAACACGCGGGATGGAGCCCGATGCGATCGTCCGCGAGTTCACCCACCAGTCCGAGGCCTTCAACGCCGCGCCCGCCATGCGCTCGGCCGACACGCTGGGGCGGCTGCTCGAGCTGATCCCGGCCGCTGCCGGCGAGCGCTGGCTCGATGCCGCCTGCGGGCCGGGGCTCGTTGCTCGCGGGCTGGCGCCGCGGGTCGGCCGGGTCGACGGGGTCGACATGACTCCGGCGATGGTCGCGCTCGCCCGCCGCGAGGCGGAGCGCGAGGGGGCGGCGAACGCCGTCTTCTCGGTCGGCGATGCCACCGCCCTCGCGTTCGCGCCGGGCAGCTTCGACGGCGCCGTCACCCGCTTCAGCCTGCATCACATCCCCGTCCCCGGTCGCGCCGTCGCCGAGCTCGCGCGGGTCGTGCGCCCTGGCGGGGCGGTCGTCCTGGCCGACCACGTCACCTCGCCGGACGGCGACGTCGCCGCCTGGCATCAGGAGATCGAGCGCCTGCGTGATCCGTCTCACTGGGCGTGCCTCACGCCGGCGCGGCTGCGGTCACTTGGGAAACGGGCCGGGCTCGTGCTCGAGCGCGAGCTGGAGGCGCCGTTTGCGATCGACTTCGAGGAGTGGATCGCCCGCGGCAGCGGCGGCGAGGCGGCCCGCGGCCTGATCGCCGCGGCCGTGGCCGAGCGCGTGCCTGCCCCCGACGTCTTCCGCGTGGCCGAGTCGGGCGGCGGGCGCCGCCTCGGACTCGTCTACTGGCTCTCGCTCTGGCGCCGGCCGTTGCCGGCGTCCAGCGGGGGCGGCGGCGTGTAGATGGGAGCGTCTTCTCCGCCGGGAGGCACGTAGGCCGGAGGCGGCGTGTACACGGGCAGCGTGGACGGCAGCTCGTCTGCCGGCTCGGCGTGATGGTGGTTCAGCCCGTCGAGCCCCTGGCGGAACTCCCGCATGCCCTTGCCGAGCGCCTGGCCGGCCTCGGGCAGCCGCTTCGGGCCCAGGAAGACGAGGGCGATGACGAGCACCAGGATGACTTCGGGAATCCCGAGCTGGAACGGCATCGTGCGACCGCCGATCAGGCTAGCACCGCCGCGTCGGAGCCACCGCAGGCTGATGTGACCGTGCCCACCCGGATGGGTGGACCGGCGGTTGCCGGCTTGCCCGAACGGGTGGGCGGCGGGTACTCTGCAAAGCGTTTTGTGGGTGCGTTTGTGCCGAATTTGCAGGAATTAGGGGAGGTTGGGTCATGCGAAAGGGCGCAATTCTGCGCCGCGGCGCACTGGTCGGTGCCGCGGGGCTCATGGTGGTCGGGACCGCGGTTGCGTTGGGAGCGCCGGTGCAGGCGAAGGTCAAGCCAACGTGGCAGACGAACGGCCGCGTCGAGGCGATCGCCATCGTCGGGTCGACCGCCTACATCGGCGGCCAGTTCACCTCTGTTCGCCCCGCCGGCGATCCCGCGGGCACCGGCGAGGTGGCCCGCAACCGGGTCGCCGCGATCAACCTGCAGACGGGTGCTCTGCTGCCCTGGGACCCGAACGCCAGCGGCACGGTGCAGGCGATCGCAGCCTCCGGCAGCACGGTCTATCTGGGCGGCTCGTTCACGCAGGTGGGCGGCAAGGGCCACCAGCGCGTCGCCGCCGTCGACGCCACGTCCGGAACGCCGATCGCCGCGTTCAAGCCGACCGTCGACCACGAGGTCATGACCCTGGCGCTGCACGGCAGCGACCTCCTCATGGGTGGCCAGTTCACGGTCGTGAACGGCGCATCGCACACCTATCTGGCGGCGCTGAACGCCTCCACAGGCGCCACCGATTCCGGCTTCACCGGCTCGGCCGACGCGCCGGTGCTCGGGGCCGTGATGACCACCGACGGCTCCAAGCTCGTGATCGGCGGCAGCTTCACGCACGTCGACGGCAGCTCGCAGAACCACATCGCCGCGGTCAGCCCGACCTCGGGGGCGACGCTCTCGTGGTCGACGCACACGTCCTACGCCATCGTCGGCCTGGCCGCCGACGCGGCCGGCATCTACGCCGCCGGCGCGGGCAGCGGCGGCAACTTCGCCGCCTTCAACCCGTCCAGCGGGTCGATGAAGTGGCAGGGCGGCACGAACGGCAACGTGCAGGCGATCACGGCCTTCAACGGCGAGGTGTACGCCGGCGGCCACTACACGAACTACTGCGGCCCGCAGGGCGGCCAGCACACCTGCTCCAACCCGACCCCGCGCTCGAAGATGCTCGCGGTCGACGAGAACACGGGTGCGCTGCAGTCGTGGGCGCCGAGCGTGAACAGCGCGCTCGGGGTGTTCGCGCTGGCCGGCGGGGCGGGCTTTCTCGAGATGGGCGGCGACTTCACGAAGGTCGCCGGCACCTCCCAGCAGGGCTTCGCGATCTTCCCTCAGTAACGCCCGGCTCAGCCGCGCCCGGTCGACCCGCCGGGCGCGGCCGGGCCATCCGCGCTCGGCGCCGAGTGTTAACAGTTGGTTGACAGGGGTTTGCCGTATGCGATCCCGGCCGTACGCTTGAGATGGACTTCTCGGCGCGAGTGGTCGCGCCGAGCACATACAGGAGGATGGGCACATGTCGCATCGTCGACACGCCGGCCGGGTGCTGGCGTCGATCGGTCTGCTTGCAGTGGCCGTAGCTGCCACGGCAGGCCCCGCGGGGGCTGCAACGCGGACGATCCACGAATTCGCAATCAAGAGTGCGGGGAACCAGCCGGGCGATATGACGCTCGGCATCGACGGCAACATCTACTTCGTCGACTCGGCCACCAACAAGATCGGTCACATCACGAAGGGCGGCCTGATCGGCGGCATCCTGATCCCGACGGCCAAGAGCAACCCGATCGGCATCGCGACCGGCTCCGACGGCGCGATCTGGTTCACCGAGGCGGCCGCCAGCAAGATCGGGCGCCTGGCGAGCGGCAAGATCACGCAGATCCTGCTGCCGAAGGGCGTCAGCCCACGCGGCATCACGCCCGGGCCCGACGGCAATCTCTACTTCGTCGAGGCCGCGACGCACACCGTCCACAAGCTGACGATCGCGACCCACAAGGTGTCGCCGTTCGTCACCCTGCCCGCTGGATCCAGCCCGACCCGCATCACGAGCGGTCCCGACGGCGCCCTGTGGGTGTCCGAGACGGGCTCGAACAGGGTCGCGCGGGTCACGATGGGCAAGGCGATCACCCAGGTGGCGCTGACCGGCGCCGCCGCTCCGTCGCGGATCACCTCCGGCAACGACGGCAACGTCTGGGTGGCCGATCCGGGCACGAACCGGGTCACGCGCATCACCACCGCCCCCACGCCGGTCAAGACCAACTTCCCGGTCGGCGGGCATCCGACGGGCATCGCCAGCGCACCCGACGGGAACCTGTACGTCACCGAGCAGACGGGCAACAACCTCGCCCGCGTCACCACCGCCGGTGTCGTGTCGACGTTCCCGGTCCCGACCCCAGGCTCGAAGCCCGCTGGTGTGGTCGCGGGCGCCGACGGCAACGTCTGGTTGAGCGAGAGCCACGGCAACAAGATCGGGGTCTTCCCGGCCGCGCAGGGTCACTCGAGCTGGGTGACCATGTACGACGGGCGATTCGTCCCCGCCACGCAGGGCATCGCCCTCGTGACCGGCGCGGCGAAGAAGGCGACGACGGTGCGGTGGCTCAACGACGGCGGCAAGTCGCACAACATCACCGACTCGAGCGGGATGGGCCTGTTCGGCTCGACGGGCCCGCTGACGCCGGGCATGAACTACTCGTTCATGTTCACCACGGCAGGCCGGTTCAACTACAGCTCGACCGTCGGCAGCGACACGCAGCACGGCCAGATCACGGTAACGCCGCAGGGTGCTGTCAACGGCGCGAACATCGACATCACGGTCGCCACCTCCTACCCGGCCGGCGTCACGACCGACGTCCAGGTGAAGGCCCCAGGCGCGGGCACGTTCTCCCCGGCGCCCGGTGGCACGGGCGTGAACACCAACACGTACACGTTCAACCCCGGTGGCGTCCCCGGCGCCTACCGGTTCCAGGTGCGGACGACGTCCGGCGGCAACAGCTCCGGCTGGTCGCCGACGATCACCGTCACCTTCTAGTCCAACCCAGCGAGGCCGGCCGGGGAGTCCGCTCCCCGGCCGGCCTTTGTCCTTAGCGGTACGGCAGCCGCGTCCCGATCCCGCGCTCCGCGGCGCGGGCGAGCATCGCCCGGCCGAGCGCGATGTCGGTCAGGCTGAGGCCGCGGTGCCAGAGCAGGATCCGCTCGGAGTCGTGCTCGCGACCGGGCCGAGCGCCGCAGACGATCTCGCCCAGCTCGGCGTGCAGGTTGGCCTCGGACAGCCGGCCCGAGTCGACGTGCGCGCGCAGCGCGCCGAGCGGCCCCGCCTGAGCCTGGCCCCAGTCGTCGACCACGATCTTGTCCATGATGTCGGTCAGATCGAGCGCGACCGCGCTCACGGTGCCGTAGGGGACGACCAGTGCCCCCGGCGCGATCCACTCGGTGCGCAGCAGCGGCTCGGGGGTGACCAGCCGGGTCGCCTCGACGACGACGTCGGCACCGCGGACGCACTCCTCCCAGCCGTCGACCGCGCGGACAGGCAGGCCGAGCTCGCGCCCGAGGCGGGCGGCGAGCGCCGTGCGGCTCGCGGCCGTGCGCGAGTGGATGCGCACCTCTTCCAGGCGGGGCAGGACGTGGCAGAGCAGGCGCACGTTCCACTCCGCGGTGCCGCGGCTGCCGATGTGCGCGAGCACTCGGCTCCCGGGGCGGGCCAGGTGGCGGGCGCCCACGGCCGTCACCGCGCCCGTGCGCATGGCGGTGATCGCGGTCGCGTCCAGGATCGCCGTCGGCGCGCCGGTGGAGGCGTCGTAGAGCGTGAGCAGAGCCAGCTCCGACGGCAGCCCGCGCTCGTGGTTTCCGACGTAGTCGCCCACCACCTTCACGCCGGCGACGGCCGCCAGGGGCAGGGCACCGCGCAGGACGTTGAAGTGCCCGTCGGCGCCGCCGCCCGGGAAGAGGTGGACGCGGGGCTCGATCACCGTCTCGCCCCGGCCCTGTGCGGCGAGCACGTCCGACACCGCCGTGAGGATGTCGCCGGCCGACAGCTCGAGCGCGTCGATATCCGCGCCGGTCAGGTAGGTCAGCTCGAGTCCGGCCACCGCACCGCCTCGCGCACCCGCTCGCGCAGCACCCCCGAGGCCACCAGCTCCCGCGCAACCCGTTCCACGTCGACGCCCAGCGGGCGATCGTCGGCGAGCGGCGCCACCTGTTCGCGGACGCAGGCGTGAGCGGTGGCGGTGCCGCGGCCGAGTCGGGCGGGCGCCGCGAGGTCGACCGCCTGTGCGGCGCACACGAGCTCGAGGCCGATCAGGCGGCCGAGCAGCCCGAGCTGCGCCTCGACCCGCAGCGCCGCGGCGGCGGCATTCGTCGAGTCGTCCTCGACGCCGTCGGCACCGAAGCGGGGGTCGATGGCAAGCGGCGCGGCCAGATGCCGGATCTCGACGGCCAGGGCCTGCGCCGTCTTCAGAAGTGGCGCGACGCCCGAGCGGCCGTCGCCCGCCCTGGTGAGGTTGGCCGCCAGCCCGCTCAGCCGGTCGGTGGCAAGCCGGGCCGGGCGCTCGGCGGCCGGGCCGGCGGTCTGGGCGATCGCGATCGCCGTGGCGTCGAGGGCGACGGCCAGCGCCGGCGTGTGGAAGTTCCCGGTCGAGACGACCTCGCCGCCGGCCAGCACAAGCGGGTTGTCTCCGGCACCGTTCAGGGCGGCGTGCGCGGCCACGGCGAGCAGGTCGAGCGTCCACCGCAGGGTGCCGTGCACGTGGCTTGCGCAGCGGAAGCTGAGCGGATCCTGCAGCCGCCGCGACGTCCGCGCCTCGAGCAGGGAGCCGCCGCGCAGGAGCTCGCGCAGCCCGGCCGCCTCCCACTCCTGGCCGGGGGCGGCATGGGCGCCGGCGACGTGGGCGTCGATCGGCGTCGTCGATGCGCGGAAGCCCTCCATCGAGAGCGCGGCGGCGATCTGGACGGCGTCCAGCAGGCGGTCGCCCGCGTCGACCGCGAGGGCGGCGATGCCCGCGGCCACCGACGACGCGTTGCAGAGCGCGAGCCCGTCACCCGGGCCGATGGGCGGCACCTCGATGCCGCCCGCGCGCAGTGCCTCGCCCCCGGCCATGCGCTCGCCGCCGACCTCGGCCTCGCCCTCGCCGAGCACCACCAGCCCGACGTGCGCGAGCAGGCACAGGTCGCCGGCGCCGATCGATCCCGTGCGGGGGATGACCGGGTGCACGCCCCCGTTCAGCATGGCTGCGAGCGTCTCCGCAACGGCCGGGGAGGCACCGGCGCCGCCGGCGCACAGGCCGTTCAGGCGGGCGAGCAGCGTCGCCCGGACGCCGGCCGTCGCCAGCGGCTCCCCAACGGCCGTCGCCCGGCCGCGCACGATCCTGGCCGCCTGTTCGCCGGCCTGCTCGGGCGCGACCGGCTCGACCACGCGGGGGCCAAGGCCCGTCGTCAGTCCGTACACCTGGCGGCCCTCGGAGAGCGCCCGCTCGAGCGCACTGCGCGCGGCCTGCATGCGCTCGCGCGCGGCCGCCGCGACCTCGACCGAGCGGCCGCGCAGCGCCACGTCGGCCACATCGGCCGGCGCGAGCCCGTGCCCGGAGACGACCA
Source organism: Gaiellales bacterium (assembly GCA_036494095.1). GTDB lineage: Bacteria > Actinomycetota > Thermoleophilia > Gaiellales > JAICJC01 > JAICJC01. Next base: position 375 of record DASXOR010000078.1, on the reverse strand, counting down.
GCGTGTTCGACGACGCGGCGATGCCGCAATCTAGTGGATACCACGAGATGCTCCGCGGTTCCCGGGGAGGCTCGACGGGTATTCGGCTTGACAACCCGAGCGCGCTTTGCAATCGTTTGCAGAGACCAGCGTCGGCGAATCGTTGAGGGAGACGGGTGAGCGAAGCTTCGGGGTCGAGCCCCGCCGTGGCGGCGGTCGAGCGGGGAGGTCTGCTCGACCTGTACGGGCAGATGGTGCGCATCCGCGCGTTCGAGGACGAGATGCAGCGGCTGTTCCTGCGCGGCGAGGTGCACGGGACGGTGCACCTGTACACGGGCCAGGAGGCGTGTGCCGTCGGCGTGTGCTCCGCCCTGCAGGCAGGCGACCGCGTGGCCG
>DASXOR010000077.1:0-4206 GCA_036494095.1 Gaiellales bacterium | reverse complement strand
ATCTGGCCGGCACGCTGGCGGCGCTGCGGGCGCCCCGGATCGCCGTCGCCGAGCCCGTGCACGTGCTCGCGGCGGCGTTCCGGGCGGGGGCCGCGGCCGTGCGCGGCGGGGTCTCGGCGACGTCGGTCGCGTGCGGCGGGGCCACGGCGGCGGCCGTCGTCTACGTCCCCGACCCGTCCTGCCGGCCATCCGCCCCCGGCGCGCTCGTCATCGCGCCCATGCGCCTGTCCGAAGCGCACATGCTGGCGCTGCTCGGGCCGCGGCCGGCGGTGGTCGTGGCCGAGACCGTGCGCAGCGTTCAGGACGGCATCTTCCAACCGGGAGTGGCGGTGGAGGGCCTGCGCGAGGACGCCATCGGGTTCTCGTGGATCTCGCCGGCAGTCGCCCTGACGGAGGTCGACCGGCTCCAGCACGTCGAGGACACGGTCCGCGCCGAGACCGCCCCGGTGCCGACCCTCGCGCCCTGAACTCCCCTCCATCGGTACACTCTGCACCACGCCGTCGGGGGCGGCGACCTTGCCATGTTCGAGATCGGGAGCTCACTCAGAGAAGCCCGTGAACGTCGCGGCCTGAGCTACGGTCAGGTCGAGGCGGAGACGGCCATCCGCACGCGGTACATCCGCGCGCTCGAGGACGAGGATTTCCACATCCTCCCGGGGCCAACCTATACGAAGGGCTTCCTGCGCGCATACGCGGAGTACCTGGGGCTGGACGGGCAGCCGTTCGTCGACGAGTTCAACTCCCGCCACCACGATCCGCGGGCGGCGGTCGAGCACACCCCGATCGCATCGCGGCCGCGATCGCGCCCGCAGCAGCGGCGGCAGCGGCGCGAGTCGAACCTGATCATGATCGCCCTCGCGGCGATCGTGGCGGTCTCGGTCCTGGTCGTGCTCGCCCTGCGCTTCCCGTCCCCGCCGACCGCCCCGTACAACACGAACACGTCCCAGAGTACGCACAAGACCGGGACGACCACCGCGGGCGTGACGACGGCTCCCACCAGCTCCACACAGGCTCACAAGCAGCAGACCGGCTTCCACGTCGTAATCACGCTCTCCGCCGCGACGTGGGTCGAGGCGACCATCGGATCGCCGGGCGGCAAGGCGGTCGTCGCCAGCGGCGGCCTCGACCTCGGCGCAAACGGCGTCACCGTCGACCCGGCCGCGCATCCCACGGTCGCATTCACGTCGCGCAAGCCGGTCTACGTGGCCTTCGGAGCGCCCGGCAACGTCACGCTCGCCATCAACGGCCACCAGGTGATCCTGCCGCAGGTCGCGGCGGGGCAGCGGCTGCGCCTGGACTCCGCGGGCGCCCACGCGGCTTGAGCAGACCGACCGCCTCCATCCTGCTCACGGGCAACGAGCTCCTGCGAGGGGTCATCGCCGACCAGAACGGCCCGCACCTGGCCGCCGCGCTGGAGCGGCTCGGGTTCTCGCTGCGGCGCACGCTCGTCGTCGGGGATGAGCTCTCGGATATCTGCGCAGGCCTGCGCCTGATGCTCGATTCGGCCGACCTCGTGGTGACGTCGGGCGGGCTCGGCCCCACGCATGACGACCGCACGGTCGAGGCGCTCGCCCAGGTGGCCGGCGCCGACCTCGTCCTGGACGAGGAGGTGCTGGCGCGGATCGACCGCTGGACCGACGGCGTCGCCATCCGCTACGGCCTCGACCGCAGCGGATTCGATGCCGGCAACCGCAAGCAGGCTCAGATCCCGGCCGGCGCCGAGGTGCTCGGCATCGCGGGCACCGCGCCGGGGCTGGTGATGGCGGTCGGGGACGCATACGTCGTGGTGCTGCCCGGAGTCCCGTCCGAGCTGCGGCGTCTGTGGACGATGGCGCCCGACCACCCCTCGCTCGGCGAGCTCTTCGGGCGGGCGGAGCCGCGGCGGCGCTGGCTGCTGCGCACCTACGGCATCGGCGAGTCGCATGTGGCCGACCTGTTTGCGGCCGCCGGCGGCGACCCGCCCGGCGTCGAGACGAGCATCTGCGCGCGCAACTTCGAGATCGAGATCGACATCCGGGCCGAGCCCGGGGGCGAGGCGGGAGGGGCCGCGCTGCGGGAGCGGATGACGGCCGCCCTCGGCGAGCACGTGTTCGGGACAGACGAGCGCGAGCTGCCGGAGATCGTCCTCGGACTGCTCCGCGAGCGGGGCTGGACGGCGGCGGCCGCCGAGTCCTGCACCGGCGGCATGGTGGCCGCGCGGCTGACGGACATCCCGGGCAGCTCGGACGTGTTCGCGGGCGGCATCGTGACGTACTCGAACGAGCTCAAGCACGCGCTTCTGGGCGTGCCCGCGGAGGTGCTCACCCGGCACGGAGCGGTCAGCCCCGAGACTGCAGCGGCGATGGCCGCCGGCGCGCGCGAGCGGCTGGGAGCCGACGTCGCGGTCGCGGTGACCGGGATCGCCGGCCCGGGCGGCGGCACCCCCGAAAAGCCGGTCGGGCTCGTGTACCTCCACGTCTCCTCGCCCGCCGGCGAGGATCGCCGCCAGATGGACGTCCCCGGCGACCGCGCGATCGTCCGGGCCAGGGCCGCCGTCGCAGGTCTGCACCTGCTGCGCGCGCATGTCGTTTCGGCCTCGGCACACCCGCGGCCTTGAACCGCGTCCGACCGCGCCTCTAGTATCTGCGAACATCTGTTCGGGAGCCCGACCACGTCGGACCCGGCTGCGACAATACGACCGGCGCGTCGCGGGGGCGCGCCGAGAGGAAGGTGGAGAGACGCATGGAGCGAGAGCAAGCCCTCGAGGCAGCAGTCAGCCAGATCGAGCGCCAGTTCGGCAAGGGCGCGGTCATGAAGATGGGCGATGCCCCGGCGATCGCGATCGACGCCGTCTCGACCGGGGCGCTGTCGCTCGACCTCGCCCTGGGCATCGGCGGCCTGCCACGCGGGCGCGTGTGCGAGGTGTTCGGGCCCGAGTCCTCGGGCAAGACCACGCTGTGCTACCACGTCATCGCCGAGGCCCAGCGCACCGGCGGCCTGGCGGCGTTCATCGACGCCGAGCACGCGATGGACCCGGCGTACGCCCGCCGCATCGGCGTGAACGTCGACGACCTGCTCCTGAGCCAGCCCGACAACGGCGAGCAGGCGCTCGAGATCGCCGAGCTCCTGATCCGGTCGGGAGCGCTCGACGTGCTCGTGATCGACTCGGTGGCGGCGCTCGTGCCGCGGGCGGAGATCGAGGGCGAGATGGGCGACTCCCACGTCGGCCTCCAGGCCCGCCTGATGAGCCAGGCGCTGCGCAAGATCGCCGGCACGCTCAACCGTACGGGCACGATCTGCATCTTCACGAACCAGCTGCGCGAGAAGATCGGCGTCATGTTCGGATCCCCCGAGACGACACCGGGCGGCCGTGCGCTCAAGTTCTACTCGTCGGTGCGGCTCGACATCCGCCGCATCGAGACGCTGAAGGAGGGCACCGAGGCCGTCGGCAACCGCTGCCGGGTGAAGGTGGTCAAGAACAAGGTGGCCCCGCCGTTCAAGCAGGCCGAGTTCGACATCGCCTATGGCGAGGGGATCTCGTGGGAGGGATCGGTGCTGGACGTGGCGCTGGAGCACAAGCTGATCCAGAAGTCCGGCTCGTACTTCTCCTTCGGAGAGGAGCGGCTGGGTCAGGGACGCACGAACGTGAAGGCGTTCCTCGTCGAGCACCCCGACGTCACCGCCAAGCTGCTCGAGGGCATCCAGGCAGCCGTGCCGGAGACCGTCGTCCCGACACGCAAGGCGACGACAGAGCCACCGGTCAAGCTGCCGCGGACGGGCTCTGTGGAGGCGGACGACGACAACACCGGCGCGACGTCCAACGGAGCGTCCCTGGCGTCGGTCGAGTAGGGGCAAGGGGAGGCCGAGGAGCCGGGGACAGCCGTGACGACGGTCATCGGACTGCGCCGGCCGCGCCCCGGCGATCCCGTGGTCGAGGTCGTGCTCGGGGCGGGTGAGCGCGTCGTCGTACATGACCGCCGGCTGTCCGAGCATGGTCTGGCGGTGGGGGCTGAGCTCGACGCGGAAGGTCAGGCTGCGCTCGAGCGGGCCGGCGCGGCCGACGCCGCCGAACGGCGGGCACTGCGGCTGATCGCCCGCCGCGCGCGGTCACGTGCCGAGCTCGCCCGCCGGCTGGGGGAGTGGGGGCTCCCGGCCGAGGATGCGACCGAGGTGCTCGACCGGCTTGCGGCGATGGGTGTGATCGACGACCGGGCGCTGGCCTCGGCG
>DASXOR010000076.1:0-1933 GCA_036494095.1 Gaiellales bacterium | reverse complement strand
TATCTCGCGTGCGGAGCGACTGAGCAAACGGTGCGGTGGGGGTGCCGTGCGGGTCTACATCATCGATCCACATCCGATCTACCGCCGCGGGCTCGTGGCCAGCCTCGCCGCGCTCGCGGAGATCGACGAGGTGTGGGAGGCCGACGGGCCCCGCTCTGCGGAGCTCGATCCCAACCTCGCAAGCGCGGACGTGGTCGTCCTCGACGGCGACGTCGAGGGCAGCTGCGAGCTCGTGCGCCGGCTGCGGCCCGCCGGCCGGCCGCGGGTGCTGATCTGCGCTGCGGCGTTCGACGAGCCCGGGCTGCTCGACACCGTCCAGGCCGGCGCGTGCGGCTACCTGACCAAGGACACGCTCACGCCCGAGACGCTGGCAGCCGGCGTGCGCGCCGTCCACTCCGGCGCAGGCGTGCTGCCACCCGACGTCCTCGGCAGCCTGCTGCGCACCCTGGCGGTGGTCTCGCGCGACGTGCTCGAGCCGCGCGGCCTGTCGCTGACCGCGCTGACGACGCGCGAGCGCAACGTCCTGCGGCTCGTCGCGGACGGCCTGCCGACCCGCGAGGTGGCCGAGCGGCTGAGCTACAGCGAGCGCACGATCAAGGCCGTCATGCACGACGTGACCACCAAGCTGCACGCGAAGACGCGCTCGCAGGCGGTCGCCCAAGCCGTCCGCGAAGGTCTCATCTAGCGCTCACGCGGCAACGTTCCTGGAGTCGCATGCGGGGGCAAGTGGCGAAGACGGAGGCAGGTGGGTGAGACGACGCAGGTTTCTGATGCATCCGCAGGGCGCGCACCCGCCGCCTCCGCCGGCCTCACGAGCGGTGTCATCGGCCTGTGCTCGACAGCGCCGACCACGCACGCCGCCCCCAAGTCGAACACGTCGCAGAAGTCGCGGCTGCAGTTCGCCACCATCTCCGTCGGCGGGTGCGGCTTCCTGCAGATCGCCACGATCCCGACGGTCGCGAGCTAGACCGCCAGCAGCGCCTTGATCGTCCCCGCCGGCTCCTCGACGAGCCGGCGGAAGGCCTCGGCGCCGTCGCGGAGCGGCATCACCGTCACCCAGTCGAGGCTGGGGGGATGCTCGGCCAGCAGGGCAAGGGCGGCGTCGAAGTCGGCCCGCGTGTAGGCGTAATGGCCGCGCAGGGTGATCGCGCGCCGCACCATGTCGCCGACCGCCACGGCGCCGTCGGCCTGGCCGAGGCCGATGACCGTCACCGAGCCGCCGGTGCGCACACGGGCGATCGCGCCCTGCCAGGTGGCTTCGATCCCGACCGCGTCGATGGCGATGTCGGCCACGGGCAAGCTCGCGTCCGAGACCGCCGCCGCCACCCGCGTCGCCCCGAGCTCGGCGGCGAGCGCGCGGCGGGCCGCGACGGGCTCGACGGCCGACACCTCGATCCCCTGGATCGCGCAGGCGTAGGTGGTGAGCAGCCCGATCGGACCGCCGCCCACGACGAGCACGTGCTGCCCCGGGGTGGCGCCGGCGTAGCGCAGGGCCGAGACCGCGCAGGCGAACGGCTCGGTGAGCACGGCCACCCGGTCGTCGACGGACGCCGGGATCGGCGTCAGGGAGCCGGGAGCGACGGCCACCGTCTCGGCGAACACGCCCTGCCGATCGAGCCCGAGCAGGCCGCGGGTCGCGCACAGGTTCTCCTCGCCGCGCAGGCACGCCGGGCAGGCGCCGCAGGACACGATCGGGAAGACGACGTAGAGGCGCTCGTCGCCGTCGACACGGCCGATGGCCTCGTGGCCGAGCACGAGCGGCGGCGTGCGCGGCCCGTGGTGGCCGCGGTAGGGATGCAGGTCGGATCCACACACCCCGGCGAGCGTGACCCGGAACGGGACGGTGCCGGCGCCGGTCCGTGGGGCGGCCTCGTCGCCGTAGCGGAGCTCGCCGCCCCCATGCCACATGAGTGCCTTCACGAGGTCGGTATCA
>DASXOR010000075.1:0-52484 GCA_036494095.1 Gaiellales bacterium | reverse complement strand
GCCCGCAGCGCCCGCGCCTCGCGCAGGTGCGGGACGAGCTCGGAGCCCTCGTCGAGGAGCTTGCGCACGTCCGCCGCCGGGATGCTGTGGTCGTCGGGATCCTCGACGGGCGTATCGGTGGTGCCGATCACCGAGACGGTGTGCGCCGGAACCAGGATGTCGGAGTCGGCGGGGATGCGGCACCGGTTCAGGACGGCGTGGGCGAGGCGATGGTTCAGGGCCACCATCACGCCGCGGCCGCCGCGCACGTGCACCGTGCAACCGGCCATCGCGGCCAACTGGCCGGCCCACGCGCCGGTGGCGCTCACGGTCATCTGCGCCCGCACCTCGGTCTCCTCTCCTGTGCGCGTGTCGCGCACGCGCGCGCCGCAGACGCCGTCCCCCTCGACGGTGACCGCGACGACGTCGTGGTAGGTGAGCACGGTGCCGCCGTGGCGGCGGACGTCCTCGGCGCAGGCACCGACGAGCTTCCACACATCGAGCGCGCCGTCGGGCACGTCGAACGCCCGCCGGAGGCCGGGGTTCAGGCGCGGCTCGCGCCGCAGGGCCTCGGCCGGGTCGATCTCCTCGACGGGGATGCCGGAGTCGACGCACCCGGTCCGGAACCGGTCGCCGAACTCGGCGTCGTCGGCCGGCGTGCACACGAACAGGCCGCCGGTGTCCTCGACGCAACGGGCGGCGATGCGGCGCAGGATGCGGTTCTCGTCGATGCACTCCCGCGCCGAATGCGCATCCTTCACGGCGTAGCGGCCACCCGAGTGCAGCAGCCCGTGGAAGCGCCCGGTCGTGCCCTCGGCCAGATCCCGCCGCTCGACCAGCACCACGGACAGGCCCCGCAAGGCGGCGTCGCGGGCGACTCCGACGCCCGTCGCACCACCGCCGACGACCAGCACCTGCGTCTCGATCACAAGAGCACTTTACGCCTTCGAGGGGCCGGCGCGGACCGCCGGCCCCTCGTCCCCCCGATTGGCTCCTCGATCGGAGCTACTCGTCGTCCTCCTGGCCCTCGGCGAAGCTGCCCTCGTGCTCGTCCTCGTGCTCGGGGTCATCTTCCTGGCCCTCGGCGAAGCTCCCCTTCTTTGCGTGATCGGGGTGCTCGCCCTCCTGGCCCTCGGCGAAGTCGCCGTGGTGCTCGTCGGGCGGGGTCGTCTCCTCACCGCGGGCGTAGTCGCCGTGACCGTGTTCCTTTTCCGAACCGTCAGGCATGGGCATGTTCCTCTGATTCGACCCAGTCGAACGTGCGCGTCACGGCCTTCTTCCACATGTGGTACTCGTGGTCACGGCGGGCGCCGTCCATCGACGGCGTCCACTCGTGGTCCTTGCCCCAGTTGGCGCGCAGGTCCTCGATCTCGCCCCAGAAGCCGACCGCCAGGCCGGCGGCGTACGCGGCTCCCAGGGACGTTGTCTCGGCGACCACCGGACGTACCACGGGCACGTCCAGGATGTCCGCCTGGAACTGCATGAGCAGGTTGTTCTGCACCATCCCGCCGTCGACCTTGAGCGCGGTCAGCGGAACGCCGGAGTCGGCGTTCATCGCGTCGACGACCTCCTTGGTCTGGAACGCGGTCGCCTCGAGCACGGCCCGGGCGATGTGGCCCTTGTTGACGTAGCGGGTGAGCCCGACGATCGCCCCGCGCGCGTCGCTCTTCCAGTACGGCGCGAACAGGCCCGAGAACGCCGGCACGAAGTAGCAGCCGCCGTTGTCGTCAACCGTGCGGGCCAGCGCCTCGATCTCGGGAGCGCTGTTGAACAGGCCGATGTTGTCGCGCAGCCACTGCACCAGCGATCCGGTGACCGCGATCGCGCCCTCGAGGCAGTACACGGCGTCCTGATCGCCGATCTTGTAGCCGACGGTCGTCAGGAGCCCGTTCTCCGACTGCACCGGCGTGGTGCCGGTGTTGAGCAGCAGGAAGTTGCCGGTGCCGTACGTGTTCTTAGCCTCGCCGACCGAGAAGCACGTCTGGCCGAACACGGCCGCCTGCTGATCTCCCAGGATCCCGGCCACCGGGATGCCGTCGAGGACGCCCTTGGCCTTCGCGTACTCCATGCTCGACGACTTGATCTCGGGCAGCATCGCCCGCGGGATGCCCATGGTGTCGAGGATCGCGTCGTCCCAATCGAGGGTGGCGAGATCCATCAGCATCGTGCGCGACGCGTTGGTCGGATCGGTGATGTGGACGCCGCCGTCCGGGCCCCCGGTCAGGTTCCACACCACCCAGGTGTCCATGTTGCCGAACACGATGTCCCCGCTCTGCGCCCGCTCTTTGACGCCCGGGACGTTGTCGATGATCCACTTCACCTTCGGGCCGGAGAAGTAGGTCGCGAGCGGCAGGCCGACCTGCGTCCGGAACCGGTCCTGGCCGCCGTCACGGGCCAGCTCGTCGCAGATGCGATCCGTGCGCGTGTCCTGCCACACGATCGCGTTGTGGACGGGGGTGCCGGTCTTGCGATCCCACACCACCGTCGTCTCGCGCTGGTTCGTGATGCCGACCGCAGCCAGGTCGGCGGTGGTCAGGTCGCCCTTGCGCAGCGCGCCGGTCACGACCTCCTGCGTACGTTCCCAGATCTCCGTCGGCGAGTGCTCGACCCAGCCGGGCTGCGGGAAGATCTGCTCGTGCTCCTTTTGATCGACCGAGACGACCCGTCCCGAGTGGTCGAACACCATGCACCGGGTGCTGGTCGTACCCTGGTCGATCGCTGCAACGTACTTCGACATTGGTTGGAGCCTCCTAGCTGATCGGGTAGAACGCGTGGTAGAGGATGCCGCCCAAGAGACCGCCGATCAGCGGCCCGACCACGGGAACCCAGGAGTAGGCCCAGTCGGACGAGCCCTTCCCCGGGATGGGCAGGAGCGCGTGGATGATCCGCGGACCCAGGTCGCGGGCGGGGTTGATGGCATACCCCGTCGGCCCGCCCAGCGAGAGGCCGATGCCGACGACGATCAGGGCGACGAACAGGATGCCCGTGCCACTGCGGGCGATGCCGGAGTTGCCGGTGACGGCGAAGATGCCGAACACCAGCACGAACGTGCCGATGATCTCTGTGACCAGGTTCCACCCGTAGTTGCGCACCGCCGGGCCGGTCGAGAACACGGCCAGCTTGAGGCCGGGATCCTCGGTGTCCTTCCAGTGCAAGTAGTAGGCGAGGTACACCAGGATCGCCCCGATGAACGCGCCGCAGAACTCCCCGGCGATGTAGATCGGGATCTTGTCGCCGAAAGTGGAGTTGAACCCGCCGGCCGCCCAGATGCCCAGCGTCACCGCCGGGTTCAGGCTCGCGCCGCCGTAGTCGGCCACGGACGCCGCGCCCACCATGACGCCGAGCCCCCATCCGAACGTGATCACGATCCAGCCCGAATTCTGGGCCTTCGAATGTGCCAGCAGGACGCCGGCGACGACGCCGCAGCCCAGCAGGATCAGCAGGGCCGTGCCGACAGTCTCGGACAAGAAGACGGTACCGCTGTTGAACGTCAGGACAGTCACGTCGACGCTCCTTCACGGTCAGCCATCGAGACGAGAACGTACATGCGCTCCTCCTCCCACCTTCGGGAAGGGGCCGACAACACGTTGGCAGCCCCCTAGACATGAACGTGATTCGGCATCACCGAACTCTGGCCGATCGTCAACCTAGTCGACGCACGGGGCTTTGTCAACTTCGTCACACCCTTGCGGCAAACCCGCTTGCAGAGACGGAATTCGGGGGCTCCCAGACACACCGCGGCACGGCCGCCGACCCCTGTCGCGGCCGCGCTCGGGGGCCGGACGCGCGCTGCACCCCTCGGTTATGGTTCCCGACGTGCCGCCGACCGCCGACTACCGTCGGGACCGCCGCCATGGGCAGGCGCCGTGCCGGCGACGGCAGTGATGAGACGTTCGGAAGGCATGCTCACCGCCCTGAGCTCGGTGCGGGTGGTGGCCGTGCCGGTGGTGATGGCGCTCGTCCTCGCGGACGCGGGCCGCGGCGTCGACGAGGCCGCGGCGGCGCTCTTCGCGCTCGCCGCCGTCACCGACACCCTCGACGGGTATCTGGCCCGGCGCTGGCTGCTCACGAGCACGCTCGGGTCGTTCATCGACACGACCGCCGACAAGCTGCTCACGTCGGGCACGCTCGTGGCGCTCGTGTCGGTGGGGCGGGCGTCGGCCTGGATCGCCACCATCATCATCGGCCGCGCGCTCGTGATCATGGGGCTGCGCGGCCTGATCGCGGCCGACGGCGTCGTCATGAAGCCCTCGATCTGGGGGAAGCTCAAGACCAACACGCAGTTCCTCGCCATCCTGCTCGCCATCCTGCACCCGGATCTCGACGTCGGCCCGCTGCGGCTGGACGAGGTGGCGATGCTGGCCGCCGCCCTGATCACGGTCGCCTCGGCCGTCGAGTACCTCGTGCGGTTCTCCGGGTCGCTGACCGGCGCGGCCTCGGGCACCGAGACGTGACGGCGATCCTCGTCACCGGGGCGACCGGGTTCGTCGGCGGCGGGATCGCCCGGCGCCTGCTGGCCGACGGCCGCGAGGTGCGGGTGCTGTCCCGGCGGCCGGAGGCGGCCGCCGGCCTGCTGGCGCTGGGGGCCGAGGTCGTCGCCGGCGACATCCTCGCGCCCGAGTCGGTGGAGGCGGCCGCCCGCGGGTGTGAGGTGGCCTATCACGTCGCCGGGATGAACGGCTTCTGCATGCGCGACCCCGGCCCGATGCGGGCCGCGAACGTGGCCGGCACCGAGAACGTCGTCTCCGCCTGCGGCCGCGCCGGCGTGCGCCGGATCGTCTACACGTCGTCGGCGGCGACGATCGGGGAGGCGCGCGGCGTGACCGCCACCGAGGACACGCCGCACCGGGGGTGGTTCCTGTCGGCGTACGAGCGCTCCAAGTACGAGGCCGAGCGGGCGGCCGTGCGCGAGGCCGAGCGCCACGGCGTCGAGCTCGTCTGCGTCAACCCGGCGTCGGTGCAGGGGCCCGGACGCACCGGCGGAACGGCGCGCCTGATCCTCGACTATGCCAACGGCCACCTGCGCGCGCTCGTGCGGTCGCGGTTCAGCCTCGTCGACGTGGACGACTGCAGCGAGGGCCATCTCCTGGCCGAGGCCCGCGGACAGGCCGGCCGCCGCTACCTGCTCGCCGGCGTGTGCGTGACGACCGACGAGGCGATCGCGACGCTCACGCGGATCACCGGGATCGAGCGGCGCGCGCTCACGCTGCCGCGGCCGGTGGCGCTCGCGGCGGCCGACGTGACGGCGGCCGCGGCGCGAGTACGCGGACGCCGCCCGAAGCTGTGCCGGGAGATGGTGGCGACGCTCCTGCACGGTCACGCCTACGACGGCTCGCGGGCCACCGCGGAGCTCGGCCTGCACTACCGCTCCTTCGACGAGATGGTGCGGCGCACGCTGGCCTGGTATGTCGATCAGGGCATGGTGAACGCGTCCGTGAGCAGCCCGATCCGGCCCGCTTGACACCGATCGCAGCGTGCTCTATTGTCCTGAATGTTGTTCGGCATTGTCGAACTCTGGCCCAGGAGTACTCGACACCGAAGCGGCAGCGCGCGGGAGCGAGGAGATCCGGATCGTGAAGCGACCACCCAGCCACTCCCACCTCGGGGGCTCACGGGCGGAAGCGCAGACGCCGGATCCACCTCGCCCGCGTGGTCGCGCGGGCACGCGCCCGCCCGCCCCGGCCCCACGATCAGGAGGAGCAGCGCCACCATGAGCACCCATACGGCAGTGGTGAAGAAGTTCATCAACGATCCCGAGACGGTCGTGCCCGAGGCGCTGGCCGGCATCGCGACGGCGCACGCCGGCCTCGTCCGCGTCGATCTCGCAAACCAGCTTGTCATCCGCGCCGACGCGCCCGTGGCCGGGAAGGTCGGGCTCGTCTCCGGCGGCGGCTCGGGCCACGAGCCGATGCACGGCGGCTTCGTCGGCACCGGCATGCTCGACGCCGCGTGCGCGGGCGCCGTGTTCACCTCGCCCGTGCCAGATCAGATGGCCGAGGCGACGAAGGCCGTGAACGGCGGCGCCGGCGTCCTGCACATCGTCAAGAACTACACCGGCGACGTGCTCAACTTCAAGCTGGCCGCCGAGCTGGCCGAGGACGACGGCATCGAGGTGCAGTCCGTCGTGCTCGACGACGACGTGGCCGTGCAGGACAGCCTCTACACCGCCGGGCGGCGCGGGACGGGCGCGACCGTGCTGGCCGAGAAGATCGCCGGCGCAAAGGCCGAGGCGGGCGGGTCGCTCGCCGACGTCGCCGGCATCTGTCGCAAGGTCAACGAGAGCGGCCGCTCGTTCGGGGTCGCGCTGACGTCATGCGCGACGCCCAGCTCGGGCACGCCGATCTTCGACCTCCCCGCGGATGAGATCGAGGTCGGCGTCGGCATCCACGGCGAGCCGGGCCGGCGGCGCGAGAAGATGAAGTCCGCCGACGACATCGTCGAGGAGATGCTCGAGCCGATCGTGAGCGACCTCGGCGTCTCGAAGGGCGCGTCGGTGCTGGCCTTCGTGAACGGGCTCGGCGGCACGCCGCTGATCGAGCTCTATCTGCTCTTCAACGCCGTCACGAAGAACCTCGACGCCCGTGGCATCAGCGTCACCCGCAGCCTGGTCGGCAACTACATCACGAGCCTGGAGATGGCGGGGTGCTCGATCACGCTGCTCCAGCTCGATGACGAGCTGACCGGTCTGTGGGATGCTCCCGTGAAGACGGCTGCGCTGCGCTGGGGCGCGTAGCCCATCGAGTGAGGGAGGGCGACGTGAACACCGAGACCGTGACCCGTTGGATGCGCGCCTGCGCTGCATCGATCTCCGAGCAGCGCGACTATCTCACCCAACTCGATGCGGCCATCGGAGACGCCGATCACGGCGCCAACATGACCCGGGGGTTCAACGCTGTCGAGGCCAAGCTGGACGGCCTCGACAGCGACACCCCTCCGGGCAAAGCGCTGATGCAGGCGGGCTCGACGCTCGTCTCGACGGTCGGCGGGGCCAGCGGCCCGTTGTGGGGCTCGGCCCTGCGCCGGGCGGGCAAGGCCCTCGGGGATGCCGATACGTTCGCGCCCGCCGACCTCGTAACGGCGCTCGAGGCGGCCCTGAACGGCATCGTCGAGCTCGGGGCGGCGGAGCCCGGGGACAAGACGATCGTCGATGCGCTCGGGCCCGCCGTGTCGACCCTCCGTGCCGGCGTCGAAGGCGGCCGGCCGCTGCAGGAGGCGGTCTCCGACGCGCGGGCGGCGGCCGAGGAGGGCATGCGGGCGACCATCCCCATGCAGGCGCGCAAGGGACGGGCGTCCTACCTGGGCGAGCGCTCCGTCGGCCACCAGGATCCCGGCGCCACGTCGACGGCACTCATCATGACTGCACTCGAACGCACGGTGGCGGAGGAATCGTGACTCCGCAGGTGGTGCGCGGCACCCCGGCCTCACCGGGTGCCGCGATCGGCCCCGCATGGACCCGGGCCGAGACGGTGCCCGCGGCCGGCCCTGGCCCGCCCGAGGCCGAGGCCGAGCGCGCCCGCCGCGGGCTCGAGCTGGCCGCCGACGAGCTGGGCGAGCTGGCGCGTACGCTGACGCGCGAGGGGCATGCCGGCGACGCCGAGATCGTCGAGGCAAATCAGCTCATGGCGCAGGACCCGACCCTGGTCGAGGCGGCGGTGAACGAGGCTCTGCTCGGCGCGACGGCGCCCGACGCGATCGCGCGGGCGATCGAGCCACACGCTCAGGCGCTGGCGCAGCTCGACGATCCGCTGCTCGCCGCCCGGGCGGCCGACCTGCATGCGATCGCGCGCCGGGCGGGGGATCTCAGCACGGGCAGCTCGAGCGAGCCGCCGCCCGGCGCCGTCGCGATCGCCGACGACCTCGGGCCCGGCGAGGTGGCGGCGTGGAGCGGAAAGCTCGCGGCGATCGTGCTCGCGGGGGGCGGCACCACCGCCCACGCCGCGATCGTCGCCCGCTCGCTCGGCATCCCGCTCGTCACCGGCGTCGGCGCGGGCGTGCTCGCGGCGGTGCTCGGCACCGAGATCGGCGTCGATGCCGACCGGGGCATGGTGTGGATCGCGCCCGACCCCTCCACCCGGTCGCGACTGCGCGACCGGGCCGAGCGCCTGGCCGAGCAGGCCGACCGCGACCGCCGCGAGCGGCGCCGGCCGGCGCGCACCGCCGACGGCCGCACCATCCGCCTGCTCGCGAACGCCGGCACCGCGCCCGAGGTGATGGCCGCGCTCGACGCCGGCGCGGAGGGGATCGGCCTCCTGCGCAGCGAGCTCGCCTTCCTCGAAGCGGACGCGTGGCCGACCGAGGAGCAGCACGCGAGCGTGCTGCGGGCCATGCTGGAGCCGCTCGGCCACCGCATCGCCACCGTGCGGACGCTCGACTTCGGCGGCGACAAGACGCCGCCGTTCTTGACCGAGCAGGCGGCCGGGGGCCCGCTCGGGCCACGCGGGATCCGGCTCGCGCTCGCGGCCGACGACGGCGTCGCGCCCCAGCTGCGCGCGCTCTTCCGGGTCGCCGGGGACGCCGTCGTGCGGGTGCTGGTGCCGATGGTGACGGATACCGCCGAGATCGACGCCGTGCGCACGATCGCACTCGCCGCCCGCGACGCCGTCGCGCCGGGCACGCCCGACCCGCTCGTCGGCGCGATGATCGAGGTGCCGGCCGCCGCGCTCATGGCACGCACGCTCGCCTCGCACTGCGACTTCCTCTCGATCGGCACGAACGACCTCACCCAGTACACCCTCGCGGCCGACCGCCAGAACCCCGGCATCGCCGGCACAGTCGCCTACCACCCCGCGGTGCTCCGCCTGATCGCGCGGACGATCGCCGCCGCCCATTCGGCCGGGATCCTCGTCGACGTGTGCGGCGAGGCCGGCGGCGATCCGGAGCTCCTGCCCCTGCTGGTGGCGCTCGGCGTCGACGAGCTCAGCGTCTCGCCGGCGCGGATCGCCCAGACCCGCCGCTACGTGCGCAGCCTCTCGACGCAACGCGCGAAGGCCGCGCTCGTCGAGGCGCTCACGGCGAGGACGCCCGGCGGCGTCGCCGCGGCCGCCCGCGGAGCCCTGGACGCCGCGTTACTCGAGCGTCTCGAGGAGTCCGGCGATGACGTCGAGCGCGTCTGAGGCGCCCGGCCCGGCCGTCACGACCTCGACGCTCGAGCCGCCCTCGGCCCCGAGCCCGAGCACCTGCAGGATGCTGGCGGCGTTGGCCGTCTTGCCGTTCGCGCTCAGGGTGACCGTCGCGTCGAGTCCGGCGGCCGTGCGCACGAGGCTGCCGGCCGGCCGGGCGTGCAGCGGTACGCCGGCCGGGAGCACGACGGTGCGGCGGTGCTCAGAGCTTGCCGACATCGCGCGCCTCCTCGGCCGCGGCCGCGGCCGTCTGCAGGTCGGCGCCGGTCGAGGCCAGCACCGCGGCGGCCACCGCCCCCTCGACGAGCGGGGCATCGGCGAGGCGCACGTCGACCCCGTCCACGTCGCCCCCGGCCATGATCGCGCGCACCGCGAGCACGGCGCTGCCAATATCTACCAGCACCAGGACGCCTTCGCCGGAGTCCGCCTGGCGGATCGCCGCGGCGATCCGGTCGGGATCTGTGCCGATCCCACCGTCCCTCGTGCCACCGGCGGGCAGGATGCGGACGTCTTCGCCGCTGACCTGCAATACCAGGTCTGCAAGCCCTTCCGCGAGCGCCGAGGAGTGGGACACCAATACAATCCCGATCACCGCTCGTCTCCATTCATACAACGGCCGATCCTACATTGCCGAACCGGGTTCGGCAAGAGCGGCACATAGAGGTCAATGGGAATCCAGTCCATCGAACGAGCATCAGCGATCCTCCGCGCGCTGGCGAGCGGACCCCGCCGGCTGGGGGTGTCCGACCTGTCCGACCGGCTGGGGCTGGCGAAGGGGACAACCCACGGCCTGCTGCGGACCCTCCAGTCCGAGGGCCTGGTCGAGCAGGACCCCGAGACCGGCAAGTATCAGCTCGGCGCCGCCCTGCTGCAACTGGCAAACAGCTATCTGGACGTGAACGAGCTGCGCGCCCGGTCGATCGCGTGGTCCGACCGGCTGGCGTCCGGCAGCGGCGAGGCGGTGCGCGTCGGCGCGCTCCACGGCGACGGCGTGATCGTCGTCCACCACGTGTTCCGGATGGACAACAGCCTCCAGATCCCCGAGGTGGGGGCGCACCTGCCGCTGCACGCGACCGCGCTCGGTAAGGCGCTGATGGCCCACCACCAGCACGTCGCCGACGACCTGCTCGCCGGCGGCGTCCCCCGGCTGACGCATGCGACCGTGGTCAGCCCCGCGGCGGTGCGCAAGATGCTCGAGGGGGTGCGCGAGAAGGGCTGGGCGGCCGAGCGCGAGGAGGCGATCATCGGCGAGGCGTCGATCGCGAGCCCGGTGTTCGACCGCGCCGGCGCCGCGGCGGGCGCGATCGGGATCGTCGGCCCGGTCGAGCGGCTGTATGCGCGCCGCCAGCCCCGCCCTGCCCTGATCGGCCGTGTCCGCGAGGCCGCCCGCGCCGTCTCGCGTGAGCTCGGCGCCGGTCCCTGGTAGGGCAACGCTAGCGGCGGGCTCGGACTCGGAAGCCGTCGGGATCGAGGCAGGCGGCGAGCGCGGCCCACCCGAAGAAGACGAAGGCGATCGGGACGAGGACAGCCGGGCCGCGCGCGGCCACCGCCGGGAATGCCACCCAGAACGCCATGCACCCGATCATGAATCGCGAGCCGATACCGCGAGCGTACGCCACACCGGCGGCCGCGGCAATCCCGCTGCGGCCGGTCAGAACCCGAGCGTCTCGGGAACCAGGATGACCCGGATGCGGCCGCGCGGCTCCTGATGGATCACGAGGATCTTGGCGAGCAGGCTGCCGGCGTAGCCCACGTCCTGCATCCGCCGGAACTCGCGCGGCAGCGAGTACTGGCGGATCCGGCGCATGGCCTCCTCCTCGTCGCGCACGAGCTTGTGGTGGCCGACGACCAGGATGACGCTCCCGGCCGCATACGCGTAGGCGCCCAACTGGCTGCCCGAGCCGGATCCGACGACGACGGTGCCGTCATCGGTGATCGCGTGGGCGCTGCCGACGATGTGGTCCGGGGCCGCCCCGAGCTTGCGCCGGTCGCGGGCCTGCGTCTCCCGGTCGAGGGCGTTCAGCCTCACCCGTACCGAGTCGTAGCGGCCGGACTCGTCGATCGCGGCGGTGAGGCCGAGCTCGCGCAGGGTCTCCGATAGGGCCATGTGCACCTCGGCCCCCTCCGGGAGCGCATCGAGCACCCGCCGGCGGGCGTCCGCGCCGTCGGCGGCGATCTCGGCCCGGAAGCCGCGCGCCTGAAGCGCCGCGACCGTCCGCTCGAGCCGGCCGCGGTCGGCCGGCCGCTCGAAGTCGGCGTTCGGCGCGCCCGGGTCCGGCAGGACCGCGCTCATGCGCCGACGGCCGTCGCGATCTGCGCGGAGTCGGCCGCCCGCACGACGCCCCGCCACCAGTTCGCCCGTTCCGGAGCGACCCACACAGCGTCGTCGCCGAGGGCGACGCGCTCGGCCCGGCCCTCGAAGTGCAGCGCGAGCATCGCGTGCTCGGCCGCCGCCCGGTCGGGGGCGTCGTTGCCCACGACGAGCAGCTCGGCGATCTCCTGCGTCGTCAGACCGTCCGGATACGCGGCGATGAGCTCGGCGGGGTCGTCCGGAGCCGGCCGCCGGGTGAGCCCGGGGTCGAGGTTCGCGATCAGCACGTCGTACACCGCAGCCGGCTGGTAGCCCCCGGCCACGAGGCGCAGGCCTTCGCGCTCGAATGCGACCGACGACGCCGTGAAGCGCACCGCGCCGTCCGTGGCGGCCGTCTTGCCCTGCAGCTCGGCGGCGCTGCCCGCGGCGGTGCGCGTCTCGGCCCGGTCGCGCTCGTACGCGGCCGTCGTCTCGTCGGCGTCGAGCTGCTCGCCCACAACGTCGGCGTCGAGGCCCGTCGCCGCCGCCACGACGCCGGCCACAGCGGCATCGTCGTCGAGCACGAGGGCCGTAGAGAACTGGCAGAGCTGCAGCGCCCGCAGCGCCGCCCACTCGCTGCCGGGCTGCAGCAGCCGGGCGGCCTCGACCGCGCGGCAGGCCCTGGCCGTGGCCGCGATGCGCGCCTTCGGCCGCGGCGAAAACGGCATCCCGTAGCGGCGGAAGCCGGCGTGGCTGCGGGCTGACCCCAGGGGCGTGTAGCCACGGTCGACGTACTGCTGGGCGCTCTCGGTGAGGCCGATCATCACGAGCCGCCAGTCGAGCTGGGCGCCGTAGCGCCAGTCGACCACCCGCAGGGCGGGGATCTCGGAGTACGCCCACGGACAGGCGGGATCGGTGTAGAGCGTGGTTGCGATCTGACCCGGCATAGGCCCCTCCCGGTGGTCGGCTTCGGAAGACGCCCTCCCGGCGTAATCCTTGCGCACGCAAGCTTAGCACCTCCGCGGCGATCGGCCGCCACCTGATCCGGCTACGCGAGCGCCAGCTCCGCCACCCGCCGGCGCGCGTCCGGGTCGAGCCAGGCGCCCCGTCCGGCCCGGGCGTTCTCGGCCACGTGCACCGGGCTCGACGTGGCCGGGATGGCGGCGGTGATGCGGGGATCCGACAGGCACCACGCGATCAGGGCCTCGGCCCAGGTGGCGGCCGGGAGGCCGGCGAGGTCGGGCGAGCGGCGCACGAGCGCCCCCTCCCCGAGGGGGCGCATGGCGAGCACCCCCAGCCCGAGCTCCTCCGCCAGCGGCAGGATGCGGCGCTCGACCTCGCGCTCGCGCGGGTTGTACGGCACCTGGATGCAGTCGATGCGGCCGGTGCGCATCACGGTCTCGAGCTCGGCGAACGCCGACGGGCTGTAGTGGGTCGCGCCGAGCAGGCGGATCCGGCCCGCATCGCGCTCGTGCTCCATCCAGTCGAGGTGCTCCCTCCAGGCCACCAGGTTGTGTACCTGCTCGATGTCGATCGTCCCGCCGTAGAGCTCGCGCTGCTCGGCGTACTGAGCGCGGCCGGTGGCGAGCGAGGGCGTCCAGATCTTCGTCGCGACGACCGCCTCCGGCCGGCGCGGGCCGAGCGCCCGGGCGAGCACCGCCTGGGAGCGCCCGTACATCGGCGAGGAGTCGACCAGCGTCCCCCCGGACAGGAACAAGGCGTCGACAACGGCGCTCGCGGCGGCGGCGCCGGAGGCGGGGACGTCGAACACCTGCCAGGTCCCGAGCCCGACGACGGGCAGCTCGGGGCCGCCGGATCCCAGTCGTCGCAGCTGCATCGGACCGACCGTACCCGCGGGCGCGGACGCCGTCAAATCCACGTCGCCGCAGCCAGCGGGGCGTTTGCAGGTCACCGGCACGGCGTGTAGCCTGGGTCGTTGATGCCTGCCGTCACCGGGCCGCGGACGGGGCCCAGCCAGCGACGTGCGACCGAGGTCGCTGTCGGCATGGCCGCGCTCTCGCTTGCCGCGATTGCGGCGATCGCGATCGGCGCATCTCAGAGTGTGAGCCGGGCGTACTGGGTCGAGGCGGCGGTCTGGAGCGCCGGCGTGATCGTGGCCCTCGGCGTGGCGGGCGCGGCCGGCATACGCATGCTCGACCAGCGCGAGCGGGCGCAGACGCTGGTGCGGATGCAGTCGAAGGTGGCCCACGCCCTGGCCGAGGCCGCGACGCTCGAGGAGACCACGCGGGCGATGCTGCGCGCGCTGGGCGAGACCCTCGACCTGGGCCTGGCCGTGGCCTGGCGGGCCGACGATCACGACCAGCGGCTGCGGTTCGTCGACCTTTGGGCCGCGGCGTCCGTCGACGCCAATGCCTTTCGGGCCGACTCCGAGCGGGTCGAGTTCGAGCGTGGGCAGGGCGTCCTCGGCGACGCGTGGGCGCGCGGCGTGCCGCGGGTCGCGGTGATCGCCCGGGGCGGGTTCCGCCGCCAGGAGTTGCTCGAGAGCGTCGGGTTCGACGGCGCCGTCTTCGTGCCCATCGTGCAGGGCGGCAAGGTCACCGGCATCGTCGAGTGCTTCACGAGCGACCTCACCCACATCGACCATCCGCTGCTCGCCGTGATCGCCGAGATCGGCAGCCAGATCGGCGTCGCGTACGAGCGGGCCGCGCGGCTCCTCGAGATCGAGCACGGCGAGGAGCGGCGCAGGTACGTCCTTGGCGCCCTGCTGCGGGCAGAGGAGGACGCGAAGGCCCAGCTCGCGAGCGACCTGCACGACGACACGATCCAGGTGATGGTGGCGGCGCAGATCTCGCTCGAGCGGCTCGACCGGGCGATCGCCGGCGGCGACGTCGAGCGCACTCGCAGCGCCGTCGTCTCGGCCAAGGAGACGATCCAGGAGGCCACGGAACGGGCCCGCCACCTGATGTTCCAGCTGCGCCCGCAGGTGCTCACCGAGCGCGGCCTCGGCGCCGCAGCCCAGGCGCTGCTCGAAGACGCCGCGGCCGACTCCGGGTTCGAGTTCGAGCTCACCGCACATGTCACCCGCTATCCGCGGCCGCTCGAGAACCTGTGCTACCGCGTGCTGCAGGAGGCGATCGCCAACGTCCGCAAGCATGCGCGGGCCCAGACGGTGACCGTCCACCTCTCCCAGGACGGCGGCGATATCGTCTGCCGGATCTCGGACGACGGGATCGGGTTCGACCTCGAAGGGGCGCTCGACCGCGACCGCATGCGGCTGCACCTGGGCCTCGAGTCGATGCGCGAGCGCGTCAGCGTCGCCGGCGGGACGCTTGACATCCGCACGGCTCCGGGGGAGGGAGCGACCTTCACGTTCACGTTCCCGGTCTCTGCGGCGGCCGATGACCGCGACGACGCCGACCTCTCCGCAGCCGTCGTCCAGCCCGCAGGCTGATCTACGCGAGCAGCTCGCGGGCGACGCGCTCGCCGCTTCGCACCGCGCCGTCGATGTAGCCCTGCTGATCGGTGTCGGTGTGCTCGCCGGCGAAGTGCACCCCGCCCTCGCGCCCCGCGCGCACGTGGCCGGGAAACCGGGTGTACTGGCCCACGAGGAAGGCGGCGTAGGAGCCGCGTGACCACGGGTTGTGCACCCACGCGTCGAGGTGCGCCCGGCCGGTGAAGTCGCGCTCCAGGTGCGGGTAGATCGTGGCCAGCCGGGCGACCGTCTCGCGCGCGATCGCCGGCGGGGCGGGGCCGTGAGCGTGCGTGGTCGGGTAGGTCGCCCCCCGCCGCCCGCCCGTGTAGACGACGAGGATCCCCTCGCGCCCCGCCTGGTTCACGGTCGTGTCCCAGGTGTCGCCGGGGATGCGGTCGGTCTCGATGTAGCCGTCGTAGCCGTCCCGCCGCCACGTCCTGCGGGCGAACTGCAGGGTCAGCTTGGCGTTCGTGCCCATGCCCAGGCGCTGGATAGCCGCGGCCTTGGCCCGTGAGAAGCCGGCCCGGCCGTAGTCCACGTCGCGCAGCGTCGTGAACGGCAGCGCCAGCACCACCCGCTCGGCGCGCACCTCCAGCGTGCGGCCGCCTGGGCGCGCGAACGCGCACGTGTACGACCGGTCGGCGTTTCTGCGCAGCCCGGCGAGCGGCGTCTCGTAGGCGATCGTCCCGGCCGGGAGCCGGGCCGCCAGGCGATGCGCGATCTGGTCGGCACCGCCGTGCACCTTGAACCGCTCGTCCGAGTCGCCGTAGAGCGAGAGCGGACGGCGGGCCGACTCGCCGAGCTGCGTGATCATGGCCAGGGCGCTCCCGGCGGTGATGTCCACGCCGTCCTCCGAGCAGTAGGCCTCGCCGATCAGGCGTCCGAGCTCCGAGTCGCGGCCACCGGGGATACGTGAGTCGAGCCAGTCGGCGACCGACATCTCGTCCAGCTCGCGGGCGGCGCGTGGAGAGGCCGCAAACGCGCGCAGGTCGCGCTGGAGCGCGGGATAGACGATGGCGAAATCGCGGCTGGCGCGGTGGTAGGGGTAGCGGTGGCCGGCGAACTGGAACCGGTAGGAGCGCAGCCCCGACGGCGTGTCGGCGAAGGTGTCGTCGAGGTGCAGGCCGAGCTCCGCGGCCAGCCGGCGGACGGCGTGCTGGTCGGTGTCGATGGCCTCGCCACCCTGCTCGACGGTATGGCCGTCGGCGAAGTAGCCGCGCAGGGTCTTCGTGCGGCCGCCGACCCGCCCCGACGCCTCGTACACGGCACACGCGATTCCCTGCTGGCGCAGCCGGTGGGCGCACGTGAGGCCGGCGACCCCCGCACCGACGACGACGACCCGCCCCGAGCCGGCCGCGGCCGAGGCCCGGCCCGGCGGCCGCCAGGCGGTCGCGACGACGCCCGCGGCGAGCCCGCCCGCGCCCCGCCGCAGCACCTTGCCGCGGGTCGTGCGCTGCTCGGATCTCGGCGCGGTCATCTGGCACGATGATACGCGGCCATTTGACACGGCACCAAGGGTGCTGTTATACCGACGGCGGGATGCCGAACGCGCCTCGACGTGCCCGGGCAAGCGATGCGCCCACCGAGGTCACCGCTCCGGCCGAGCCCCGACCCGAGCGGGTCTGGCTGGTGGCGCTGGGGATCGCGGCCGTGGGAGCGATCGTCGGCCTGCTCTTCCTGCACTACCGCAACCCGCCGCCCGGAGCCGGGGTGGCCGCGTTCGCGGCGCTCTACGTGCTCGCCCAGGCGATCGAGCGCGTCCTCGAGGCCGTGAGCCGCTTCCTCGATCTCGGCCACGGCCACGACGAGCGCGTGGCGATGTGCTTCGGCCTCGCGTCCGCTCTGGCGATGGTCGCGTGCGGCTACTTCGGGATCGGGATCCTGCACGCGATCGGCGACGACGGCTCGCCCCGCTACACCGACGTGATCGTCACGGGCCTTGCGATCGGCGGCGCCACGAAGCCGCTGCACGACCTCATCACCATCCTCGAGAGCGCCGCGCGCAGCCGCAAGGCTCCCCCGACCATCCCTTGACGGCTCCGGGGTAGGCTGAGCGACACATCGCCCTGCGATCGAAAGGCCTGCCATGGACCCACGCCCGCCGGTTCCGCCCTTCACCGAGGAGACCGCGCGCAAGAAGGTGCAGGCCGCCGAGGACGCCTGGAACAGCTGCGACCCGCAGCGCGTGGCGATGGCCTACTCGCCCGACTCCGCCTGGCGCAACCGTGACGAATTCTTCCAGGGCCGCGACGCCATCGTCGAGTTCCTCACCCGCAAGTGGGCGCAGGAGATCTCCTACCGGCTGCGCAAGGAGCTCTGGTGCTTCGCCGGCGACCGCATCTCGGTGCGGTTCGAGTACGAGAGCCATGACCCGTCGGGCCAGTGGTGGCGCAGCCACGGTAACGAGCACTGGGAGTTCGACGAGCTCGGCTACATGCGCCGCCGCGACGCGAGCATCAACGACTACCGCATCGAGGAGTCCGAGCGCCGCATCTGGGTCGACCGGCCGTCGCCCTACCGGCCCTGACGCCGGCGGGCGCCCGCGTAGCGCCGGAGCATGGCCGGAATGGGATCGTAGGATGCCCGTGTGAGCCGGACGCTCATCTGGGATGGGCTCGAGAACGTGCGCGACCTCGGCGGCCTTCCGACCGAGGACGGCGCCACCACGCGCTTCGGCGTGATCGTGCGGGCCGACAACGTGCGCCGCCTGCGCAGCCTGCAGACGCTCGTCGACCACGGTGTGATCCGCGTGGTCGATCTGCGCTTTCCGTGGGAGCTCGACGAGGATGCTCTCGACGCGTTGCCGGTCGAGGTCGTGCACGTGTCGCTCCTGGGTGAGTGGGACGACGACTACCGCAAGGCGCTCGAAGCCCGGATGACGCAGACCGACGCCCCTGGGTACCTGCGCTGGTCGTACCTCGAGTTCCTCGACCGCTTCCGCGTGAACTTCGGGGCGGCCGTCCACGAGATCGCGTCGGCGCCGCTGGGCACCGTGTGCGTCCACTGTGTCGGCGGCCGTGACCGCACCGGCCTCGTGTCGGCCCTCGTCCTGCGGCTCGCCGGCGTCTCGGTCGAGGAGGTCGCCCGGGACTATGCGGAGAGCGAGGAGCGGCTGGCCGCCAGCCACGCCCTGTGGGTGGCCGCGGCGCCCGACGCCGAGGAGCGCGCCCGCCGGCTGGTGTTCGCCCAGGCGCCTGCGACTGTCATGGCGGATGTCGTCGGCGAGATCGAGCGCCGGCACGGCTCCGTGCACGGATATCTGATCGCGGCCGGCGTCAGCCCGGACGCGCTGCGTGGCCTCCGCGCGCGCCTGCGCGGCGACGGTCAGCCGAACGTGAACGAGTAGAGCGTCGTCCCGGCCGGGACGGACAGGTCGAGCAGGTGCGGCCCGGCCGCCGGCAGGTGGGCGAGCTGGTACAGGTCGTCGGCGGGCACGCGCACCGGCGCCTGCCGCTTGCCGTCGACCGCGACGCCGAGGGTGACGGCCGCCGCTCCGGGCGGCGCCGCGACCAGGTAGATGCGCGGCGCGACGTAGTTGAAGAGCAGCCGCGCCCCCGTCCCGGCCACGATCTGGTGGCTCTCGACCGTCCAGTGGCCGGCGAGAGCGACGGTGTTCGTCGCCGTTCCGGTCGCCGCGCCGTAGTCCCAGTCCGCCCCCGGGTGCAGCTTCTGGGAGTAGGCGGCGGCGCGGTAGGTGCCCAGGTAGGTCTCCGGCGTGCGGACGCTGCCCGACGGGGTGATCGCATCGTGGGCGCGGGCCATCGCCCCCGTGCCGCGCTCGCCCAGCAGGAGGCGGATGTCGTCCTGCGTCTGGGTGTAGGCACCCTCGCCGAAGTGGGCGTCGCGGACGTCGCCGTTTCGGTCGATCAAGTAGTCGGCCGGCCAGTACTGGTTGCCCCACGCGTCCCAGGTGCCGTAGCCGTCGTCGACGGCGACCGGGTAGCTGATGCCGTGCTCGCTCACCGCCCGCTGCACGTTTGCGACGACGTGCTCGAAGGCGAACTCGGGCGTGTGCACGCCGACGATCACGAGGCCGTCGCGGTGATAGCGGGCATACCAGGCCTTCAGGTACGGCAGCGTGCGGATGCAGTTCACGCACGAGTATGTCCAGAAGTCCACCAGCACGACCTTGCCCCGCAGCCCGCGCAGCGAGAGCGGCCGCGCCCCCGGCGTGTTCAGCCACTTCGTGATGCCCGTGAAGTCGGGAGCCGGGCCGTAGTTGCGGAGGGTGCCGGGAGATCTGCCGGCGGCGACGGCGGAGGGGTCGTTGGCGGCCGACGCGGTCAGGTGGCGCAGGTCGCCGGAGATCGAGTGCGCGCGCTCGACGCGCTGGATCGCCGACACGTAGCCGGGCGCGCTGGCGGCGAGCTGGGTGGGGATGTCGGTGGTGAACAGGAACGCCGCCGCGACGAGCACCGCGCCGGAGATCCGGCGCACGACCGTGCCGCCGCGGCGGACGCGGGCGAGCTGGCCGGCCGCCCGCTGCCCGAGCAGCGCGAGCGCAAACAGCGGCAGCGTGGCACCGGCCGCATAGGCGAGCGTGATCGCGACGAGCTCGAGCGAGATGCGGCGCTCGGCGCTGAGCGCGCTCACCGCGGCCAGGATCGGCCCGGCGCACGGAGTCCACACGAGCGCGAGACCCGCGCCGAGGCCGACGCCCGACCAGAACCCCTGCCCGGTCGCGAGCCGCCCGCCGGCGCCCGCGGCCAGCGGCTGGAAGGCCCGCCCGATCCACTCCCCCAGAGCCGGCACGAGCAGCGCGACCCCGGCCACCGCGAGCAGCCCGATGGCGATGTTGCGCAGCAGATCCTGGGGCAGGCCGAGCGCCGAGAGGACGCGCGAGGCGAGCAGGGTGAAGACCACGAACGCGACCGCGAGCCCGACGGCGATGCCGAGTGGACGGCGGCGCCCGCCGGTGCTCGCCGCCGCCGCCACGACCGGCAGCACCGGCAGCACGCAGGGCGAGAGGAACGTCGCGAGCCCGGCGACCGCGGCGACGGCGATCAACGTCACGTCCACGTGCGATATATACGCCACCGGCGCGGCGGCGGTTCGTCCTGCAAGGAAGCTGCAAGGAACGGCCCGGGGCCTGGCCCCGGTTCAAGCGGGGCCAGGCCCCGCTTGTCGCCCGTTCATCAGGTGGCGGCCTTGGGCTTGAGCGCCGCCCGGGCGCGCGCGGCCCGCACGGCCCTGGTGAGGGTGTCGATGTCGTAGGCGCCATAGTGACGGCGGCCGTTCACGAAAAAGGTCGGCGTCCCGGAGACTCCCGAGAGGTCGGCGCCGTCGACGTCCTCGGCGATCCGCGCCCGCCCGGTCTGCTTGCGCATGTCCTCGCCGAACCGCTCGGTGTCGAGCCCGAGCTCCCGCGCATAGCGGATCAGGTCGGGCAGCCGCAGCGCGTCCTGGCGGCCCAGCAGGAGGTCGTGCAGCTCCCAGAATGCCCCCTGCTCGGCGGCCGCCTCGGTCGCCTCCGCCGCCTGCTGCGCCATCGGGTGGACGTCGTTCAGTGGAAGGTGCCGCCACACGTAGCGCAGGTCGCCGGTCTCGGCCAGGAGCTCGCGGATCACCGGCTCGGCCTGACCGCAGTACGGGCACTCGAGGTCGCCGTACTCGACGAGCGTGATCGGCGCATCGGGCGGGCCGCGGAGATGGTCGCGGTCGGCGTCGACCGGCACGGCCAGGTCGACGATCGGCCGCGCCGTCCCGATCAGCGCGCGCAGGCGCCACTGCTTCGGCAGCCGCTCCGTTGCCCGGAACAGCATCCACGTCGCCGCCGACGAGACGAGCGCGGCGCTCAGAACGCCGAGCTTCGCCTCCTCGAGCCGCGCCCCCCGGAACGCGAGCGTCGCGATCAGGATCGAGACGGTGAACCCGATCCCCGCGATCGCGCCGCCGCCGGCGACGGCCGCCCATCCCACCGGCGGGCGCAGGCGGCCGCGGCTGAGCCTGGTCACGATGAAGGCCGTGCCGACCACGCCGACCGGCTTGCCGGCCACGTACCCGATCAGTATCCCGATGGTCACGGGCGAGGTGAACGCCCGCTCCAGGAACCCGCCGGAGAGCGGGATGCCGGCGTTCGCGAGCGCGAACAGGGGCACGATCACGTAACTCGTCCAGGGATGGAAGACCTGCAGCAGCCGCTCGTTGGGCGAGATGGCGGACTGGAGCCCGACCTGGGCCGACCGCGCGAGCTCCGGCGTCGGCTGCTCGCGGAAGAGCCGGAAGAGGTCGCTCGCCCGCTCGAGGTCGGAGCGCGACGCCGGGTAGGCGTACGTGATCAGGCCCATGGCGAGGCCCGCCAGCACCGGGTCGACGCCCGACTTCAAGAGCGCCACCCACAGGGCCGTCGCCAGCAGCGCATACAGGAGGCCGAACCGGATCCCGGCCGCGCGCAGGGCGAGCACCGCGACGAACAGTCCCGCCGCCACGCCCAGAGCCCGCATCCACACGTCGCCCGTGTAGACCGTCGCGATCACGACCAGCGCGGCAACGTCGTCCACGACGACGACGGTGAGCATGAACGAGCGCAGCCGATCCGGGAACCGCGGGCCGACGAGCGCCAGCATCCCGAGCGCGAACGCCGTGTCCGTCGACATGGCCGTCCCCCAGCCGTGCGCGGTACCGTTGCCGGCGTTCAGCGCCAGATAGATGAGGACGGGCACGACCATGCCGCCGAGCCCGGCCAGCAGCGGCAGCGTCACCCGGCGCCGCTCGCGCAGCTCGCCGATGTCGAACTCGCGCCGGGCCTCGAGGCCGACGACGAAGAAGAAGAACGTCATCAGGCCGCTGTTCAGCCACTGGCGCAGGTCGAGCACCACCGACGCGCCGCCCACGCGGATCTCGAGCTGCGTGTGCCACAGCGACTCGTACGCCGCCTGGTCGGCGTTCACCCACACGAGCGCCGCCACCGTCGCCGCGAGCAGGAACGCAGCGCTGCCTGTCTCGGTACGCATGAAGTCGAGCAGCGGCCGCTCCAGGCTGCGGGCCCAGGCGGTGCGGCCCGAGAACGGCTGGGCGGTCGTCTCGTCGGCGTCGCTCATTCGCCCGAGCGTAGTGGACCTGTCAAGCCTGCCCGCGGGCGAGGTCGATCAGCCGCCCGAGGATGCGCTCGCCGTCGGCGCGCAGGCCGTCGTGCTCGTATTCGTTTGTGATCCACGCGCGCAGGCCGCGGATCCTCCCGGCCGTCTCCTCGGAGAACGCGCGCTCGACGTACATGTCGCCGGCGTAGACGGCCGCGGCGGCGGGCACCTCGTTTCGCGCCAGCTGCTCGGGGTCATACAGCCGCGGCCACTCCCGCTCGGCGAGCAGCTCTGCTGCCTCGCGCAGCGGCGCGAGCGCGGCGTAGTCGGTGAACATCCACGGATAGACGTGTTCGCCCGTGAAGAGCTCCGGGTCGGCATAGGCGGCCGGCAGCAGCCGCTCGGCCGACCAGCGCGTCGCGCAGCCGTCGGCGTAGCAGGCCTCGTGGATGACGGCGTAGAGCGGGTTGCGGGCGAAGTCGAGCGCGTTTTCGACGTCGTACAGAAAGGCCGGCGAGTCGGCCGGGAGCTCGAGGATCGAGTGCAGGCGCTCGGCGCCGGGGCCCATGCCCAGCAGCTGGCCGAGCTGGCGCAGGCGCGGCCCGGTGAGCCGGTCGCCGCCCGGCAGCCGCACGTCCTCGGCGTCGAGACGGCTTCGCAGCTCGCGGACCCGCGTCCGGTCGCTCGGGTAGCGCTCGTAGTAGCGCCGGGTGCGCTCGAGCACCCGCTCGTACGTGGCCCGGTAGACGTCGTCGGTGGGCCGTCCGACCGGCGGCAGGCCGCCCGTGAAGAACGCCTCCCGCAGGCCTTCCGGTGCGAACGAGAGGTAGGTCGTCACGCAGAACCCGCCGAAGCTCTGGCCGAGCACGCTCCAGCGCTCGACGCCGAGCTCGCGGCGGATCCACTCCGCGTCCCGCACGATGGAGTCGGCGCGGAAGTGGGCCAGGTACTCGGCCTGCTCGGCCGGCGTGCGGCCCGGCAGCCACCTCACCGGCGTCGAGCGGCCGGTGCCGCGCTGGTCGAGCATCAGCACGCGGAACTCGCGCAGCGCCCGGCCGAGCCAGGCGGGCGTATCCGGGTGCCGGGCGGGCCGCGGCGCCTCGCTGCCGGGGCCGCCCTGCACATAGAGCAGGAAGGGTCGCTCCACGCCGTCGGGATCGGCGACCTCGCGGGCGAAGACCGTGATCCGCTCGCCGTCGGGGCTCCCGTGGTCGAGCGGAACCGAGAACTCGCGCTCGGTCAGCACGAGGCCGGCGGTGCGGACGACGATGGGCACGGCGCGATTATCGCCGCGCGGCGGCGTCGCGGCGGCGCGACCGTGTGCGCCACGACCGCAG
The DNA here is from genome assembly GCA_036494095.1 of Gaiellales bacterium. Taxonomy (GTDB): domain Bacteria; phylum Actinomycetota; class Thermoleophilia; order Gaiellales; family JAICJC01; genus JAICJC01. The sequence goes on along the minus strand of DASXOR010000075.1, from coordinate 29,307 downwards.
CGCCCGCTCCCCCACGCCCAGCACGGGAATCGCGACCGCCCCGATCGCCGCCCCGAGCAGCGCACCGACGAGGACGTCGCTCGGATAGTGCACGCCGAGGTAGACGCGCGAGAGCCCGATCGCCGCCGCGAGCGCGAGCAGCGCCCACCGGAATCGCGGGACGACCGCAGCCAGGAAGACCGCGCCCGTGAAGGCCATCATCGCGTGCCCGCTCGGCATCGACGGGTCGTGGGGGAGCGGGATCAGAGGGTGGACGCGGGGATCCGCAAGTGGCGGCCGCTGCCTGCCGATCGCGCGCTTCAGCACGCCGTCGAGGATTGCCGACAGCCGCACCGACACGACAAGCACCACGAAGACCAGAGGACGGCGGAGCCTGACCGCCGCTGCCGCGCCGATGACGATCCAGATCGCACCGGCGCCGCCGGCGTAGGTGAAGCCCTTCATCAGCGGGGTCACCACCGGCCAATCCAGGCCGGCCAGCCACTCCACGACGTGTCGGTCGAGCGCTTCCACGGGCCGCCGGAGTATGGACGAGCGTCAGGGGGCGGCTATTGGAGGGGGCCCCCCCCGGCGGAGGCGCTGCTGTGACCAATTGGCAGTTCGCGCGGATGCCAATTGGCCGCGGCGTCGGGGCGAGCCGATCCTGCCAGTTGGCAGTTCGCGTGGATGTCAATTGGGCTGGCCGGCCGATCCGGCCAATTGGCAGTTCGCGTGGATGTCAATTGGCGCCGCTCGGCCATTTGGCAGTTGGCGCGGATGTCATTTGAGCGCACCCGCCCCGCGCCGGCCCGCCCGCACCAATCCGACCTCAGACCGGGAGCTCCGCCAGACCGAGCTGCCGCAGCAGGCCCAGCACGTCGTCGTGGCCGGCGATGCGCACGATCCGGCCGTGCCTCACGGTGTAGATCTTCGTGCCGCTGGTGGTGATCTGCTTGCCGGTGGGGGCGACTCCGAACGCCGTGCCGCTGTGAACGGCCGTCAGGCGGAAACGGAGCGCGACCCGATCGCCTTCGGCAACCAGATCGTCGATCTCGATCCGCTCGTCGGTGAACGGCTCGTCAGCCATCGCCTGCTTCCAGGCCGCGCGGTCGGAGAAGACGGTGCTGCCGTCCGGTCCGATCACCACCACATCCTCGGCGACGACGACGTCCAGCCCCGCCGGATCGCGGCGCTGCAGCAGAGCCAGATACTCCCGCACCACGTCTGCGCTTCCCACAGCCTCCCCTCGCGTCCTCGCCGCAATCCTACCGAGGGCGGCCTTACCGCAGCACGCCGCGCAGGGCCGCCCGCGCGGCGTGGTGGCCGCACATGCCGTGGACGCCGCCGCCGGGCGGCGTCGACGCCGAGCACAGGAAGATGCGCGGGTTGGGCGTCGCGTGCGGCGAGGCCCGCAGCACGGGCCGGGCGAGCACCTGGCGGAGGTCGGCCGCGCCGCCGTTGATGTCGCCGCCGACGTAGTTCGGGTTCTCGGCCTCGAGCGCCGCCGGACCGCGCACCGAGCGCTCGAGCACGACGTCGCGGAAGCCGGGCGCGAAGCGCTCGATCTGGCGCTCGATCGCCGCGGTCATGTCCACGGTCGAGCCGTTGGGGACATGGCAGTACGCCCACAGCGTGTGGTGGCCCTCCGGCGCCCGGCCGGGGTCGACCAGGCTCTGCTGGGCAACCAGCACGAACGGCCGCTCGGGATGGCCGCCGCCCACGACCGTCGCCTCGGAGGCGGCGATCTCGGCCAGCGCGCCGCCGACGTGCACCGTCCCGGCCCGGCGGGCCGCCTCGGCCGCCCACGGCACCGGCGCCGAGAGGGCGTAGTCGACCTTGAACACGCCCGGTCCGTAGCGGTAGCGGCCGAGTGCGGCCCGGTAGCGGGGCGGCAGTTCGTCGCCGCAGATCGCGACGAGCTGGCGCGGCGTCACATCGAGCAGCACCGCCCTCGCATCGGGCACGTCGGCCAGCGAGCGCACCTCGTGGCCGGTCTGGATCTCGCCGCCGAGCGAGCGCAGATACGCCGCCATCGCATCGGCGATCGCCTGTGAGCCGCCGCGCGCCACAGGCCAGCCCACGGCGTGCCCGAGCGCGAGCAGGACCAGCGCGAAGCCGGCCGTCGGCGGGCGCTCGAGCGGCCGCATCGAGTGCGCTCCCATCCCCGCCAGGAGCGCCCTGCCCGCGTCAGACCGGAACGTGGCCGCGGCCAGGCCGGCCGCACCTCGCATCCCCGACCACGCGAACCTGGCGGCGAGCAGCGGGTGGCGCGGCGGCCTGGGAGCGCCGAGCACGATCGGGGCGAGGTCGTCCCATCCCTCGGCGAACGGGCGCAGCAGGCCGGCATAGGCCGCGCCATCGCGCCCGCCGAGGCCCGCCGCCGTCTCCTCGAGCGACCGGTGCAGCACGGCGGCGCGGCCGCCGTCGAGCGGGTGGGCGGCCTGCACGCCGGGCTCGATCAGGTCGAGCCCGTGCTCGTGGAGCGGCAGCGTGCGCAGGAACGGCGAGCCGACCGCGAGCGGGTGGATGGCCGAGCAGACGTCGTGCCGGTACCCCGGGAGCGTCAGCTCGGCCGTCGTCGCCCCGCCGCCGACCGCCGCTGCCCGCTCGCACAGGAGCACCGAGCGGCCGGCGCGCGCAAGCTCGACCGCGGCCGCGAGGCCGTTCGGGCCCGCCCCGACGACGACCGCGTCGGGCAACCCCTCAGCCGCCCCGCCGGAAGGGCCGGGAGATCATGCGGATGGGTGCGGCGGACATGTAGATGCCGGAGCGTATCCCCGCGTTGTGCCAGATGTTCGCGGCCTTCGACCACTGCCGGCCGCGGTCGACGCAGACGCTCTGGATCGTCACCTCGCCCTCGGCGCCGAGATGGGCCGCCAGCGAGCGCAGCGTGTGCGACCAGTGCAGGTCCTCCTTGCCGTGGCCGCCGAGCGTCATCCCCAGCTCGTACATGGGGTCGCTCGCCCGCATCAGCACCTGCGCCTGGGCATATGTGACGCCGTCGTCGGCGAACGCGCTGAACGTGATCCACCCGGCGAACATGTGGCCCTGCGGCGTCATCAGCGTGAACGACTCGTCGTCGGCGTAGAGCACGAGCACGCCGGTCGAGAGCTTGAGCCCGCCCGGCATCGTCAGGTCAAGCGCGGCCACCTCGCCGGGGGCGATGCCCGCAAGCGGCGCGAAGAAGCTGTTGCCCTTCGGCCAGAACTCGGGGAAGTGCCGCTTCCAGACGTCGATCACCTCGGCCGGAGCGATCTCCACACCGCCCAGGGGGATGCGGTAGGTCTTCTGCCACATGCGCCCGAACCCCTGGATGGGCGAGGTCTGCCTGCGGCCGGCGACGTTGATGTTGCGCGCTCCCGGGGCGGCCTCCGACACCTGCAGTCGGTCGATCGGCTGCGCCCATGCGGCGGCGTCCCGGTTGTCGGGTTGGCTGGTCATGTTGCGTCCCTTCTGAGGTCAGGCGGCCGCGGCGAGTGCCGCGTCCTCGGTCTCGTGGATCGCGATCGCCTCGTCGAGGCGAGTCAGCTCGAAGATCTGGCGGTAGTGGTCGGAGAGGCCGTAGGCGAGCATGCGCTGGCGGTTGCGGTTGGCCCGCACGAGCAGCGTCACCAGCAGGCCGATGCCGCTCGAATTCATGTACTGCAGGCCGCCGAAGTCGAGCACCACGGCCCTCGTGCCCGGCGTCGCGGCGCGGTCGAACGCATCCGAGAGGGCCGCTTCGCTTGCGCCGGTCACCTCCCCGGCGAGCTCGATCACGCTGCAGCCCGGCGTGGGCGTCCGCACCTCCAGCCGCCGGATGGTCGTGTCCGTCATCGTGCGCCTCCGTTTCGGTCGGCGGCGGGCAGCGGCCCGTCCGCGAGGATGGTCATGAAGTCCGACAGGCGCGTGATCTCGAAGATCTCGCGGTAGTGCTCCGAGAGGCCGCAGGCGCTCACAGGCCGAGCCTGGGCGCGGGCCCGGGCCAGCACGCCCACGATCAGGGCGATCCCGGTCGAGTTGATGTAGCCGACATTGGTGAAGTCGAGCAGCACCGGGTCGTCGCCGGCGACCGCGGCATAGGCCGCGTCGAGCGTGTCGCGGGCGCCGCCGTCGATGTCGCCGGAAAGGGCGATGGTCGTGCCGGCATCGGTGTGCCGGGGGGTTGCCTCAAGCGGGGTCTGGCTCATCCGTCTCACCGTCTCCCTTCAGGTGCGTCACGAGCTCGAGCGTGTGCCGGTGCCCGTCACTTTCGGTATGCACCTCGTCGACCATGTTGGAGATCAGGAACAGGCCCCAGCCGCGCGGCGACTGGGTACCCTCGAGCTTCGCCTCCAGGTCGGGCGTCTCGGCGGACGGGATCTCGCGGCCGCCGCCGTGATCGGTGATCCGCACCCGCAGCGACGCGTCCGACCGGGCCACGGCGATGTCGACCGCAAGGTCGGCGTCGAAGCCGTTGCCGTGCTCCATCGCGTTCATCGTGGCCTCTGCCACCGCGGTCTTCAGGCGCTCGAGCCGGGCCGGCGCCATGCCGCTCGCAGCCGCCACCTCGCCCACACGGAGCATCGCCTCGCGCTCGTTGCCCTCGGCGCTCGCCAGCGAGAACTCGAGCACGGGCACCATCTCGGAGTCGCCGCCCGAGCGGTGCAGGGCGACGAGCGTGATGTCGTCCTCCTGCTCGGAGTCCGACCCGGTGAAGCGGTCGAGCTGCGCGAGCAGATCGGAGATCAGCTCGTCGGCGACGCGCCCGGCCGCCAGGCGCTCGCGCACGCGACCGGTGCCGAACATCTCCCGGTCGGGGTCGTGCGCCTCGGTCAGTCCGTCGCTGTAGAGCAGCACGCTCGACCCTGGGGCGAGCGTCGCCTCCTTCTCCTCGTAGCTCATGCCCGGCATCAGGCCGAGCGGCATGCCGGTCGCGCGGAGCTCGGACACGTCGCCGCCGCTCTGTACGATCGGCAGGTTGTGGCCGGCGTTCGCGTAGCGGAGCAGGCCGGTGGCAGGGTCGAGCACGCCGTAGAGGCAGGTGACGAACATATTGGGCGGGATCTCCGAGCACAGCGTCTCGTTGATCCGCTGCAGCACGGTGCCAGGCTCGAGCAGACGCTGGGCGGCGGCCCGCAGCACGCTTCGGGTGGCCGCCATCACCATCGCCGCGGGGACGCCCTTGTCGGTCACGTCGCCCACGACGAGGCCGATCAGGCCGCCGGGGAGCTCGATGAAGTCGTAGAAGTCGCCGCCCACGGTGCGCGCCGGCCGGTAGTAGGCCGCGACGCGCCACCCCGGCAGCTCGGGCAGCTGCTTGGGCAGGAAGTTCTGCTGGATCAGGCGGGCGACCTCGAGCTCCTGCTCGAGCCGCTCGCGCGCTCGCACCTCGACCTCCTGCTCGCGGACGAGCTGGCCAACCTTGACCGCCGGGGCGACCTGGGCGGCCAGGCTCTCGAGCAGGCGCCGGTCGTCGGGCGAGTACTCCTGGTCGGAGAGGCGCGGCCCCAGGTTGAGCAGGCCGATCAGCTCTCCCTGCGTGACGAGCGGAACGACCATCGTGATGCCCTGGGCGCGCATCTGCTCGAGCGCGGGCGAGTCGAGTTCGAGCTGGCGCAGCTCGACGGCGCCGGGCGCGCTCTGGAAGTAGGGCACGATCGGGTCGGTCGGCGCGATCTGCAGGCCGGGTTCCGTGGCGGCCTCGGCCGGCAGCGCCGCCAGCGTCTCGATGGCCGCCGGCGTCTCGGTCGCCTGCGGCCTGCGCAGCATCACCCGGCGGATCGTGTGGTGGATCATCGTCATGCCTCCGTTTTACCGGACGCGCGTTCCGGGATCGTTACGGGCGCGAGCCAGACGCTCGCCGTGCGCGGACGCACCGTCTCACGGACGGTGACGAGCAGGCGGTCGGCGAGGACATCGAGGTCGATCTGCTCACGGAGCTCGCCGCTGAACGCCTCGACGGTCGCGCGTGCGTCGTAGGCGGCGCGGTAGAAGCGGCGGTCGACCGCCCGCTGCGTGCGCCGCCGTAGCGGCTGGAACGCGCCGATGACGGCGAGCGTCGAGAGCGTGACCGCGAGCGAGCTCGAGAGCCCCGTCGCGGCCCGCAGCCCGGCTCCGAGCCCGGCCACTCCGGCCAGGTAGAGGCCGGCGAGCATGCCGACCAGCGCGCCGTAGACGAGCGTGCGCCGAATGACGACGTCGACGTCGTAGAGCCGGTAGCGGACCATCGCCAGGCCGACAGCCACCGGGATGAGCGCGTAGTCGAGCGTGTAGAGCGCCTCGTGCGGGGAGAGCATGGAGATGACGATGAAGCCGACGAAGGTGAGGCACACGGCGAAGAGGCACTCGCGCAGCTGGAGGCGCTCCGTCGGGCCGCTGCGCCGGTAGCGCACGACCGCCGAGACGAGGCCCACCACCATCGCGGCGACGATCATGACGACCACGAGGGCCACCACAGGCGTGCGGAGGGCGCCATCCACTCCCAACGCGTTTCCGTTGCCGGGCTCCGTCATCAGGACGAGACCGAGCGACGCGAGGGCCGCCAGGTCGAATCGCACGAGCAGCCGCCATCGCCCAGCGGGCGGGCGGCCGTCGGGGAAGAGCAGCGGCAGGAAGATGGCGAACGCGAGCATCCCGATCGGCCACGTCCATTGGCTCACCCAGCCGGCGACGCCGGCGCCGGGGAGATCGTGGTGCTTCGGCCCGGCCCAGACGTCGATCGTGCCGCCGGCCACCGCGACGGCCACACACAGCGGCGCGATCGAGAACAACCACCCGACCGGGTTGCGCGGCTGGCGGCGCGCGATCAGGATCCCGATCGCCGACATGCCGAGCATCAGCACGCCGAACAGGCAGGCGTCGAGAACGTCCGTGGGGGTGAATCCGGGGCCGGTGGCATAGACGACCGCCGCGATCGCGAAGAGCGCCGTGGTGGCCGCGAGCGCAGCGACAGACCGCCGGGGTGCCCGCCTCACGCTCATCGCTCTCCGCTCCCCGTCCGCAGCCACAGCGCCGAGTGGGTCGGGTGCAGCGTCTGCCGGACCACGTCGAGCACGTCATCGGTGAGGGCCTCGAGGTCGACCTCGCGGCGCAGGTGCGCGCTGAAGAGGGCGAGGGTCTGGGCGGCGTCGTAGCGGGCGCGGTAGAAGCGGCGGTCTACGGCCGCCTGGATACCACGGCGCAGCGGCTGGAAGGCGAGCGCGACGGCGAGGGTCGAAATGGTGACGGCCAGCGTGCTGGAGCTGCCCGAAAGGCGCCTGATGACGCTCTCGAGGGTGAAGACGCCGGCGAGGTAGATTCCCGCCAGGCACGCCACCAGCACGGCATAGACGAGCGTGCGCCGGATGACAACGTCGACGTCGTAGAGCCGGTAGCGCAGCATCGCGAGGCCCACAGCGGCAGGGACGAGCGCGTAATCGACGGTGAAGAGCGTCGAGTTGCCGCCGAGCACCGAGATCACGATGAACCCGGCGAAGGTCGCGGCGGCGGCGAAGACGACCTCGCGCAGCTGCACGCGCTCGGTGGCGCCGGCGCGGCGATAGCGGAAGACCGCCGAGACGAGGCTCGCCGGGATCAGAATCAGGACGAGCACGCCCAGGAAGACCACGACCGGCGTGCTGTCCGCCCAGCCGACGCCAAGCGGGTTCGTGACGCCGTTGAACATCTCCCCGGGCTGGGCCATGAGGGCCGCCGCGATCAGCGCGAGGCCCACGAGGTCGATCCGCAGCAGCCACCGCCACCGCCCGGCCGGCGGCCGGCCGTCGGGGAAGAGCAGCGGCAGCAGCACGAGGAACCCGACCAGGCCGATCGGCCACGCCCACAGGCTGAACCAGCCCGGGACCACGGCTCCGGGGATGTCCGCGTGCTCCGGCCCCATCCAGACGGCGATCGCGCCACCGCCGACCGAGACGGCGACGAGCAGGGGTGTGGCGCAGAAGAGCCAGCCGATCGCGTTTCGGGGCTCGCGCCTGACGATCAGGATCCCGATCACCGAGACGCCGAGCATCAGCGCCCCGTAGGAGGCGGCGTCAAGGGTGGCCCGGGCATCGAAGCGGAGGTGGGTGGCGGCGATCAGGCCGGAGATCACGAACAGGGCGATCGTCGTCACGAGCGAGGCGACCGCGCACTGCGTCTCCTTCCCGCGGGTCATGTGTCGGCCCCCGGGCGCAGCCAGATCGTGACATGAGCCGGATGGAGCGTGCGCCCGACGACCGCAAGGACGTCGTCTGTGAGCGCGTCGAGGTCGATCTCGCGGCGCAGCAGGGCGCTGAAGGCATCGAGCGTCTGCGCGGCGTCGTAGGCCGACCGGTAGAAGCGCCTGTCGACGGCCGCCTGGATCCGGCGGCGCAGCGGCTGGAAGACCAGCGCCACGGCGAGTGTCGAGACCGTCACTGCGAGCGTGCTCGAGCCGCCGGTCACGCCGCGCACGACGCCCTCGATCGTGTACACGCCGCCGAGGTAGATCGCCGCCATGCAGGCGACGAGCACGCCGTAGACGAGGGTGCGGCGGATGATCACGTCGATGTCGTACAGCCGGTAGCGCAGCACCGCGAACCCGATCGCGATCGGGATCAGCGCGGTGCTGAAGAGCGCCAGCGTTTGCAGCACCTGGAGCCAGGGCGGCCGCGTCGACTCGGTGCCCGGGGTGAGCGCCACCGAGAGCAGGAAGGCCAGCCCGTAGATCAGGGCGACCAGCGCCCCCGAGGCCGTCAGCCAGCGCATCTGCACGCGTTCCACGCCCCGGGAGCGGCGGTACCGGACGACCATCCCGGCCGCGGACGCGACCATGAGCGCCGGAAGGAGCACGACCACGAATCCCGCCGCGCCGAGCACCCCCGCGAGCCCGTCCACGCCGAGCGGATTGACCGTGCCGGGATAGCCGGCGTCGGTCATCTTTCCGGGCATGAGGAGCAGGGCGATCGTCCCGACGGCCATCACGAGCACACTCGCGCGGGCCACCCAGCGCCACCCCGGACCGGGGAGCTGCCCGTCGGGGAAAAGCAGGATCAGGAGCGTGCCGGTGAGGCCGATGGCGGGCACCCAGAACGCGTTGCCGACCGCCCCGGGCACAGCGGCGAGGGGCAGTGAGCCGGGGTGCAGCCGCAGGCCGTAGTCCGCGTAGGCGCTTGAGTCGGCAAGCGCCCACGCCAGGCCGATCGCGAGCAGCAGCCAGCCGATCGGGTTGCCCTCGCGCCGCGACACGATGAGGAGCCCGACGGCGGGAGGCGAGAGCAGCACCACGGCGAGCGCGATGCCGGTGGCTGGACCGGCACCGGACCAGCTGGCGCCGCCCGCGAGATTGCGCGCCAGCCAGCCGAGCACCGCCTCGGCGCCGAAGAGGGCCAGTGTGACCCCGAAGATCGTCCCGGCAAACCAGGTCTGCGCGCGCTCGTGCCGCATCATCGCCGTGCTCTCCCCGGTGGCAGGCATGCCGCGATTGTCACGGCGTCACCGTCCCGGAAACGTTACGGGACGGTGGATGAGCTGGACTTCCGTTGCGACGTCGTGTCATGCTTGACACGTGCATGCGCTGAGGATCTCACTTCTCGGCACGCCGATCGTCGAAATCGACGGCCGGCCGCTCGAGGTCGACACGCGCAAGGCCACGGCGATGCTCGCCCACCTGGCGGTCACCGGACATCGGCAGAGCCGCGAGACGGTGGCGGCCCTGCTCTGGCCGGAGTTCGACATCGACCGGTCCCGGGCGGCCCTGCGACGGACGCTCTCGACCCTGCGCACCGCCCTCGGCGGCCGGTTCGTCGACGTCGACCGCACCTCGATCGCGCTCACGCTCGCGGGCGCCTGGTTCGACCTGGCCGAGTTCCGCCGCGTCGCCGCCGACCCGGCTGCGGACGCCGACGCACTCACGGCCGCCGCCGACCTGCACCGCGGCGACCTGCTCGCCGGTTTCGGGGTCCGCTCGAGCGCCGCCTTCGACGACTGGGTGCAGCTGGCCACCGAGGGCATCCGCCGCGAGCGGGCGGCGGCGCTCGACCGGCTCGTCGATGCGCTCGCAGCCGCCGGCCGCGGCGACGAGGCCGTCGCCCGGGCCGAGCAGCGGTTGGCGCTCGACCCCCTGCACGAGCCGGCCCACCGCCGCCTGATCTCCTGCTACGCAACGAGCGGCCGCCGCGGCGACGCCATGCGCCAGTACCGCGAGTGCGTGCGCGTGCTCGACCGCGAGCTGGGCGTGCGGCCGCTCACCGAGACGACCGAGCTCTACCACGCCGTGAACGAGGGCCGCAGCCCGGCCGTCGCCGAGGTGGCGCCTGCGGTCGTGGCGCCCGCCCAGCCGCTGGTCGGCCGCGCCGGCCCGTGGCAATCGCTATCCGACCTGCACGGCGCGGTCGCCGCCGACGGCCGCATGGCGGTGATCGAGGGCGAGTCGGGCGTCGGCAAGACCCGGCTGGCCGAGGATCTGGTCGCCGCCCTGCACGACCGCGGCGCGACGGCGATCGCCGCCCGCCCGTCGGCAGGCGAGCGCGGCCTGGCCTACGGGGTGGTGGCGCAGCTTCTGCGGGCCGCCGTCGAGGCGATCGGCGCAGAGCTGCCGCAGCACAGCGTCGGCGAGGCCGCGCGGCTCCTGCCCGAGCTGGGCCCGCCACCCCCCACGAGCCTCGAGGATCCGGGCGCGCGGCTGCGGTTCCTCGAGGCGGTGTGCCAGCTGATCGCGCTCGCCGGCGACGGCCGCGCGGCGGGCATCGTCCTTGTCGACGACCTGCACTGGTGCGACCCGGCCTCGCTCGATGCGCTCGGCTATCTGGCCCGGCGGCTCGCGGGCCGGCGCCTGCTCCTGCTGCTCACGCGCCGCACCGACGAGCCCGATCCCGGCCACGTGTGCGCGCGGCTCGCCCAGATGGGCGACCGGATCACGCTCGAGCGGCTGACCCGCGCCGATGTGGCCGAGCTCGCGAGCGCGCAGGGGCTCGGCCCCGGCGATGCCGACGCGCTGTACGCGGAGAGCGAGGGGCTGCCGCTGTTCCTGGCCGAGCTGCTCGCGGCCGGGCGGCCCGCCGACACGACGCCGGCGGGCGTGCGCGAGGCGGTCGAGAGCCGGCTCGACGCGGTGTCCGAGACCGCCGCCCAGGTGCTCTCGGCGGCCGCCGTGATCGGGCGCACGTTCGACGTCGACACCGTGCGGGCCGCCAGCGGCCGGTCCGGCGACGAGGTGGCCGGCGCGCTCGAGGAGCTGTGCGCGCGCGGCCTGATCGTCGAGCGCGACGCCGCCTACGACTTCGGCCACGAGCGCGTGCGCGCGACGGTCGACGACCGCGCCGGCCTCGCCCGGCGGCGGCTCCTGAACGGCCGCGTGGCCGACGTGCTCGCGCTCCGGCACGGCGACCCGACCCTGGTCGCCCGCCATCTCGAGCTCGCCGGGCGCGAGGACGAGGCGGCCGCGGCGTACGCGGCGGCCGGCGACCGCGCCCGGGCACTCTCGGCCGGCGCCGAGGCACTCGCCCACTACCGCTCGGCGCTCGCGCTCCGCCATCCCGATCCGGCTCAGCTGCACGAGGCGATCGGCGATGTCCACACGCTGCGCGGCGAGTACGCGGCCGCGCTGGCGGCCTACGACGCCGCGGCCGCGCACGCCGAGGCCGGCGCGCTCGGCCGGATCGAGCACAAGCTCGCCACCGTCCACGAGCGCCGCGGCGAGTGGGAGCCGGCCGAGCGGCACCTGCACGAGGCGCTCGCCCTCGGCGCCCCGCCGGCCCGCGTGCAGGCCGACCGTGGCCTGGTGGCCTGGCGGCGCGGCGACCCGGGGGCGCTCGACCTCTGCCGCGAGGCGCTGCGGCTGGCCGAGGCGGAGGGCGACGACGAGGCCGCCGCGCGGGCGCACAACATCCTCGGCCTGCTGGGCGAGGGCGCGGGTCACCTCGAGCGCAGCCTCGCCCTCTCCGAGCGGCTGGCCGATCCCAGCATCCGCATCGCCGCCCTCAACAACCTCGCCCGGGCGCGGTTCGCGGCCGGCGACCTCGAGCCCGCCGCAGCGCTCGTCCGCGATGCCCTCGCGCTCGTCGCCGCCCAGGGCGACCGCCACCGCGAGGCGGCGCTTCGCAACAACCTCGCAGACACCCTGCACCGTGCGGGCCGCGACGACGAGGCGATGGAGGAGCTCAAGCGGGCCGTGGCGATCTTCGCCGAGGTGGGCGGCCACGAGGACGAGCCCCAGCCCGGGGTGTGGCGCCTCGTGGAGTGGTGAGCCCCGTGTCTGCGAGGGCGCGCCGAGCCCCCAATTGACATCCACCATGGATGCCAATTGGCGCACGACCGTCAGCGGCGGCGAGTCCCGGCACGTCCTCGCGGTGCTCGTCTGCCTGCGCTCCCGAGCCGGCCTCCCCGGCGAGACAGCAGAAACCCGCCACTCACAAGCAGACCGCGATTCTCGGTTGGCTCGCCTTCGTCGTGTGCAGGTTCATGGTCCGGAACATCGTGCCCGAGCCGGCGGACGTCGTCTAGCCGCGACACGGGTGCCTGGCACCGCGATTGTGGTGCCAGGCACCTGGCCTTAAGCGGCCACCTCCTCTCGCACGACCTCGTAGGTCATCCGGATGAGGCCGGCGCCAATCGTCCCGGTGTCCATGAGCCGCACGGGCTTTTGGTCGCTCGTCTCGCCGAAGAGGCGCTCACCCGCCCCGAGCACGACCGGGAAGACGACCAGCCGCACCTCGTCGATCAGGTCATGCTCGATCAGCATGCGCCCGAGCTGATAGCTCCCGAAGACGGCGATCTCCCCATCGAGCGTCCGCTTGAGCCTCGAGACCTCGTCCACCACGTCGCCCCGCAGAACCGTCGCATTGCTCCACGCGGCCTCGACGAGCGTCGAAGAGACGACGTACTTGGGCACGCTGTTCAGCCGGTCGGCCCACTCGCCGCTGCGACCGAGCCACCGCGATGCGAACCATGCATCGCTGCGCCGACCCAGCAGCAGAGCGTCGGTTTCGAGCGACTCTGCGGTGAAGAGCCGCGCCCAGTCGTCGAGGTCCTTTCCGCCGAACTCGCGGAACCAGCCACCCAGCCTGAAGCCCTCCTCGCCGTCCGGGTCCTGCACCACTCCGTCGAGCGAGGCGTTCGTGCTGATCACGATCTTTGCCATGGTTTCACTCCTTCGATTTGGACTCGTGGCTGCAGCGTTCGTTGAGGCGTCCGCCGCGAAGGAAACTGACCGGCGAATTTCGCGCCGCGCCACCGTCAGTACGTGTGATGGCGGCGAACCAGGAGAGTCTTTGGAAGGATGGTGGCGTGACCGAGCCCGCCCTCGTCCGTGCGCGCGCCGGCGACGAGGACGCGTTCCGCGAGCTAACCGGCCCGTACCAACGTGAGCTCCAGCTGCACATCTACCGGATCGTCGGCTCGACACAGGACGCCGAGGATCTGCTCCAGGAGACGCTGCTCGCCGCGTGGCGCGGCCTCAGGCGGTTCGAGGGGCGCGCGTCGGTGCGTGCGTGGCTGTACCGGATCGCGACGAACCGCTCGCTCGATGCCCTGCGGGCGGGCAGGCGCCGGCCCGCCGAGGGGCGGACGCCGTCGCTGCCCGAGCCGACGCGCTGGAACGAGCCGGTCTGGCTCGAGCCCTACCCGGACGCGCTCCTCGAGCAGATCCCCGACGCGGCTCCCGGCCCCGAGGCGCGCTACGAGACCAGGGAGGCGATCGCCCTCGCCTTCGTCGTCGGCCTGCAGCACCTCCCGCCGCAGCAGCGCGCGGTGCTCGTACTGCGCGATGTGCTCGGCTACCGCGCCGCCGAGGTCGCCGAGATGCTCGAGACCAGCCCGGCGGCGGTCAACAGCCTGCTGCGCCGCGCGCGGGAGGCGTTCGAATCCCGGCTGCCGGCAGCCGAACGCGAACGAGCACCGCTGCCGGCATCCAGGCTCGAGCGCGACATCGTCGGCCGCTTCGCGGCGACGGTCGAAAACGGCGACCTCGACGGACTCGTCGCCCTCCTGACCGCCGACGCGTGGCTGACGATGCCGCCCCTCCCGCATGCCTACCAGGGCCGGGCCGCGATCGGCGACTTCCTGCGCGGCGCCAACGAGCGCCGCGGCGCGCCTTTGCGGATGGTGCAGACGCGCGCGAACACCCAGCCGGCGTTCGCCTGCTACCTGCCGGATGGCGGGAGCGGCGTCGCGCGTGCGTACTCGGTCTTCGTGCTCACGCTCGAGGGCGACCGCCTCTCAGCCATCACGTGGTTCGGCGGCAGCGATGTCTTCCCCCACTTCGGCCTGCCACAGACCCTCGACTAAGGCCGCGGGGCTGCGCGGTCAGCCGCCACCTTCGCCCGCTCACGCTGCACCAACACCCGCCGCAGCAGCTTGCCCGACGCCGACTTGGGGATCTCGTCGATCAGCTCGACCGCGCGGATGCGCTCGTGCGGGGCGACCCTCTCGGCGACGTAGGCCATCAGCTCGTCACCCGTCAGCTCGCCGCGCGCGACCACGAACGCCTTCGGGATCTCGCCCGCGTCCTCGTCGGCGACCGGGATGACGCACGCGTCGGCGACCGCCGGGTGCGTGAGCAGGAGCGCCTCGAGCATCGCCGGTGCGACCTGGTAGCCCTTGTACTTGATGAGCTCCTTCAGCCGGTCGACGATCCGCCAGCCCCCGGCGCGGAACGTGGCGATGTCGCCGGTGCGCAGCCAGCCGTCGGCGGCGAGCGTCCGCGCCGTCGCGGCCGGATCGTCGAGATAGCCGGTCATCACCTGCGGCCCGCGCACCCAGATCTCGCCGGGCTCACCCGAGGCGGCATCCTCGCGCGTGCCGACCTTGACGAGGCGGGCCTCGGTGTTGGGGATGAGCTGACCGATCGTGCCCGGGCGGTGCTCCTCTCGCAGCGGCGTGATGTGGGTCACCGGGCTGGCCTCGGTCAACCCGTAGCCCTGCTGCAGGCGCGCGGGCACGCGCGCCCGGCAGGCCGCCTCCAGGTCGTCGCCGAGCGGCGCCGCCCCCGAGTTGATCATCCGCAGGCTGGAGAGGTCGTACCGCTCGACGGCGGGGTGCTTGGAAAGGGCGACGATGATCGGTGGCGCGACGAAGGCGCGGGTCACGCGGTGCTCGGCGATCATCTGCAGAAACGCCTCGAAGTCGAAGCGCGGCATGGTGATCACGGTGTCGCCCGCGCGCAGGGCGCAGTTCATGACCGCGGTCTGGCCGTAGATGTGGAAGAACGGCAGGATCCCGGCGATGACCTCGTCACCCCCCGGCACCACCGCGAGCGTCTGCACGACGTTCGCGACCAGGTTGCGGTGGGTGAGCATGACCCCCTTCGGCAGGCCGGTCGTGCCGCTCGAGTAGGGCAGCGCGACGAGCGCCGTCGCGGGGTCGATCGGCGCAGAGCGCAGCTCGCCCGGCGGCCCGAGCATGTCGGCGAGCGCGATCGTGTCCTCGCCGCCGTCGAACGAGAACACGGTCTCGATGCCGGCGGAGGCAGCCGCCGGCAGCGCCCGGTCGAGCAGCGCCGAGACGGTGAGGAGGAACCGCGCCCGCGAGCTTCTCAGCTGATGGGCGATCTCGGCCTCGGTGTAGAGCCCGTTGATGGTCGTGTTCGTGCCGCCCGCAAGCGCGACGCCGAAGAAGGCCGCGGCGTATTCGGGCACGTTGGGCGCGAGGATCCCGACCACCTGCCCGGGCTCGAGCCCGCGGCGCTGGAGGCCGCTTCCGACACCGCGCGCAAGAGCGTCGAGGCCCGCGTAGGTGAGCGTGCGGCCCGAGACGGCGTCGACCAGCGCCGGGCGCTCGCCGCGGGCCGCGGCACCCGCGAGCACGAAGTCGGCCAGCGGGACATCGGGGATGTCGACGGGCGGGTGAGGGCTTTCGTAGATCACGCGGGTGGTCCTTTCTCGGGCGTCAGAACGCGTCGTCGCCGATGGACGTGATGGACTCCTTGCCTGCGCGCACCGCCCGGGCGAGGCCGGCGGTCTCGGGCAGCACGCGGTCGCAGAAGAAACGGGCCGTGGCGAGCTTGCGGCCGCCGAACTCGGCCCCGGCGGCGCCGTCGAGACAGGCCACAGCCATGCGCAGCTCGAGGTCGCCGAACGCGGTCAGGGCGAACAGGCGCAGGTAGTCGGTGGCGGCCGCCGCGGCCTGCTCGCGGTCGCGGCCGGCGCCCATCAGCCACACCGTCGTCTCCTGCAGGTGGGCGAGCGCCTCGGCGACCGGCCCGGCCAGCCCGCGCAGCTCGGCGGGATGCGGGCCGGCGGCCCGCGCGGCAGCGGGATGGAAGAAGCGGCGCAGCAGCCGGCCGTGGTGCATGCCGAGCTTGCGCCCGACCAAGTCGAGCGCCTGCACGCCGTTCGTGCCCTCGTAGATCTGGCTGATGCGGGCGTCGCGGGCGAGCTGCTCGACGCCCGACTCGGTGATGTACCCGGCGCCGCCGTGAACGCCGATGGCGAGGTTCGCCGCCTCGAAGCCGTTGTCGGTGCAGGCCGCCTTGACCACCGGCGTGAGCAGCGCCACCAGATCGTCCGCGGCCTGGCGGCGGCCGGGATCGGGGTGGTGATGGGAGACGTCGAGCTCGACGGCCAGCCACAGCGCCAGGGCCCGGCCGGCCTCGGTCAGCGCCCGCATCCGCAGGAGCGCGCGGCGCACGTCCGGGTGGGCGATGATCGGGTCGGCGCCATCGCCGTGCGGCCGCCCGGGGGCGTGGCCCTGCAGCCGCTCGCGGGCGTAGGCGACGGCCGATTGGTAGGCGACCTCGCCGATGCCGACGCCCTGGATGCCGACCCCGAGCCGGGCGCGGTTCATCATCGTGAACATCTGCGCCATGCCGGCGTGCGCCGGGCCGACGAGCTCGCCGACGGCGTCCTCGAAGTGCAGCACACACGTGGCCGAGCCGCGGATGCCCATCTTGTGCTCGATCGATCCGCAGGTGACGCCGTTTGCCGTGCCGCCACCGTCCGGGGGCCACAGCTTGGGGACGAGGAAGAGTGAGATCCCGGCCGTCCCCGCCGGCGCGTCGGGCAGCCGGGCCAGCACGAGGTGCACGATCTGGTCAGTCAGGTCGTGCTCGCCGCCGGTGATGAACACCTTCGTGCCCGTGATCCGGTAAGTGCCCTCGTCGCCCGGCTCGGCCCGCGTCCGCAGAAGGCCGAGATCGGTGCCGGCCTGGGCCTCGGTCAGACACATCGTCCCGCTCCACTCGCCGCTCGCCAGGCGCGGCACGTAGCGCTCGACCTGCTCGGCCGAGCCGTGGGCGGTGAGGGCCGCAGCCGCGCCGGCGCTCAGCAGCGGATAGGTCGCGAACGCCAGGTTGGCCGAGCAGGCCATCTCCTCGAACGCGGCCTGCGCGACGGCGGGCAGGCCCGCCCCGCCCCGCTCCGGCGCCACTCCCAGGCCGGGCCAGCCGCCGGCGACGAGCGCCGCGTACGCAGCCCGGAATCCGGCGGGCGTGCGCACGGCTCCGTCGCGGTACGCGCACCCCTGCTCGTCGCCCGTGCGGTTCAGCGGCAGGAGCACGCCCTCGCTGAACGCGGCCGCCTCCGTCAGCACCGCCATGACCGTCTCGAGCGGGGCGTCGGCGTACGGCGGCAGCGTGGCCACGACGCCGTCGTGGTCGAACACGTCTCGCAGGAGGAACGCGAAGTCGGCGAGTGGGGCGCGGTAGGTCTGCATGCCTCAGTTCCGGAGCGGCCTGCCGCTCTCGAGCAGGTGGGTCATCCGATCGAGCGTCTGCGCGTGGCGGAAGAGGCCGGCGACGGCGGCCGCCTCGAGCTGCGAGATCGTCGCCTCGGGTACGGCCGCGCCGGAGTCGGCGGCGCCGCCCGTGAGCACGCCGGCCAGGGTGCCGGCCAGATGCAGGTCGTACGCGGTGATCGTGTCGTTTCGCAGCGCGAGCTGGTGGGCGCCCAGCTCGAGCGTGGCCCGGCCCGACCGCCCGGCGACCGTGACCGTCGCGGGCGCGGGCGGCGCGTAGCCGTCGGCGAGCTCGAGCGCGAACGCCCTCGCGTCGGCGAGCAGGCGGTCGCGGTTGGGCGTGATGCGGTCGTGCGGGCGCAGGAACCCCAACTCGCGCGCCTCCTGCGCCGAGGTCGAGACACGCGCGGTCGCGATCACCTCGAACGCCTGCCGGGCCGGTGGCATCGGCCCGCCCGCCGGCGCCGCCGCGGCACAGCGCAGCAGCAGCTCGCGGCAGCCGCCCCAGCCGGGGACGAGCCCGGCGCCGAGCTCGACAAGACCCATGAACGTGTCGGTGTGCGCCTGCACCGCGGCGCAGTGCATCAGCAGCTCGCACCCGCCGCCGAGCGCCCGCCCGGCCACGGCGCCCACCACCGGCACCGGCCCGAACTTGAGCGCCGCGAACGCCTCCCGCCCCGCCGCCCCGAACTCCCCCAGCCGGTCCCAGGCGGCCACATTGGCGAGGCCGAGCACGAGGGCCAGGTTCGCACCGACGCTGAAGTGCGGGCCGTCGGAGTAGACGACCAGCGCCCGATGGCCGTCGCTCGCGATCGCTACGGCGCGCGTGGTCAGCTCGAGCATGGCGGCGTCGATGGCATTGGCCTTCGAGTGCAGCTCGAGGCAGGCGACGCCGTCGCCCGTGTCCCACAGCGAGGCCGAGTCGTTGCCGGCGATCGCCTCCCGCTCGCCGCCGCCGCGCCGTGCGCGCCCGGCCGGACGGCCGCCGTCCAGCTCGTGCATCAGCTCGAACGGGCCGCGTTCCCAGCCGTAGCCGCGCTGCATCGACAGGTCGATCAGCTCGGGCCGGTCGGTCACGTCCGGCACCATCGCGGCCGCGTAGGCGAGCGTCCGGCCGAGCACCGCCGAGGCGTACTCCCCGAGCGGACCGTCCATCTCGACCAGCTCGCGCGGCGTCCGCGGCAGCCGCGGCGGCCGGGCCGCGGGCCGGTACTCGAGCGTCGCCAGGTCGATCGCAAGCCGGGTGTCGCCCTCGCGGGCGTAGAAGCCGCGGCCGGCGCCGCGCCCCGTGGCGCCCATCGCCACCATCCGCCGCAGGAGGTCCGTGTGCGAGGGCACGTCGTGCCACGCGTCGCCGGGCGGCAGCAGCCGATCGAGCGAGCCCGTCACCGCCTCGTGCAGGCCCAGGCCGACGATGTCCATCAGCCCGAACACGCCGCTTCGGGGGATGCCGAGCGGCGCCCCCATCACGGCGTCGGCCTCCTCCACCGTCAGGCCGCGGGCGAGCGCCTCGCCGATCGCCGTCCCGATCCAGAAGACGCCGAGGCGGTTGGCGATGAACCCCGGCGTGTCGTTGCAGCGAACGACGGTCTTGCCCAGATGCAGGTCGCAGACGCGCTCGAGCGCGTCCACGGCCTCGGGCCGCGCGCCGCCGGGGACGATCTCGAGCAGGCGCATGTAGCGCGGCGGGTTGAAGAAGTGCGTGATCACGAAGTCGGGCGCGAGTCCCGCGGGTGCCCCGTCGAGCAGCTCGCGCAGCGGGATCGTCGAGGTGTTCGACGAGACGATCGACCCGGGCTTCCTGACCGTGTCCAGGCGGGCGTAGAGCGACCGCTTGGGGTTGGCATCCTCGACGATCGCCTCCACGATCCAATCGGCATCGGCAACCAGCGCGAGGTCGCGCTCCAGGCTGCCGGTGCGGATCAGGCGCGCGGCCGCGGTCGAGACGAGCGCCGGCGGCGAGCGCTGCGGCAGCGCGGCAAGTGCCCGCTGCGCCGCGTCCCCGAGGTCGAGCATGACCACCGGCAGGCCGGCGTTGGCCAGATGCGCGGCGATGCCCGCGCCCATCGTGCCGGCCCCGATCACGGCCGCGCGCTCGATCCCGCTCACGCCACCGCCTCGAGCACCGTGGCGATGCCCTGGCCGCCGCCGATGCATTGGGTGGCGAGCGCGTAGCGTCCGCCCTCACGGTGCAGGAGCTGCGCGGCCTTGCCCGTGATGCGCGCCCCGGTCGCGCCCAGCGGGTGGCCGAGCGCGATCGCGCCGCCGTCGATGTTGCACCGGGCGGAGTCGATGCCGAGCTCGCGCAGGCAGGCGACCGCCTGCGAGGCGAAGGCCTCGTTCAGCTCGACCACGTCGAGCTCATCGACGCCGATCCCGGCCCGCTCGACCGCCTTGCGCGTCGCCTGCACCGGCCCGATGCCCATCACCTCCGGCTCGCAGCCCGAGACGGCCACGGAGCGCACCCTGGCGAGCGGCTCAAGACCGTGCTCGCGGGCGAACCGCTCGGAGGTCACGAGTACGGCGGCCGCCCCGTCGGTCAGCGGCGACGAGGTGCCGGCCGTGACGGTGCCGTCGCGGACGAACGCCGGCTCGAGCGCTGCCAGGCCGGCGAGGGTGGTGTCGGGCCGCGGGCAGCCGTCCTCGCCGACGCCGCCCACGGTCACGATCTCGTCGGCCAGCCGCCCGCCGGCTACTGCGGCTGCGGCCTTGCGCTGGCTCTCGACGGCGAATGCCTCCTGCTCTGCGCGCCCGACGGCGAAGCGGGCGGCGACGTTCTCGGCCGTCTCCCCCATGCTCATGTACACCTCGGGCCGGCGCTCGGCGAGGGCGGGGTTGGGGAGCGGGTTCCACCCGCCCATCGGCACGCGGCTCATCGACTCGACGCCGGCGCACACATAGGCGTCGCCGGCGCCCATCGCGATCGCGCCCGCGGCCATGTGCACGGCCTGCATCGACGATCCGCACAGCCGGTTCACCGTCGCCCCTGCGACCGACGCCGGCAGCCCGGCGATGGTCGCCGCGATGCGGCCCAGGTTCATGCCCTGCTCGGCCTCGGGAAAGGCGCACCCGAGCACCACGTCCTCGATCGCGGCCGGATCGACGCCGGTGCGCTCCACGAGCGCCGCGATCACCGCCCCGGCCAGGTCGTCAGGGCGGACGCCGGCGAGCCGGCCGCGCCGGGCGGGGTGAAACGGCGATCGGGCAAAGCCCGCGATGACGGCGGTCACGACGTCCTCCTGTATCCGGCAGTATGGTCGTTTTGCGGCGGTGATAGGTTGCGAAACGCGGCGCTCACATGGTCCCCCTCAGCAGGAGGTTCCCCGATGGCGGTCGAGACTCAGGCGAAGACGCGGCAGGGCTCGGAGACGGTGTTCGTCGACCGGTTCTGCGACGGCATCATCGGCCCGAGCTCGGAGATGCTCGGGCCGGTGCGCGACGGCGGCCACATCGTCGCCAACACCGCACCCGGCTGCTGGGGACCGATGATCACGCCGGCCATCAAGGGCGGCCATGAGGTGACGCTGCCGGTCGCCGTCGCGGGCGCCGAGGTCGGCGACGCGGTCGCCATCTCGATCCGAGACATCTCGGTGACCTCGCTTGCGACCTCGTCGGGCAACGACCGCATGATCGAGGGCCGTTTCAACGGCGATCCCTTCTGCGCGAAGGTGTGCGCGTCGTGCGGGCAGGAGGATGAGGCCACCGTCATCGAGGGCATCGGCCCCGACAGCGTGCGCTGCGCGAACTGCGGCGCCCCCGCATCCCCGTTTGCGTTCACGAACGGCTACACGATCGCGTTCGACGACGAGTGGCGGGTCGGCGTGACCGTGGGCCGCGACCAGGCCGAGCTGTTCGCAAACGACGCCCAGGCCGTCGGCGCGATCCCCGAGCACTCGGCGCAGAACCCGATCCTGCTCTTCGCGCCACACGACCTGGTCGGCGTGGCCACGCGCCTGCGCCCGTTCATGGGCCAGATCGGCACGATCCCCGCCGTCGACCTGCCCGACTCCCACAACGCGGGCGACTTCGGGGCGTTCCTGCTGGGGGCGCCCCACCGGCACGCGGTCACGCCGGAGCAGCTCGAGAGCCGCACCGACGGGCACCTCGACATCGACTCGACCCGGGCCGGGGCGATCCTGATCGCGCCGGTGAAGGTGGCCGGCGGCGGCATCTACCTCGGCGATATGCACGCCATGCAGGGCGACGGCGAGATCGCGGGCCACACGTGCGACGTCTCGGGCACGGTCACGCTGCAGGTGCACGTGCTGAAGGGCCTTGCGATCGACGGCCCGATCCTGCTGCCGGTGGCCGAGGACCTGCCGTTCCTGGCCCGGCCGCTGTCGGCGGCCGAGCGCGGGCGGGCGGCCGAGATCGCGCGCCGAAACGGCGTCGCCGAGATCGAGGAGTCGCTGCCGATCTCGGTGATCGGCACGGGGCCCGACCTGAATAGCGCCGTCGACAACGGCCTGCAGCGGTCGGCCGCGCTGCTCGACATGAGCGTGCCGGAGGTGAAGAACCGGGCCACGATCACGGGCGCGATCGAGATCGGCCGCGCGCCGGGCGTGATCCAGGTCACCTTCCTGGCGCCGGTCGCGGCGCTCGCCAGGCTCGGGATCGAGGAGCTCGTGCGCACGCACTACGGCATGAACGGCTAGGACCCGCCAACCGGGCTCAGCCGCCCGCGACCGGCACGAGCACGTCCAGCTCCTCGCCGTCGACCACCGCGCGGCTGCGGCCGACGAAGCTGCCCTCGGCCACGACCGCGAGGCCGCGCAGCGACGCCGGGTCGAAGCCGGCATCGCGGGCGAGCGCCGCGACCAGGTCGTCGACGGTGGAGCCGGGCGCGAGCGAGAGGGTGCGCCGGGCGCCGAGCCGCTGCGCCATTGTGCCGGAGAGACGCACATTCACCCGCACGGAGGCCACGGCCGGCTCAGTGCCGCCCACACGCCCACACCTGGTCGAGCTCGGGGCGGACGTGCTCGGCCATGAAGAGCATCGCGAGCAGCTCGCGCTCTCCGGCGTCGCCCGCGTCGATCCGGTCGGTCAGATACCAGGCCAGGGCCATTCGCTGAGCCGTCGGCACCGCCTGGCCCCCGTGCAACCGGGTGTTGATCTCGACCGCCTCGCGAAAGGTCATCGCTCCAGCCCCTGCTCACGGACGATAGATCACGCCGGCGCTATCGTCCATGCCGGACTCGGACGGGAGGAGTGGAACATGGCGGAGTCACGAGCAAGCGCGGTATGGGCGGGTGACCTGGTCGGCGGCAGCGGGAGCGTGAGCGTCGCGAGCGGCGCATTCCCGGAGCAGGTCGTGACCTGGGCGGCGCGCACGAACCGCCCCGACCCCAGGACGAGCCCGGAGGAGCTGATCGCCGCCGCGCACGCCGCCTGCTACGCGATGGCGTTCTCCAACACGCTCGCAAGCGCCGGCCACGCCCCCGAGCGCCTTGCGGTGGACGCTGTCTGCCGCCTTGATCCGCTCGACGGCGGCGGCGTGGCGATCACCCGCATCGACCTGACCGTGCGCGGCCGCGTCGCGGGGCTCGACCAGGCCGAGTTCGAGCGGCTGGCCGAGGAGGGCGAGCGGGGCTGCCCGGTCTCCAATGCCCTGCGCGGCAACGTCGAGATCGGCCTCGCTGTAACGCTCGAGGCCTAGCCGAGACGGTATGAGTGACACCATGAAAGGACTCCTCAGAATGTTCCTGCGCAAGCCAAACGCCATCCCCGACGCCGAGTCGGCCCTGCCGGGCCGCGACCAGCCGATCGAGGTGCCCGACCGCCACGCGGTGCTCGGGACGCCCCTGCTGCCGCCGTTCCCCGAGGGGATCGAGTACCTCGTCGTCGGTATGGGCTGCTTCTGGGGCGCCGAGCGGATCTTCTGGCAGACCCCGGGCGTCTACACGACCGCAGTCGGCTACGCCGGCGGCTCGACCCCAAACCCGACGTACCGCGAGGTGTGCTCCGGGATGACCGGCCACACCGAGGTCGTCCTCGTCGCCTACGACCCGGCCAGGATCTCGACCGAGCAGATCCTGCAGAAGTTCTGGGAGGAGCACGATCCCACCCAGGGCATGCGCCAGGGCAACGACCACGGCACCCAGTACCGCTCGGCCATCTACTGGCGCACTCCCGAGCAGCGCGACCTCGCGCTCTCGACCAGGGACGGCTACGCCGAGGCGCTGCGCACCGCGCACCGCGGCGAGATCACGACCGAGATCGCCGAGGCCGGCCCGTTCTACCCGGCCGAGGACTACCACCAGCAGTACCTGCAGAAGAACCCGGGCGGCTACTGCGGCATCGGCGGCACGGGCGTGTCCTGCCCGATCGGCGTCGGGGTCAGCGCCTCGTAGGGGTTGGGGCCTGGCCCCGCGTGGCGGGGCCAGGCCCCGCTTTTCTGCCTACCCACCGCCGTACAGGTCGATCCCGTGCGGCGCCTGGATGGTGTTGCCGCCGTCAACGACGAAGACCTGGCCGGTGACGTAGCCGGCCGCCTCCGACGCCAGGAACACGGCCACGGCCGCGGCCTCCCGGGCGGTGCCGGCGCGGCCGATCGGGGTCGAGCGGGCCGCGACGAGCTCGTCGTCGAGCGACGAGGCCGTGTCGATCCACCCCGGCGCGACGGAGTTGGCGGTGATGCCGTGGCGGCCGTAGTCGAGCGCGATCGAGCGCATGACCCCGTCCATCGCGCCCTTGCCGGCCCCGTAGCCGGCCTGCCGCGGCGCCATCACGAGCGGCCCGGTGACCGACGAGATCATCACGATGCGCCCGTAGCCGCGCCGCACCAGGCCGGGCAGCGCCGCCTGCGCCGTGTAGATCGCCGTCATCAGGTTCACGTCGAGCTCGCGCTGCCATTGCGCGGCGGTGAGGTCGGCAAAGGCAGCGTCGGGTGCGGGAATGCCTGTCTGGGCGATCCCGGCCGCATTCACGAGGACGTCGATGCGGCCGTGCGCCCGCTCGACGGCCTCGGCGAGCGCGAACGCCTGCTCGCGGACGGTCAGGTCGGCGACGTGCGCCGTTGCGGCCGCGCCGGCGGCGCGCAGCTCGGCCGCCCGCTCCTCGACGCGCTCGGTGGTCGCCGTCAGCGCGACGCCCGCGCCGAGCTCGGCGAGCAGCCGGGCGCAGGCGTGGCCGATGCCGGACTCGCTCCCGCAGCCCGTGACGAGGGCGATCCGGCCGGTGAAGTCGAACGGGTTCTGGGTCATCGTGCGCGTGATTCTACGAGCCCGGCCGCTACGTGAGATAACCCACGCCGCCGGCAACCGAGACCGCGGAGGATCCATGCCCTATTTCGATGCCCCCCTGGAGGAGCTGCGCACCTATCGCTCGGCGGTGGTCGCACCGGGCGACCTGGACGACTACTGGCAGGAGGCGCTCGCCGATGCCCGGGCGCAGGCGCGTCCACCCGAGTTCGAGCCCTACCGCACGGCGGTGTACCGGCGCATCGACGTGTTCGACGTCACATTCACCGGCGCCGCCGGCGACCCCGTGCGGGCGTGGTTCCTGTGCCCGCAAGGGGCCGAGGGCCGGCTGCCGTGCCGGGTGACGTTCATCGGCTACGGCGGCGGCCGCGGCCCGGCTGCCGACCACACGCTCTACGCCGCCGCGGGCTGCGCCGAGCTGGTCGTCGACAGCCGCGCGCAGGGCGGCAGCTGGTCATCCGGCGCGACCGGCGACCCCGGCGGCGGGAGGTCGGGCCCGGAGGCGCCGGGCGTGATGACGCGCGGCATCCTCGACCGCTGCGACTACTACTACCGCCGCCTGTACGTCGACGCGGTGCGCGGAGTCGAGACCGCCGCCGCCCACGACCGGGTCGACCCCGACCGGATCGGGGTCGCGGGGTTCAGCCAGGGCGGCGCCATGTCGCTCGCGGCGGCGGCCCTCCATCCCGACGGCGTTCGCCTGTGCCAGGCGCACATGCCCTACATGTGCGACATCCCCCACGCCATAACGATCGCCGCCGAGCCGCCGTACACCGAGCTCGTCGACTTCCTGTCGCTGCACCAGGAGCACATCCCCACGGTGCTCGACACGCTGCGCTACGTCGACAACGCGGTGCTCGCGCCCCGGATCCGCGCCTCGACGACCGTGAGCGTCGGCCTGATGGACGCGTGCTGCCCGCCCTCGACCGTGTACGCGGCCTACAACGCGATCACCGCGCCCAAGCGCCTGCTCGAGTACGACTACTGCAATCACGACCTGCCCGGCCACCACATCGAGGCCGAGCTCGAGGAGTTCGTGACGGCTCTCGGGTAGGCCTATCGCGTGTAGTAGCAGACCGTGATCGTGGTCAGCTGGACGCGGGCGTGACCTGACACGGTCAGCGTGACCCGGATCGACTTGCCGGACACCTGGGCGGATTCGTCGACCCTGCCCCAGCCGGTGTCGCCCACACGCGCCCAGGGCTTGCCCTGCACCGAGTGCCTCGTCGTGAACAGGTAGACGAGCGTCGCGCTGTGGTGGTCGGGGCAGTTCACGAGCAGCGAGCCCGTCCGCGACCCCTTGTCGATCGAGCAGCCCCCGGCCACGCGGGATGCGGTGTCCGAGGCGTTCTTGATCTGTGTGTTCCAGTGGGGCGACGCAAGTGCTGGAGGCGCCACCACCGCCAGGCCGGCCAGGGCCAGCGCAATCATCCGTCGAAGCATGCGAGCCGCACCTCGATCACGGGAAGGGGTCGAAACTCACCATGACGTGCCCCGGCCGATCCGAGAACCCCCGTTATGGGGAACTCGCCGCTACCAGAAACTGGGATTACACCGTCCCGTCGAAGCCGTCTTCGAGGTAGGCCCGGCGGGCCTCCGGGTCACGGGGCGAGCGTAGGTACCGAGCCCACGCGCGCGCCTCGTGGCAGACGACGCCGAGCTCCCAGACGCAGTAGGTGGGGCGGTGCGGCCCGGTGGTGCGCCACGGCCGGAAGGCGGCGTCGGCCTCGCCGTCCTTCGCCCACACCGTCTCCCACACCTCGTTCTGGTTGCGCCAGGTGCAGATCAGAAGGAAGTAGAAGTCCCGCCCGCAGCGGTGCAGGATGACGAATCCGATGTCGGCCGAGAGCTCGAGCTCCCAGGCCGCCGATGAGTCCTCCAGGGCGGCCCGGGCGAGCGTGCGGATCTGGTCGGGGACGGGGGCGTCGCCCGGGGCCACCTCGTACCACTTGAGCACCGTCCCCTCGACCCGCAGCGGCGGGCCGGGAACGGCCAGCTTGGCCACGTGCCGGTAGCCGGCGGGGATCAGGCCAACCTCGTCGAGGGCGCTCATCGGTCGTCCTCCACCCGGGTGAAGTCGCTCTCGAAGTTCGTCTCCCACGTCTGCCCGTCGTCGTCGGACAGCGACTGCTCCCAGCGCGGAGTCGGCGTCGTCGCTCCCGACCACGTGTAGCGTACGACGATGGGCCGGCCGGCGAACGTGTCGGGCCCTTCGAACACGCCCACGTCACCGGCAAAGCCGCCGATCACGGGCGGCTCGAGCAGGCCCGTGAAGCGGCTGTCGGCCCAGTAGATCGACCACAGCCGCGTCCCGGGATCGAAGAACCGCATGGCCAGGCCGACGTAGCCGCCGGCGTAGTCGGTGCGGAACTCCTCGACGTTGCCCTTCCCGCCGAGCACCGGCCGGGCGACGATCGTGGCCGTGAACTCGTCCCACTCGTCGCAGCCGGCGAAGCGCTCGCGCAGCCGCCGGTTGTGGGCGGTCCAGGTGCCCATCCAGAAATCGAAGTCGCTCGCCGTCCCCTGCATCTGCGCGGACGTGCTCATCGCGTCTCCCCCTCCCGCGAGAAGTCCATGATCCAGTTCGTCTCCCAGGTGTCGCCGCCGTCATCGGAGAACGCCTGCTCCCAGCGCGGCGTCGGCGTCGTCACGCCCGACCACACGAACCGCACCCGGATCGGCTCCCCCGCGAAGGTGTCGTCGCCCTCGAACACGCCCACGTCGCCGCAGAAGCCGCCGATCACCGGCGGATCCAGCAGCCCCGAGCGGCGGCTGTCGGCCCAGTAGATCGACCACAGCCCGGACTCCGGGTCGAAGAACCGGAACGACATGCCGACGAAGCCGCCGGCGTGATCGGTGTGGAACACGTCCTCGTTGCCGAGGCCGTCCAGGATCGGCCGGGCCTCGGACGTGGCCGCGAACTCGACCCAGTCCTCGCACCCGGCCAGCCGCTCGCGCAGCCGGCGGTTGCTGACGTTCCAGCTGCCGAACCAGAAATCGAAGTCGTGCTCGGTGCCCCGAGCCTGCATCGTCTCGTGCATCGCTCCCCCATCGGTCTCGCGTCGTCGTGTCCCGGTGACCGTATCGCTCAAATAGGGCCGATTCCGCCCTCAATCTGTGCTTGACTTGGGTGCAGATGTCGACCCCGACCGCACGCCTGCTCGAGCTGCTGGAGCTGCTCCAGTCCACACCCGCGGCGACGGGCCGCGAGATCTCCGACCGGCTCGGCATCGACCGGCGCACGGTGCGCCGCGACATCGACGCGCTGCGAGGGCTCGGCATCCCGGTCGAGGGCCAGCGCGGCGTCGGCGGCGGCTACGCGATGCGGCCGGGGTTCCGGCTGCCGCCGCTGATGCTGCGTGACGACGAGGCGGTGGCGGTCGCGCTCGGCGTCGTCGCAGCCGGCCGGCTGGGACTGGCCGGCTCGCCCGAGTCGGCCGCGACGGCGCTCGAGAAGGTCCACCGGGCGCTGCCCGAGCAGCTGCGCCGGCGGGTGCAGTCGCTCGAGTCCACCCTCGACTTCACCGCGGCCGCCGCGGCCGCCGTGCCCGTGCCGGCCGACACCGCGCTGGTGCTGGCCGAGGCGATCCGGCGGCGGCGGCGGGTGCGCACGAGCTACCGCTCGTTCGCGGGCGAGCGCACGCGGCGCGAGCTCTCGCCCCACGGCCTGGTCGTGCACTCGGGTCGCTGGTATCTGGCGGCGCACGACCACCTGCGCGAGGAGCTGCGCACGTTCCGCGTCGACCGCATGCGCCGCGTCACCGCGGTCGACGCCGCCGGCGAGCCGGCGCCCGCGGGGTTCGACGCGGTGGCGCACGTCTCGACGTCGCTTGCACGAGTGCCCTGGCCGTGGCAGGTCGAGGTGCTGCTCGACCTGCCGCTGGACCAGGCCGCCCGGCGCCTGCCGGGCACGCTGGCCGAGCTCGTCGATGCCGACGGCGGCACGCTGCTGCGGATGCGGGTGAGCTCGCTCGACTGGATGGCGACGGTGCTCGCCCGGCTCGACTGCCCGTTCACGATCCGGACGCCGCAGGAGCTGCGCACGAGCGTCAGAGCCCTGGCCGAGCGGCTGTCCGCCTGGGCGTGATCTCACCCCGCGGCCGCCGCGGGAGCCCACGCGAAGGGGCGCAGGGCGACCGCGAGGCCGACGGCCGCCCAGACGGCCAGCACGCCGGGATCGCCCCACACGAACCCGCGGCCTTGCACCGGAGACGTGACGGCCTGCTAGGGTGCGGTTGTCAAGAACGCTCGTTCGGTTGCGCATCCGCACTTCCTTACTCGTTCGTTACTCCGTAAGGGAGGTGCAATATGTCAACTGGAACTGTGAAGTGGTTCAACGACGCGAAGGGCTACGGCTTCATCTCGCCGGACGAAGGGTCGAAGGATCTGTTCGTCCACCACTCCTCGATCACCGGCGACGGTTTCAAGTCGCTCGTCGAGGGCTCGAAGGTCGAGTACGAGAGCCGTGAGGGCTCGAAGGGCCCCGAGGCGACCAACGTCTCGCCCCTCGCCTAGGTCGTGACATCCGCGGCGTGCGGGCGCGCCC
>DASXOR010000074.1:0-14356 GCA_036494095.1 Gaiellales bacterium | reverse complement strand
TCAAGGTGACGCGCGATATCCCGTGGCGGCTGCCGGTGGCCTCGCTCAACTACCTGCTGAGCTCGCACGTGTGGCGACAGGATCAGAACGGCTTTTCCCACCAGGATCCCGGCTTCATCGACCACGTCGTGAACAAGAAGGCCGAGATCATCCGCGTCTACCTGCCGCCGGACGCGA
The DNA here is from genome assembly GCA_036494095.1 of Gaiellales bacterium. GTDB lineage: Bacteria > Actinomycetota > Thermoleophilia > Gaiellales > JAICJC01 > JAICJC01. The sequence goes on along the minus strand of DASXOR010000074.1, from coordinate 14,179 downwards.
ACACCCTGCTGTCGGTGGCCGAGCACTGCCTGCGTAGCCGCCACTACGTGAACGTGATCGTCGCCGGCAAGCAGCCGGCGCTGAACTTCCTCTCGATGGACGAGGCGGTCGTGCACTGCACCCGCGGCATCGGCATCTGGCCGTGGGCATCGACCGACGCCGGCGATGAGCCCGACGTCGTGCTCGCCTGTGCCGGGGACGCGCCGACGCTCGAGGCCCTGGCCGCCGCCGCGCTCCTGCGCGAGCGCCTGCCCGATCTGCGGGTGCGGTTCGTGAACGTCGTCGACCTGATGCGGCTGCAACCGGAGTCGGAGCACCCCCACGGGATGTCAGACCGCGACTTCGACACGCTGTTCACGGCCGACAAGCCGGTCGTCTTCGCCTACCACGGCTATCCCTGGCTGATCCACCGGCTCACGTACCGGCGCACCAACCACTCGAACATGCACGTGCGGGGATACAAGGAGGAGGGCACGACGACCACGCCCTTCGACATGGTGATGCTGAACGACCTCGACCGCTTCCACCTGGTCATGGACGTGATCGACCGCGTGCCGGGCCTCGGCACCCGTGCGGCGCACCTGCGCCAGGAGATGGTCGACACCCGCATCCGCCACCGCGCCTACACGCGTGAGCACGGCGACGACCCGGCCGACATCCGCGACTGGACGTGGCCGTATTGATGTCCTCGTCGTAAACGCCGGCTCGACGAGTCTGAAGCTCGACCTGGTGGACGAGGAGGAGGCGGCGCGGAGGCTGGAATCGTTCGCCGACGTCGATCCCGCGGCGGTGGCGGCCGTGGCGCATCGCGTCGTGCACGGCGGCGAGCGGTTTCGCGCGCCCGCGCTCGTCGACGACGCCGTGCTGGCCGAGATCGCGGAGCTGCGGGCGCTGGCGCCGCTTCACAACACCCCGGCGCTGCGCGAGCTCGATGTCGCCCGGCGGCGCTTCCCGAGGCTCCCGCACGTGGCGGTGTTCGACACGGCCTTCCACGCCACCATCCCGCCCGCCGCGGCGACGTACGCCGTCCCCCGCCGCTGGCGTGAGGAGTGGGGCGTGCGCCGCTACGGCTTCCACGGCCTGTCGGTGGCGTGGGCTTCCGAGCGGGCGCCCGCGGTCGTCGGCCGTCCACCGGAGGGACTGCGGCTGGTCGTGTGCCACCTCGGCGGTGGCAGCTCGGTGACGGCCGTCGCGGACGGCCGTTCGCTCGACACCACGATGGGCTTCAGCCCGAACGAGGGCGTGCCGATGGCGACCCGTTCGGGCTCGGTCGACCCGGGCGCGATCGTGTCGGTGCTGCGCCGGTCGGGCATGGACGCCGACGCCCTCGACACCGCCCTGAACCACGAGTCGGGCATGCGCGGCCTGGCGGGCGGGGACGGCCTCATGCTGGAGCTCGAGCAGCGCGCGGCGCGGGGCGACGCAGCCGCCGCGCTCGCCTTCGAGGTGTTCGTCCACCGGGTGGCCGGCGCCGTGGCCGGCATGGCCGTCGCGTGCCGCGGCATCGACGTGCTCGTCTTCACCGCCGGCATCGGTGAGCACTCGCCGGACGTGCGCGAGCAGGTCTGCCGCCGGCTCGGATTCCTCGGGCTTGCGATCGACGCAGCCCGAAACGCGGAGGCCGCGGGCGACTGCGACCTCACGGCGGCGGGCTCCACCGCCGCCGTCGCGGTCGTGCACGCACGCGAGGAGATCGTGGCGGCCAGGGCCGCGCGCGCCCTCCTACGCGGCCGTTAGCGGCCGCGACGACGTCGCGGGTTTCCCCGGACGCATGCGGAGTGTCCGCAGCGCGAGTTCCGCGCAGCCCCCGATGTGCGGCGGCCCCGCCTGAACGATATTCACCCCAGTGACTCCTTTTCGGCCCACCAGGGCTGGTCAAGGTCGAGCTCCGGTGGAGGTCCGCCCCTCCACCGGGGCTCGCTCGTCTCTCAGGAGGCACGGTGGCGCGCGCCGCGGGTGGTGAGCGCCGGGGCGGCCTGGAGCAGCACGAGCACGAGCGCCGGCGCCAGCGCCGGCAGCCGCGACAGCTGGCCGCCGAGGGCGAGCAGGATCGCATCGGCAAGCGACAGCGCCGAGCACAGCGCGTGCCCGCGCCGTAGCGGCAGCAGGTCGGCGGCCAGGCAGCCCGCCGCGACGACGAACGCCGCGATCCCGAGCACGGCCAGCGGGGCGAACACCTGTGGGCGGCCGATCAGGGCCGCGGCGACGGCCGCCGCCGCGCCGAACGCGGCGAGCGTGACGCGCAGGCCGGTCACGGCGACCCGGTCGCGAAGCGGTCGAGCACACGGCCGCGCTCGTCGATGAACTGATACCGGATCCCGGTGGCCGTCACCTCCACGCGCAGCGAACCGGAATTGAGCAGCGACACGACCGCGTCCTGACTGCGGCGGGTGAACTCCGCCGCCCCGGGGCCCTCACCGCTCGTGCCCACCACGAACTCGGGCACGCCCCCGACAATCCGGCGCTCGTACCGGTGCAGGTGCCCGGCGAGGATGGCCGAGACGTGGTACTTGCGCAGGAGGATCAGGAGCGGGTCGCCCGGCTGCACCGGCCGGTGCAGCACCACGAAGCGCACGACCGGCCCGGGCCGGGCCAGCTCCCGGCGAGCGTAGGCGACCTGCGCCGGCCCGTCGTCGAGGCCGAGCAGGACGAGCCGGACCGGGCCGTAGTCGACCGTGTAGCGGCCCGCGCTGCCCGGCAGGTGCAGGGCCCGTGTGACCGCTGAGCCGCCGCTGTAGAACAGATCGTGCTCGCCGAGCGTAGCGTCGAGCGGCGCCTCGAGCATGACGTCGTGGAGCGGCCGGAAGATGTTGCGGTCGAGCAGCACCGGCGCCCCGACAAGGTAGCTGTTGTCGCCGGCGGTGACGACGAAGTCGGGCTGCTCGGCCGCGAGCGTGCGCCCCACCGCCCACTCGTGCTCGCTGCCCGACCCGTAATCGCCGATGACGGCGAACGTGACCGGTGACGAGAGGTCGCGCGGTGCGGTGCGGAACGATCCGGCCGCCCTGCCGACGCCGCCGACCGACGCCGTCCATAGGTAGCGGACGCCCGGCTCGAGCCCGCTGAACCGGCCGTCACGGTCCGCGACGGATGTCCCGTCCGGCGCCGTGGCGACGAGCTGCACGCGCCGGTGCCCCGGCAGCGTCCACGCGAGCTCGGCAGACGTCTCTTCGAGCCGGATCACGAACGGCCCGCGGCTGAACGGGTCCGCGCTCGGCTCGAGCAGGTAGAGCTTCCAGTAGATCAGCACGGCGGCGATCGCGAGCACGAGCACGGCGCACGCCATCGCGAGGCCGACCACCGCCCGGCGCAGCCGGCGCTCGAGCGGAGTCCGATCAGTCATCCGGACAGGGTATCCAGCGCGGTCCGTAGACTCCCGGGATGGGACGGGTGACCGATCGCGCGGTATCCGCGCTGGCCGAGCGGCTGGCGACGACGACCGACCGGGCGATCCGGACGGTCGTCTCCCACCGCGGCCCTGCCATCGCTGTGGCCGGCGATGCGCTGCTGGCCGCCAACCCCGGCGCCGATCCGGGCCGGCTCGTGCACGAGGCCACCAATCGCCGATCGTGGCACCTCGCCGGGACCGGCGCTGCGAGCGCGCTGCCCGCCGTGCTGCCGGGCCCCGGCACGGCCGCCGAGGTCGGCGCGGCGCTTGGCGACGTGACCGTGCTGACAGCCGCCCAGGTCGAGCTGATCCTGCTGGCGGCGCACCTGTACGGACGGCCGCTCCGAGACCACGACGCCCGCCTTCTGGACGTCTACCTGGTATTCGGCATCGATGTCGGCGCCGTCAAGCTGAAGCGCGGCGGCGTGGTCGAGGCGATGGGCTCGTCTCACCGCGGCGACGAGCTGCGTGGGGTGCGGGCCGACGCACTCGCCGCCCGGATCTCGGGCCGGCTGGCGGTGCTGGTGACCGCCCGCCTCGCCCGTCGTCGCGCGCACGTGATCCTGGGCCGCGAGATCCCGTTGCTCGGCATCGGCCTGGCCGCCGGGTACAACCTGCGTTCGACACGCGGGATCGGCGACACGATCGTGCGCTACTTCCGCCACATCGCGTAGCCGGCGTACCTGCACAAAGGTGCCTGGCACCGGTATTCATACGCATCTGCACAGGCGAAACGTGCACATCCGGTGCCAGGCACCTTTATGCACGCTCGTGCGTCGCTGCGGCTGATCAGCCGCGCACGTGGACGAACGCCAGCACGCGATGGTCGGCGCGGCGCTCGAGCTGCGCGATCCGGCCGCCGTTGGGCTCGCCGGCGGTCGAGACATTGCCCTCGATCGTGCAGAACGTGGTGCCCGGCTGGCCGGTCCAGTCGTCGAACATGGCGACGTGGTCGGCGACGCCGTCGCCGTCGAGGTCGAACACCGGCAGGTCGCCGGGCAGCGGCCGGCGTGTCACCGAGAGCTGGTTCACGCCGCGCTGGGCGTCCCACAGCATGTGCGGGACATAGGCGTAGCGCGCGCCTGCCTGGAACGCGGTCGAACCGGCCCGGGCGTAGCACCACGAGACGAAGATGGCCGCCCACGGGGCCGGCACGCCGTACCAGTCGGTGCACTCGATCCGGCGAGAGCCGGCGGGCGTCTCGCGCTCGCCGACGTTCGAGATGGCCACATCGTAGGCCGAGTTCCACAGGCCGACGTCCTGCGCCCGCCGCAGCCTGCGCGTGTGCGCGGCCTTGAACGACGGCGGCTGCGGCACACCGCCGGCGAGCATCGCCACCAGGTCGGGCGACGCGATCTCGTCGATCTGGCGCTCGGGATACCCGAGCCAGTACTTGGCCCGGCGCACCGCGGCGGCCGTGCGCTCGCCGTAGACGCCGTCGATCGGCCCCGGGTCGAACGTGCCGAAGGAATTGTGCAGCAGGGTGCGTTGCGCCTGAGCGACGTCACCGCCCTCCATGGGCGGCGAGCTCAGGTGCAGCGGCACTGCGGTCGCGGCGGTCGCCATAAGTCCGCGCCAATACTAGCCGGGGCTCGCCCCGGAAATTCAGTTCATGCCAGGATCTTCCGGCATCCGGGCGAGCAGCCGGTAGGGGCCGCCCTTGCGCTCGAGCACATGCCCCCAGAGCGCGTCGGCGTCCGCACAGAACACATCTCCAGGCAGCGCGGGCTCGACGATCCAGGACTCCTCCTCGAGCTCGCCCTCGAGCTGGCCCTCGCCCCATCCCGAGTACCCTGCGTACACCCGCACGCGGGTGACGCTCTCGCTCAGCGTGTCCATGTCGGAGTCGACGCCCACCGGCGCGATGGGGCCGCACACCGACCCCTCCGGCGGCGGCCCGGAATACTCGGCGAGCGCGATCACCGCCTGCGGCTGGACCGGGCCGCCCGCGAACACGCAGCCGCCGTCGAGCTCGGACAGCTCGGGCACGGCCTCGGCCACCGGCAGGTCGGTGGGCCGGTTCAGGACGACGCCCAGGGCCCCCTCGGCGGAGTGCTCGATCACGAGGACGACGCTGCGGCGGAAGTTGGGGTCGAGCAGGATCGGAGCCGCGATCAGGAGCTGGCCCTTCAGAGATTCGGCCACGGCCGGAGTCTACGGTCGAGCCACCAGCGCGGCTGCGTCCGGCCGCGCCTTCAGGAGGCCTGACCGGTACATCCACTCGCCGAACCGGGTCCACGCGGCGGCGGCGAGTGGGCCGGTGCGTAGCAGCGGGAGTGTGGCCGGGACGCTTCGGCGGATCGTGCCCTGATAGTCGCGGTAGGCGTGGTGCGCCATCAGCGCCACTGCGGCCTGCGGGTGGGCCTGTGCCCATCTGGTGGCGGCGTCAAGCGCCGTCACGAATCGCGCCACGGAGCGCTTGTAGGCGGGATCCGAGCTCAGCCGGCGGGCGTTTGCGACCAGCACGAGCTCGTCGTAGCCAGGCGCGCCATAGCGGTCGTAGGGGAACACGACGGGGTGCAGCCCGGCCTGTGCGAACTGGATCCCCTCGATGTTTCCGAACACGCCCGCGACGGCGTCCACCTTGTGCTGGAGCAGGGCCGGCACCTGGTTGAAGCCCACGTTCACGAGCTTCGCGGCGGCAGGGTCGACGCCGGAGTGGCGCAGCACCGTGTCGACGAAGGCGGTCGTCGAGGCGGTGCCGTCGATGCCGATCGTCTTTCCGCGCAGGTCGGCCGGAGTCGAGATGCCGCTGCCGCCCGCGGCGATGATCGAGGCGAGCGCGCGTGGCACGACCGACGCAACCGCCACAACCGGGATGTGGCGCTGCTGGGCGAAGAAGACCTCGGGCTCGTAGCTGATGCCGAGGTCGGCGCGGCCCGTCGCCACGAGCGTGATCGAGTCGGACGCGGCCGACGGCGGCCGTGGTGTCACGGCCAAACCGGCGCGGGCGAAGAACCCGTGGTCGATACCCGCGTAGACGCCGACATGGTCGGCGTTCGCGTACCAGTCGAGCGTCAGGCTGATGGGCGTCGCGTGTGGCGTGGCCGCGGCGCCCGAGTTGCCGCCGCAGGCGGCGAGGGCGAGGACGAGGAGGAGGGTGAGTCGGTGGCGCATGGCTTGCATCCCTTCGCTGGCATGACCCAGATCAGGTTCGCGGGTCGGCGCCTCTCGCGCCCTCTCAGCCCCGGCAGGGACTCCCCGGCAAACGGTTCATCTCTACTTTACCCGCCGCGCCCAGGGGATGGTCAGGCGTTCGATCAGCGTCACCGCCCCGAACAGCCCCAGCGCGAGCGCGGCGAGCACGACCACCGCCGCGCCCACCAGGGGCGCGTCGTACTGGCCGGTGCCCTCGCGCATGGCGTTGCCGAGGCCGGAGTCCGCGCCGGCGTACTCGGCGAAGAGGGCAGCCACGGCGGCGTAGGAGGCCGCCACCCGCATGCCGGTGAAGATCGACGGCAGCGCCCATGGCAGCTCCACGCGCCGGAAGACGGCGATGCGCGACGCCCGCAGCGTCCGCATCACGCGCACGTGCTCGGGGCTGACCGAGCGGAAGCCGTCGAGGGCGGCCACCGTGATCGGGAAGAAGCAGACGAGCGCCACGATCACGAGCTTCGGCGCCAGGCCGAAGCCGAGGTAGATGACGAGGATCGGCGCGATCGCGACGACCGGAACGCTCTGGGAGGCGACTAGGAGCGGGTAGACCGCCCGCCGCACCGTCGCCGAGGCGTGCAGGCCGACCGCCGCCGCGAAGCCGAAGGCGAGCGCGACGGCGAACCCCGCCACCATCTCGCGGGCGGTCACGCCCGCCGCCGAGGCCAGCGGGCCGCGCTCGTCCCACAGCGTCCGGGCGACGTCCGTGGGTGCCGGGAGCACGTACTGCGGCACGCCGCGCAGGCGCACATAGGCCTGCCAGGCCGCGACCAGCGCAGCCAGCACCGCGGCCCAGCCCAGGTGGCGCAGAGTCCATCTCATCGCAGCGCCGCGAGCGCCCGCGACCGGGCCTCGAGGAATGGGGGCGAGGCGATCGCCGCCGCCCGCTCGCCGTCGCCGTAGCCCGCGGCGAGCTCGAGCACGATCCGGCCGGGCCGCGTCGACATCACGGCCACGCGGTCGCATACGAGCAGCGCCTCCTCGATGTCGTGGGTGACGAGCACCGTCGTGCGCGGCTCGGCCAAGAGCGCCGCGCGCAGCCACTCCTGCAGCTCCGCCCGCGTGATCGCGTCGAGCGCGCCGAACGGCTCGTCGAGCAGCAACACGTCCTTTCCGGCGAGCAGCGTGCGGGCGAACGCGACCCGCTGGCGCATGCCGCCGGACAGCTCCCACGTGCGCGTGCGCTCGAATCCTTCGAGGCCGAGGCGCTCGAACAGGGGCCGGGCCTCGGCCCGGGCGCGGCGGCGGCCGCCGCCGCGGTTCTCGATCGCGACGGATGCATTCCCGAGGGCGTCGCGCCACGGCATGAGCAGGTCGCTCTGCGGCATGAGCGCGCACCGGTCGAGCCTGCCCGCCGGAGCGGGGTGACCGGCGACGGCGAGCGTCCCGGCGCTCGGCTCCTCGAGACCGGCGATCAGCTCGAGCAGGGTCGACTTGCCGCAGCCGCTCGGGCCGACGACGCCCGTGACGGTACCGGCAGCGACGGCCAGCGAAACGCCGTCGAGGGCGACGAGGTCGCCGAAGCGCTTCGTCACCCCTGTGAGCTCGATCGGGCTCCCGACCGCAGTCGCCATGGCTTGCATCCCTTCGCTGGCATGACCCAGATCAGGTTCGCGGGTCGGCGCGCCGTCGCGCCCTCTCAGCCCCCGGTGGGGACTCCCCGGCAAACGTTCCGCTGTGGAGTCTACGTCCATACACTCCCGCCCATGGCGCGCACGCTTGAGCGGCTTGGCCGCGAGCCACTGGTGTCGGACGGCGGAATGGGATCGCTGCTGCAGAGGGCGGTCGTGCGCGCCCGCTGCGCCGAGGAGGCGAACCTGATCGCGCCCGAGCAGGTGGTGGCGCTGCACGTCGCCTTCATCCGGGCCGGGGCCGACATCATCCTGACGAACACCTACGGGGCGAACCCGGTCAAGCTCGCGGCGCACAAGCTCGACGACCGCTTCGAGGCCGTGAACCAGGCGGGCGTGAAGCTGGCCCGCGAGGCGCGTGAGGTGGCCGGCCGCGACGTGCTGGTCGCCGGGTCGATCGGGCCGCTCGGCGGGGTGCCGGGCGAGCTTGCGCCCGAGGCGATGACGGCGGCGTTCGCCGCTCAGGCCGTCGCGCTCGAGGGCCGCGGTGTCGACCTGTTCGTGCTCGAGACGTTCACCTCGCTCGAGGAGCTCCTGGCGGCCGCCCGGGCGGTGCGCTCGGCGGCCGGGCTGCCCCTGATCATCCAGATCACCGTCGGGGACGACGCCGAGACCGTGTCGGGCCTGCGTGCGCGCGATGTGCCGGGGGCTGTCGCGGCGTTCGATCCGGTCTCGGTGGGCGTGAACTGCAGCCTGGGGCCGCAGGCGGTGCTGCACGGGATCGAGCAGATGCGCGCGGCCACCGACCTGCCGCTGACGGCGCAGGCAAATGCCGGCCTGCCCAACGTCTCCACCGGCCGGCTCGTCTATCCCAACGCCAGCCCGGAGTACTTCGGCGAGTACGCCGCGCACGCCCTCGCCCTGGGCGCCGCCGTGATCGGCGGCTGCTGCGGCACCACCCCCGACCACGTCGCCGCGATCCGGCGCGCGGTCAGCGAGGGGCGCCCGCCGGCGGTCGCGCTGCAGCTCGTCGAGCGTGAGCTGCCCACCCGTGCCGAGGCCGAGGCGGTCGAGACGCTGCTCGGGGCGAAGCTCCGGCGGGGCGAGTTCGTGGTGTCGGTCGAGCTCGACCCGCCCAAGGGCGGCAACGTCGAGCGGATGATCGCGTCGGCGCGCAGCCTGGCCGCGTCCGGTGGCGTGGACGTCTTCGACGTGAACGACAACCCCCTGGCCCGGGCGCGCATGAACGCGCTGATCGCCTCCGCCCTGATCGAGCAGCAGGTCGGCGTCGAGACGATCCCGCACGTGACGCCGCGCGACGCCAGCGTCCGCGGCATCGAGTCGATGCTGCTCGGGGCCCACGCGGTCGGGATCCGAAACGTGCTCGCGGTCACCGGCGATCCGCCGCCGTCGGGCGACCCGCACGGCTCCCAGGCGGTGTACGAGGTCGACGCGATTGGCCTCACCCGGCTGATGGCGGCCCTGAACTCGGGCCTCGACTACTCCGGCAAGGCGATCGACGACGCGACCAGCTTCCACATCGGGGTGGCGGTCAACCCTGTGGCCGATGACCCCGGCTGGGAGCTCGAGCGGTTCCACCAGAAGATCGAGGCCGGCGCGCGGTTCGCGATGACCCAGGTGCTGTTCGACGCGGCCCAGCTCGAGGGGTTCCTCGACCGGCTGGACGGGCCCGCGCCGGTGCCCCTCCTGGTCGGCATCTGGCCGGTGCGCAGCCACGCCCTGGCGTTTCGGCTGCACAACGAGGTGCCCGGGATCAGCGTTCCCGCCGATGTGCTTCGCCGGCTCGAGCGGGCCGGGCCCGATGCCGCCCGGGAGGGCCTTGCGATCGCCCGTGACCTGCTCGCCGCCGTGCGCGCTCTGGCCGCGGGCGCCTACCTCGTCCCCCCGTTCAAGGAGCCCGAGGCCGTGCTCGAGCTGCTCTCAGAAGGGTGATCACGGCCCTTATCTCGCCCCCCTGTTCCGCCGATGACCCGGGGTAGACGACGAGGAGCTTGACGGTGCAGACACCGGCACTGGACACCAGCGCCTGCTGGGAATGGCGGGCGACCGGGACGATTTGGAGGATCCACCACTCCGGGCATGTGTCCGGAGACGCCGCACAGCGCATCTCCGCCCTCGTCGCCCACCACGAGTCGCTGTGGTCGCGGTTTCGCCCCGGCAGCGAGGTCTCGCGCCTGAACGCCGCCTCCGGCGAGCCGGTGACGCTCTCGTCCGAGACCATCGCCCTGCTCGCGGCGTGCACCGACTGGTACCGGCGCACCGGCGGCGTGTTCCAGCCTCTGGTCGGGCGCGCGGTCAGGGAGTGGGGCTACGAGGTGGGCGTGGGGCGGGCGCCGTCAGGCACCGAGTACAGCCCGTTGTGCCGAGCCATCACCGGCACGGTCGAGGTCGATGTCGACCGGCGGACGGCGCGCATCCCCGAGGGCGAGCTGATCGATCTGGGCGGGATCGGCAAGGGCTGGATCGCCGATCTCTGCCGCGAGCCACTGGCCGAGGCGACCGACGACATGTCGGTGCTCCTCGACGCGGGCGGCGAGCTCGTGGCCGTGCGCGGCTGCCACGCGATGGCAGTGGTGCACAACGGCGCGCTGTGCGGCTCGGTGACCCTGCGCGAGGGCGAGGCCGTGGCCACATCCGGGTTCAGCGTGCACCGGTGGGTGAACGGCGACGGCGCCACCGCCCATCACCTGATCGACCCGGCCACCGGCCGCCCCGGCGCTCCCGCCCACGCCACCGTGGTCGCCGAGACCGCCGCCGCCGCCGACGTCCGGGCCACGTACCTGGCGCTGCGGCCCGATGAGGTCGATGCGGCTCCAGCGCCCGCGCTCGTCACCCTTGTCGGTGGCGGGCGCTACGCATCGCAGAGCTGGGGCCAGGCGGCGCTGCGGGCGGCCTGACTCACGGCAGCAGCAAGCGGCCGGCCGGGCCGGAAAGCGCGACCCGCTCGAGCGAAGACGCGCCGGGCCGGACCGTGACCGGCAGCCTCTGGCCGCCGAGCCAGGCCGCCAGCCGGTCGGCGTCGCCCACCAGTGCGACCTCCGTGATCTCGAGAGCGCCGGCCGGGTGCGTCACGGCGGCACGTCCGGGCAGCCGCGTCCCCGCCGCCCACTCGATGTAGAACGGCAGGAACGGCTCGGCCGCGGCCTGTTCCAGGCCGGCGGTGCGCCAGCGCAGCAGCCGGCCGTCCGACGTCGCCCGCGAGCCGTCGCGCACAGGCAGCCCGAGCCGTTCCGCGACCCGGTCGATCTCTTCCGTGCGCACCGCCCAGCCGAAGGGGCCGCCGGCTGGTTGCGTGGCCGCGAGCCAGCGGCCGAAGGTGTGGGCGGCGGCCTCGCCCGCGTCGACCACCGCGACGAGCTCGAGGTAGGCCGAGCCGAGTGGCACGATCCGGTTGGCCGTGCCCCAGCCGGGGTGGCGGCCGCCCTCAACCGACGTCAGTCCGAGCGCGGCCTCGATGGCGCGGACGCCGGCCGCCAGATCGGGAACGGCGACGAGCACATGGTCGAGCTCCACCCGGCGAGCCTACTTGTCGCGCCCGCCGCCGCGCTCGGCCTCGGCCAGCCATGCGGGGTGGTGCTCGGCCGCCCAGCCGGCCTCGACGCTGCCGGTGGTGATGCCGCGCAGCGCGTGGCGCGTGGCCGGGTTCAGCATGGCCATGTACAGATGGCCGCACACGAGCACGATGATGCCGACGCCCGCCACGTTGTGGACGGCGCCGTCGACGTTCGAGTTGGCGAACACGCCGTGGAGCCGCGCCCACCAGTAGAGGCCGGAGCCGATCGACGCCGCGAGCAGCGCCGCGACCAGCAACGCGTTCAGCTTCTGGCCGGCGTTGAACCGGCCGACCGGGGGCGGGTCGCCGCCGCCGCCGAGCAGATTCTGCGGCGCCCACATGAGCCAGCGGCGATCGTCGCTGTCGAGCGTGCGTAGCTGGCGGGTCGCGCGGCGCAGCGCGCGGCGGTCACCCGCGAGCGCGGCGAGCAGCAGCCCGCCCGCGAGCAGGAACACGCTGCCGACGTGCGCGGCGAAGGCCGCCGCATGCCACACGTCCACGCCGAGCGCGACCCCGGAGAGGATCATCAGGATGACGCTCACCGCGAGCGTCCAGTGCACCGCGAGCTCCGAGCGCGTGAACCGCCGCACCAGCATGCCGCCACGCGAGGAAAGCCGCATGAGAGCCGTCTGAGCGTGGAGCCCGGGTCAGCTGTCGAGCTGGCCGAGCGCGCAGTCGCGCGCGGCCTTGTCGTCGCGGAAGCGCAGCAGCCGCGCGCCGTGGCGGATGCGGTGGCCGCTCCTGTGGTCGAAGCTGACCTCGGCGACGAGGTCGGGGCGCAGTCCGCGCCACTCGCGGTCGCGGTCGGCGCTCCAGCGGTTCGGCTCCGACGCGCCGTGCTCGCCGGTCTCGTGCGGCTCCACCACCCCCACGAGCTCGCGGGCGCGGGCGGCGGTGAAGCCCGACGTGTGGCCGACCACGTGCAGGCCGCCGCCGGGGTCGTAGAGGCCGAGGATCAGCGAGCCCACGGTGCCCTCCGCCTTGCCCGGCCGCCAGCCGACGACGGCGCAGTCGATCGTGCGCACCCGCTTCACCTTGACCATGCCCACCCGCTCGCCCGGCAGGTAGTGGGCCTCGGCGCGCTTGGCGATCACGCCCTCGGCCGTCTCGAGCCACGGACGGGCCTCGGCGATGCTCGCGGTCGAGGGGATCAGCTCGACGGGGTCGGCGACGACGCCCGCGAGCGCCGCGCGGCGCTCGGTGAGCGGCCGCTCGAGCAGCGAGTCGTCGTCGAGCGCGAGCAGGTCGAAGGCGACGAAGGTCGCCGGCCGCTCCGCCGCGAGCCGGGCCACCCGCGACGCGGCGGGGTGGATCCGCTCCTGCAGGCCTTCGAAGTCCTCGCCGCCGTTCGGCGCGCGGATCACGAGCTCGCCGTCGAGCACGTAGCGGCCCGCGGGGAAGCGCAGCTCAGGGAAGTAGCGGCCGAGCGGCTTGCCGTTTCGCGACTGCACGTGGATCTCGTCGCCGTCGATGAACGCGACCGCCCGGAAGCCGTCGAGCTTGGGCTCGTACAGCCAGCCTTCGTCCTCTGGCAGCTCGGCCGCAGAGCGGGCGAGCTGGGGCAGGAGCGGCGGTGCGAGCGGCAGTGTCACAGGAGGCGATGCTAACAGCGAACGCGCGAACCGGCGTGCGCCGCTCAGTAGCTGAAGACGGTCGCTCCCTCGCCGACGAACTCCCACAGCGGCGTCGCACCGGCGAGGCGCGCGTTCGGCACGAGCGTCTCGGGATCGAGCTTGCGCGCGTCGAAGCAGATCGGGCAGACGTAGAGTTCGCCGCCGCCGTCGGCGAACTGGGCGAAGAGCCTGGCGACGGGCGGCGCGCCGGCGGACTCGATCGGCTCCGCATAGCCCGGCGTCGCCAGCCGCACGGCCTCCTTCGTCAGGAACATCACCACCTGCTTGCCCGCCGTGAGGCCGGCGGTGGCGACCAGGAACGCGACCGTCACCTTGTCGGCGTCCTCGTGGCCGGTTGTCAGGTTGATCACGGCCTTGCCCTTCGCTGTGCCTTCCATTTCGCGACTCCTCTCATGGCACGATCGGTGGTGAGCCCAGGGTGTTCGCTGGAGCGTGATAGCCTGGCGCGAGCGACGAGCGGGGTCAAGCAGTGGCGAAGCGGCGTCGAAGGGATACGGATTTTCCGTGGGCCGAGGTCCTGACCGTCGCAGCGATCGCGCTTCTGATCGCGGGCTTCGTCGGCGGCGGCATCGGCTGGATCCTGAACGGCGGCAGCGGCGGCTCGTCCACGGCAGGCACAAGCGCCGCGGCCACCACGACGCCGACCACGACCACCGCGGCACAGCCGGTGAGTGCCACGGTCGCGGAGGGCGGGCACTATTTCGTGCAGTTCGCCTGCGCCCAGTGTCACGGCATCGGCGGCCAGGGCGGCGTGTCGTCGTTCGTCCCGGCGCTGACGTCGGTCGGCAAGTCGCTCACGGTGGCGCAGCTGACCACGATCATCCAGCACGGCCTGGGCGAGTCGGCCAATCCCAAGCAG
>DASXOR010000073.1:0-12498 GCA_036494095.1 Gaiellales bacterium | reverse complement strand
CAGGGCCGTGCCGAGCGCGGCGACCGTCGCCAGGAACGACTCCTCGAGCTCCGCATACAGACCGCGGTTCACCATCGCCAGGAGCGCCTGGTCGGCGATCCCCAGCAGCATCTGCTCGTCGCGGCGGTCAGGCGCGCCACGGCGCTGGCCGCGCTGCACGACAATCGCCGCCCTGTTGGCCGCCCGCTCGCCGACGGGCACGACCGCGAAGGTCGTCCCCGCCGCCACCGTCTCGAGGTGCCGTACGAGCGCGTCGGAGCGCTTGGGCGAGCACACGGCGAGCGTGCGCGACTCGAGGTTGCCCGCAAACGGCGCATCGGTCACCGCCACCGGGTCGGCGGCCAGGCGCTGCACCTCGACCGGCGTATAGCCGACATGCGCGGCCATGGTCATCTGATCGCCGGCCCGCAGCCAGACCGAGATCGCCGCCGACTCGACGAGCCGGTCGACCGCCCGGGCGAGCATCTCCGCCACCGCGTCGACGCTGCCCTGCAGCGCGAGGGCCGCACCCAGGTCGATCAGCGCCTCGGAGATCTCGGCCGCGTCGCGCATGCTCGCGTAGAGGCGGACGTTCTCGCAGGCCGCGGCGGCCTTGCCGGCCACGACCTCGAGCACGTGCAGGTCGGTGTCGTCGAACTCGTCGAGGCCGAGCTTGGAGAGCACGATCGCACCGATGGGCTCACCGCCGATGAGCATCGGCGCCACCATCATCGACTCGTCGATCGGCTCGCTGCCGGGCACGTCGACCGCGTAGGAGTCGGCGGCTGCGTCGGGGATGCGGCGGGCGCGCCCGTCCACGACCGCCCTGCCCGCGACGCCCTCGCCGACGCGGCAGACCAGATCGGCGGTGCGGTCGTCCTCGTACTCGGCAATGACGCCGTCGTGGGCGACCGGCACGACCGCCTCGGCGTCCTCGGACAGCAGGTAGAAGCGGCAGGCGTGGTGGTCGATCAGTGTCGTCAGCTCGGTCACGACCGCCTGGCCGACCTCCGGCTCGCTGCGCGCGCGGGCCACACGCAGCGAGAGCGAGTGCAGCATCTCGAGATGCTCGAGCGGCCGCATCGCCGCACCGTTCGGCCGGGGAGGCGGCGCGGCCACGGGAGTTGCGATGGCGGCCGCAGCACCGGCGGCGATCAGCTCGGCGGCCTCGAGCTCGGCCGGCCCGAACTCGTGCGCCGAGCGCACCGACCCGACCAGGGTGCCAAGCCGCTCGCCGGCCGCCACGACGGGCGCGACGATCACGGCATAGCGGCCGTCTCGCCATCCGGTGCACCCGTGCGGGCAGTCGGCCAGGATCGACGCGAGCCGGGCGGCGCCCAGCCGGTGCGGACGCACGCCGTCACGCGACCAGCGCGCCAGCACGGCCGGCCGCAGGCCGTCGCCGGCCAGGATCCAGGTGGCATCGAGGCCGAGCAGCTCGCCGAGCACGCGGCAGGACGTCGTGAGCCCCCCGGCCGGCGCCGCGTCCGCGGGCTCGACGCCCATCGAGTCGTGACGCGCGGCGGCCAGCGCGATCGTCAAGGAGGTGCCCACTTCGCCCATGCGGGGGACAGCCTAATCGCTGCGTGGCGCTCGCCACCATCCCCGCAACGCGGTATTCGGATCTCCCACTTCCTGGAGATCCGCGCGCCGCGCGGCCGGCTTCTAAAACGCGGCGTTCAGCAGCTCGTACACGCCGGCTGCGACGAGGCCGGCGGCCGGGATCGTCAGAAGCCACGCCATCACCATGTCGGCGGCAACACCCCAGCGGACGGCCGAGATCCGGGTCGTCGCCCCGGCGCCCATGACCGACCCCGAGATGACGTGGGTGGTCGACACCGGGAAGCCGTACTTCGTCGCCACCGTGTACAGAACTGCGCTTGCGGTCACCTGCGAGGCGAACCCCTGCGGAGGCCGCAGCTTGAAGATGCGGGTGCCCATCGTCCGCATGATCCGCCAGCCGCCGATGTACGTCCCGAGCGCCATCGAGAGTGCCGCCGCGGCGATCACCCAGTCAGGGATTGTGGTCGGAGAGGACGTGCGGTGCGATGCGTACAACGCGAGGGCCATCACTCCCATCGTCTTCTGCGCATCGTTCGTCCCATGGGCGAAGGCGAGGAAGCTCCCGGATGCGATCTGCGACAGACGGAAGCCGCGGTTGAGCGGCGTCGGGCGCACCCGCCGGAACGCCCACAGGATGAGCACCATGAGCAGGCCCGCCAGCAAGAACCCGATCACCGGGCTCGTGAGCCCCGGCCAGACGACCTTGTTCCAGAGCGCCCCCCAGTCGACCGGGTCGGGTCCTCCTCGAGCGAGCGCCGCCCCGATCAGCCCGCCGACGAGCGCGTGCGACGATGACGAGGGCAGGCCGAGCCGCCATGTGAGCAGGTTCCATCCGATCGCGCCGGTCAGCGCCGCCAGCAGCACATGGGCGTTGACGAACCCGGGCGTGGTGTTGATCAGCCCGCCGCCCACCGTCTGCGCCACCTTCGTCGAGCTGAACGCGCCCAGGAAGTTCATCACGGCCGCGATCAGCACCGCCTTGCGCGGGCTGAGCGCACGCGTCGAGACCGATGTCGCGACGGCGTTGGCCGTGTCGTGGAAGCCGTTCGTGAAGTCGAACGCGAGCGCGATCGCGATGACGACGACCAGCTGGGCGGTGGTCAACGGTTCTTCAGGTAGATGCTCTCGAGGACGTGCGCCGAGCGCTCACAGCTGTCGACGGCCTGCTCCAGGTGCTCGTGGATGTCCTTCCAGCGGATCACCACGAGGGGATCGTGGCCGTCGCGGAACAGTCGCGCCGTCGCGGCGCGCACGATCCGGTCGCCCTCGTCCTCGAGCGTGTGGATATCGACCAGGAGGCTGCTGATGTCCTTCAGCCCCTCGAGGCGCGCGATCGCGTCGGCGAGCTTGCCGACCGCCCTCAGGATCACGCCCGCCTGCTCGATCGCCTCGCGCGGCACCTCATCCACGCCGTAGAGGTTGAGCTCGTCGGCCACCTGGTCCATGAAGTCGCAGACGTCGTCGAGCGCCGTCGCCAGGTCGTAGATGTCCTCACCGTCGATCGGCGTCACGAACGTCTTGTTCACGAGCTGGACGATGTCGTGCGTCACGCTGTCGCCCTCGTGCTCGCGGTCCTTGATCTGCTCGACCAGGTCGCGGCGGTCGGGATAGTGCTCGAGCAGGTCGAGCAGGAGCTGCGACGTGGACACGAGATTCTGGGCCGAGCGGTCGAACAGGGTGTAGAACTCGCGCGTCTGGGGGATCAGGCGGATCTTGGCCATAGGGCGGACGGTACCGGATCACCCCGGCGCGCGGACGAGCGGCTGCCAAATCGGCGCCGGCGCCGATGGCTCCATCGTCTAGAGATGCGGGAGCTCGCGCTCCACCGCGCCCTCGCACGGCGCGTAGCCACGGCGGTTGTAGAACTCACGGGCGGGGCGGTTCCCGGGCTCGACGGCGATCCGCACATGCCGCAGGCCACGGCTCACGCCGTAGCCCTCGAGCCAGTCGAGCAGGCGGTGGCCGACGTGGCGGCCGCGGTCGGCCGGCGCGACCATGACGCGATCGACGACCAGCACGGCCCCGTCGACCCGCGCGGCGGCATACCCGGCGGGGTGGCCCGCGAGCTCGGCGACGAACACCACATCGCCGGCGGGCTCGGCGTCGAGCGGCTCGGCTTCGGCGGCGGGCTCGCCGATCGCCTCGGCGAGGAGACGGCGCAGCGCCGGCTCGTCCTCGCCGCGGCCCTCGCGCACGACGACGTCGCTCACGCCCCTACCTCACGACGTGGTGGCCTGCTCCAGCGCCCGCATCTCCTCGGGCGAGAGCTCCACGTCGCTGAGCCCATCCCGGACCTCCTTGACGTAGATGCGAGCATAGTCGCGCCCCTGGATCGCAGACAGGATCAGGCCCGAGCGGGAGGCATCCATCAGCGCGATGGTGACCGATTGCCTGCCGCCCGCGCCCTCGATGGCATCGTATCGCAGCATCGACCGCCGCTCCAGGCAGCGATCGACGCGGCGGCCGACCGCGGCCGCGGCGGCCTCGACGGCATCGGCGCGACCCTCGACCTGCTCCCCCCGGGCGAGCAGCGACATGGCGTACTCCACCAGGTCATGGCTGTCGGTGCCGACGACGAGCCGTTGCGAGCGCCGGATCCGTCGCAGCGTCACCGCCAGGTAGGCCACCGCCAGCAGCAGGACCGCGGCCGCGGCGGCCGCGCCGATCGCGATGTCGCGTGCCTCCGTCGCAGTCGTCACGACGCGATTTCGAACTGAACGGTGTAGCTGGCGGAGTTGTTGCTCGTGTTCTTCTCGCCAGGCACCTTCTCGGACGTGACGGTGAGCGTGTAGGGGACGGTGTAGGCGGGCTGCGTCTGAGTCGAGGCGAACAGGTCCTTGATCGTCACGTGCTTGGTCTCACCCGGGGCGATGCTGGCGATGCGGGCCGTCTTCACGATCGGCGCCTTCGAGGAGCCGGCGCGCTTCAGCTTGAACTGGACGGTGACGCCGACCTCGGTGAACTTGCCGCTGTTCTTCACCGAGATGACGAACGCGAGGGCGCTCTGGCCCTTCACCTGGTTCTGCGTGCCGGGCTGCAGGGTGAGGCCCTGCGGCGTCGCCACGACCGTCCCGAGCTCGGTGCCGTGAACGCCCTTCACCGCGCCGGGGTGCAGGCGTTGCAGCGCCAGGCCGATGCCGGCCGGCGTGACCAGGTTGACGTCGGCCGGCGACAGGAACTGCGAGGTGGGCACACCGGCGGCCCCGACCTGCTTGAGGGCGGCGTTTGCGCCGTTTGCGAACAGTTCGGCGTAGACGTAGTCGGACGCGTACAGCTCGCCGACGCACGTCGAGAGCTGGGCCCCGGCCACGAGCGGCTTCTTCACGGCCCAGGCCGCCGCGAGCCGCTCCGAGAAGCACTGCAGGCCCGTGATCCGGAACTGAAGCGCGTCCAGGAGGCCCGACTGGTAGGGCGCGAGCTGCTTGGTGGGCTTGAGCGCGACCGCGTTCGCCCGCACCTTGCGCATGGCGGTCACCTGACCGGCGATGCGCTGCTTCAGCTGGGCGAGGTGGGCGCGCGGCAGGTCGAGCGTCTTGTGGAAGTCCTGCGCGACCGCGTCTGAGGGCTTCAGCACCTGCGTCGTCAGGTTGGCGACGTAGGTCTCGTTCGCGCCCTTCGCCGACGAGCCGGAGCAGCCGCGCGCGAGCAGCACGAGCACGATCACCACGACGAGGATGCCGGCGCCCAGCCCCGCCAGCCGGCGGTACTCGAGCGGAGGCAGGGTCGCATCGCCGCCCGACACGCCCGGGATCTTCGGCATCTTGGGCATCTTGGGCATTTGCGGCCCGCGCCGCTGCGGCTTGCGCCGCGGCTGCGGGCGGGGGGTGCGCTTCGGCGGCCCCTCCGGCGGCGGCGGCGCACCGCCACGGGGTCGATCCACGGGCTCGCCGGCAGGGCGGCCGATGGCCGTGTCCTGCGTTCTGCTCGGCTCCTCCCAGTCGTCGTCGAAGAAGTCGTCGGGCGGCACGAACGGACCCTACCACCGGGTGCGGATGCGGAATTGGA
Source organism: Gaiellales bacterium (assembly GCA_036494095.1). Taxonomy (GTDB): domain Bacteria; phylum Actinomycetota; class Thermoleophilia; order Gaiellales; family JAICJC01; genus JAICJC01. Next base: position 6,951 of record DASXOR010000073.1, on the reverse strand, counting down.
GGAATCCAGGCAGTTCCGGCCAATCTGTCCGCCGTGGCCCAACCGGCGCAAACCACCGTCCCCGCGACACTCGAAGGGCGCATCGTCGCCGGCCGCTACCGATTGGCCGAGGTGCTCGGGCGCGGCGGCTTCGGCGCCGTCTACACGGGCCACGACAGCGCCTCGGGCGATGCGGTGGCGGTCAAGGTGTTCGACCGCGCCGAAGGGCTCGCTCCCCGCGCCGACCGCGAGGCCCGCACCGCGCAGAAGCTCGATCACCCCAACATCCACGAGGTCGTCGGGGTGGTGCACGACGACGATCACGCCTATCTGATCTCCCAGCTCGTCGTGGGCGAGCGGTTTGACCGCAGCGGCCTGACCGACGACCAGGCGGTGCGGGCGATCGCCGCCGTCTGCGATGCCCTGGCGCACGCCCACGAGCGTGGCGTCGTGCATCGCGACGTCAAGCCGGCGAACATCCTCGTGTCGACCGACGGCACCGTGCACCTGACCGACTTCGGCATCGCCCGGGACGAGGACGCCCGCGAGCCGACCGTCGACGAGCGGCTGCTGGGGACGCTGTCCTACATGGCGCCCGAGCAGGCGTCGGGCCGGCGCGCCACCGGCGCCACGGATGTGTGGTCGGCCGGCCTCACGCTGTATGCGACCCTGACCGGCAAGAACCCGTTCCGCGCGCGCAGCCTGTCCGAGCTGCTCGAGAACCTCGGCCATCGGGCGCCGCCGCTGCACCGGGTGCGCCCCGAGCTGCCCCACGACCTCTCGCGGGCGCTCGAGCGAGCGATGCATTCCGACCCGGGCCGCCGTCCCACGGCCGCCGGGCTGCGTGACCTGCTGCTCGCCGCGATCGCCGAGCCGGCCGTTGCGGCCGCCCCCGGGTGGTCGCCGGAAGCGGCACCCGTGGCCCGGCGGGCACGGGCGCTGCCCGCCGCCGTGCGCGACCAGGCCCGGCCCGCGGCCAATTCGGCCCTCATGGCCGGGGCGGTCGTGTGGACGCTGACCGCCTTCCCCATGTACCCGCCGGCGTGGACGCTTCCGATCGCGGGCCTGCTCGCGGTGCTCGCCTGGCGCAGGCCACGCGCCGCCGCGGCCGCCGGCGCCGTGCTGGTCGTGCCCGCGTTCTGGAACTTCGGGCAGGCCGCCGGCCTCGTCTGGGTCGCCTTGGCGGCCGCGTGGGCCTGGGCGACGCCCCGCACAGGCGGCGGCCGGCAGCGCTGCCTGGTGCCGCTGTGGGCCGGGCCGCTGGCGCTGATCGGACTCGGCCCGGCGTTCGTCATTGTCGCGGCGACGGCGCCGACGAAGGCCCGGCGGGCGGTCGAGGCGGCGGCGGGCGCCGTGGTCGCCGCGACCTGCGGCGGCTGGGCCGGGCCGGCGCTCTCACGCGCCCTCGCCGGGGCCAACAGCCCGCTTGCGTATGCGCGCGTCGTCGGGCACGACCCGGCGCTCGCGGCCACCGCCGGGGCGATGGTGGCCTTCGCCGTGCTGCTTCATCCCGCCTGGCGGGCGGAGCGGCAGCTGCAGGCGCTCTCGCTCTGGGGACTCGGATTCGGCCTTGCGGTCGCGGGCATTCCGCAGCTCCTGCGAGGCGGCGGAGCCGGAGTTGCTGGCGAGGCCGCCGTGGTCCTCACGGCTATAATCCCCGCCGCCTGGGCAGTTGCCGGACCAGACCGGAAGCGCGGCAGCTGACCCGTCCAAGCCCCGTCTCGGCTCCCCACCGTTGAGCGTCTTTCGCGATATCGAACGTAGGATCGGGGGCCTTGTGGAAGGCCTCTTCGGACGGACGTTCCGTTCGTCCGTGCAGCCCGTCGAACTGGCGCGCAAGCTCGCCAAGGAGATGGACGATCACCGCACCATCTCGATCCACCGGGTCTACGTCCCGAACACTTACACGGTCTATCTGAATCCCGCCGACCGCGAGCAGTTCGCGGCCTACGAGTCGCAGATGTGCAACGAGCTCGCCGAGTACCTGGTCGAGCACGCCCGCCGCGAGGGCTACAGCACCGCCACCCGGCCGGCGGTCCGGCTCGAGTCGGAGCCCGACCTGACGGTGGGGATGTTCGGCATCGCGGTGGGCGCCGACGAAGGCGGAGACGACCGCCCCGGACCGTCCGCGACGGTCGCGGTGCCAGAAGTGCCCCCGGTGCCGGCGCCGCCCGTGCCGGCCGCCCCGGTGCTGCCCCCGCTTCCCGACGAGATCCCGGTGGGCGCCACCATGGTGTACGCCGCCGAGCCGGAGCCCGAGCCCGAGCCCGAGCCCGAGCCGGAGCCCACGCCGGCACCGCGGCCCGAGCGCGCAGTGCTCATCTGGGACGGCCGTGACGTCTCGCTCGAGCAGGGCGTAACGGTGATCGGACGCTCGAGTGGCTGCGACATCGTGGTCGACGATCCCAACGTGTCGCGCCGCCACGCGGAGGTGCGCCGGCTGGGCGACGGCTACTCGCTCGTCGATCTGGGCTCCACGAACGGCACCGAGGTGAACGGCCAGCGGGTGGGCGAGACGTCGCTCATGAACGGAGACGTGATCGGCGTGGGCACAACCAGGCTCACGTTCGAGCGTCGCATTGGTTAAACAGCTCCTGCTCCTCCTCCAGGTGGGCTTCGTCGTCCTCCTGTACCTGTTCATCTGGCGCGTGATCCGGGTGGCGTCCAGAGATATGGCGGTCGGCCAGGAGAGCATGGTGCTGCGCCCTGTGCGGCCGGCGGCGGCCGTGGCCAAGCGCGCGAGCGGCCGGCTGGTGGTGATGCAGAGCCCGGAGCTGCGCGAGGGCACGTCGATCGAGATCGGGCGCGATCTGGTGGCCGGGCGCGACGAGAACCTCGAGATCCCGCTGGGGGCGGATGGGTACGCTTCCGGCCGGCATGCCCGCTTCGCCCGCGGGCAGGAGGGAGACGTGGTGGAGGATCTGCACTCCACGAACGGCACATACGTGAACGGCGACCGGGTGACGGGGGTGCGCCGCCTGGTCGCGGGTGACGTGGTCACGATCGGCCAGACCCAGCTCACCTACCGGGACGGCGCATGACCCTGGGCGTCGTCGACGAGGCGGGCGTCTCCCAGACCGGCAACGTGCGCCGCTCCAACGAGGACTCCTATCTCATGCGCTCGCCGCTTTTCATGGTCGCCGACGGCATGGGCGGCGCCCAGGCCGGCGAGATCGCATCGCGGATGTGCGCCGAGGCGTTCGCCGAGGTCGACATCGTCCACACGCCGCCGGCCGAAGCGCTGCGCACGACGATCCGCACCGCGAACGCGCGCATCCTCGAGCGATCGCGCACGGACCCCGACGCCGCCGGCATGGGGACGACGGTCACCTCGGCCCTGATGGACGACGAGGGCACGATCACCTTCGCCCACGTCGGCGACAGCCGCGCCTACCTGCTCCGCGACGGCAGCCTGCAGCGGCTCTCCGACGACCACTCCCTGGTGGGAGAGCTCGTCCGCGCCGGCGAGCTCTCCGAGCTCGAGGCCGAGCACCACCCGCAGCGCAGCGTGATCACCCGCGCGCTCGGCACGGACGACGCGGTCGAGGTCGACACGTTCACGGTGCGGGCGAAGGACGGCGACGTCGTGCTCCTGTGCAGCGACGGCCTGAACACGATGGTGCCCGAAGGGACGATCGCGGATCTGCTGGCGGCTCCCGAGCCCACCGCGACGATCGCGCGCAACCTCACGCGGGCGGCGCTCGCCGGCGGCGGCGAGGACAACGTGACGGCGATCGTCTTCCGGGTCGGGGAGGTGGACGACCGGGCGGCGGACGCGGCGGTGCAGGCCGGCCACATCCTGCCCCCGGCGCTCGCCGATGACGACAACGACGCGGGCGGACCGCGGCTGCGCTTCGTCGTGGCCGTGATCGGCGCGGTTCTGCTCGCCCTCGCGCTTGCGGCGGCCACGCTCGTGGGGCTGCGCGAGAGCCACTTCATCGGCGCCGACACGGGCACCGGCCGGGTGGCGATCTACCAGGGCCTGCCGTTCGACCTGCCGTTCGGCGTGCACCTCTACCATGTCGTCTACGAGTCGACGGTGACCTATGCGTCGCTGACCGCGCGCGAGCGCCACACGCTGTTCGACCACACGTTGCGCAGCGACTCCGGCGCCCTTGCGACCCTGCACCCGTACGAGGTCGCAAGCCCGTGAGGTCCGTGCGGCTGCGGGAGCTGATCAACCTCGTGATGGTGGGTGTGCTGACGGCGGTCGGCTTTGCCTCGGTGTACACGGCCCGCGAGAACCAGATCTCGAGCACGTCGCTGATCTATGCCGGTTTCTTCCTGGCCCTGTTCGCCGTCGCCCACGTCGGCGTGCGCGCAGGGATGCCGAACGCCGACCCGTGGCTGCTGCCGCTCGCGGCGCTTCTGTGCGCGCTCGGCCTGACCGAGATCTACCGGCTGCAGCCCACCCTCGCCCGCGACCAGTCGGTGTGGATCGTCGTCGGACTGATCGGGTTCCTCGGACTCGTGTTCATACTCGGCGACCACCGTCGCCTGGAGGCGTACAAGTACTCGCTCGCGACGGTCGCCGTCGGCCTGCTGCTGTTCACGATGGTGGCAGGCACCACGGTGAACGGCGCCCGCCTGTGGATCCGCATCGGCGGCATCCAGGTGCAGCCGGGCGAGTTCGTGAAGCTGCTGCTCGTGATCTCGCTCGCCGGCTACCTGCGCGAGAACCGCGAGGTGCTCACGTTCGCGCGCCGGCGCGTGCTCGGCGTCGACATCCCCGCCGCCCGCCATCTGGGCCCGCTGGCGCTGATGGCGGCGATCTCGCTCGGCGTGCTCGCGGTGATGAACGACCTGGGCTCGGCCCTGCTCCTGTTCGGCATCTTCCTGGCGATGATCTATGTCGCCACCGGCCGCCACCTCTACACGGTGCTCGGCCTCGGCCTCTTCGCCGCCGGGTCGCTGTTCGTGTACAGGGCGGTGCCGCACGTGCGCGAGCGCTTCTCGATCTGGATCGACCCGTGGGCGCACGCCCACAGCACCGGCTACCAGGTGGTGCAGTCGGTCGAGTCGATCGCCGACGGCGGCATCTTCGGCACGGGCCTCGGCCGCAGCCTGCAGGTGATCGGGCACGGCCAGACGATCATCCCCGCGGTGCAGACCGATGGCATCTACGCGGCCTGGTCGGACGAGACCGGCCTCGCCGGGGCGGCCGGCCTGCTCCTGATCTACGTGCTCTTCGCCTACCGCGGGTTCAAGATCGCCACGCTCGCCGACGACAGCTTCTCGAAGCTGCTCGCCTGCGGGCTCACGTTCTCGTTCACGCTGCAGGCGTTCCTGATCGTCGGCGGGATCACCCGGCTCATCCCGCTCACCGGCGTCACGCTGCCGTTCGTGAGCTACGGCGGCTCGTCAATCGTCTCGAACTTCCTCATGCTCGCCTTGCTCCTGATGATCTCCGACCGGGCCGCCGCGCGGCGGATGACGTGAACCGCCAGATCACAACGCTCTTTCGGATCGCGGCCGTCGGGTTCGCGCTCCTGATCACGATGACCGCCTACTGGCAGATCTGGGCTGCCTCGTCGCTCGCCGACCGGCGCGACAACGCCCGCCTGGTCTACCGCCAGCTGCAGATCCGGCGCGGGCTGATCCTGGCCTCGAACGGCCGCACCGTGCTCGCCAAGAACCGTCCGGTGCGTCGTGAAGGTCTCACGCTCTACACCCGCCGCTACCCGGTCGGCCCGCTGTTCGCGCACGCGGTCGGATACAACACCGTCGGCGACGGGCGCACCGCCCTCGAGCTGGCCGAGAACCCGTACCTGACCGCGTCGAACTCCGACCTCGCCACGGTCATCTCGAACCTCGGCTCAACCCTGCGCGGCGAGACGGTCACGGGTGACAATGTCGTCACGAGCCTGTCGGTGCCCGCCCAGCGGGCCGCGCAGAAGGGCCTCGCCGGCCTCACGGGCGCGGTCGTGGCGCTCGAGCCGAGCACCGGGCGGGTGGTGGCGATGTACTCCACGCCGAGCTTCAACCCGACCAAGGTCGAAGAGAACTTCCCCCACCTGAGCACGAGGCCCGGTGCGCCGCTTCTGAACCGCGCCACCCAGGGCCTGTACGCGCCGGGCTCGACGTTCAAGATCGTCACCGCCACGGGCGCGCTCAATGCCGGCATGACGCCGCAGCAGCTCACGTTCGACGCCGGCGGCCACTGCATCACCGTCGAGGCCCACCCGCTCTGCAACGCCGGCACCGAGAGCTTCGGGACGATCCCGCTCAGCACGGCGATCACGAACTCGGTCAACACCTATTTCGCGCAGCTCGGCCAGAAGCTGGGGCAGACCCGGCTCGAGGCCACGATGCAGAAGTTCGGCTTGTTCCAGCTGCCGCCGTTCACCTACCCCACCGACGAGATGAACCCGAGCGGCCTGTACTCCAACGGCCGCCTGATCGGGCCGAACGCACCGATCGACGTCGGCCGCGTCGCGATCGGCCAGGAGCGGCTGGCCGTGACGCCCCTGCAGATGGCGGAGGTGGCAGCGACGGTCGCAAACGGCGGCGTGCGCATGGCGCCGAGCCTGGTCGACAAGGTCGTGACCAAGTCCGGCCACACGGTCTACACGGGCAAGCCCCAGCAGGTCGAGCGCGTGATGTCGCCCCAGTCGGCCGCCGAGCTCAATGCCGACATGCGACACGTCGTCGACGAGGGCACCGGGACGGCCGCGAACGTGCTCGGACTGAACGTCGCCGGCAAGACCGGCACGGCCGAGACCGGGGTGGCCGGCCTGAACACCGCATGGTTCATCGCGTTTGCCCCCGCCGACCATCCCAAGATCGCCGTCGCGGTCGTCGTGGAGCACACGCCGCTCTTCGGCGGACAGGTCTCGGCGCCCATCGCGGCCAAGGTGATCGAGGCGTACCTGGGCTCAGGCGTGGCAAAGTAGCGGCTTCGTGAGCACCTTCTCCCTCATCGGCCAGCTCTTCGACGGCCGCTACCTGATCGAGAGCCGGCTCGGATCGGGC
>DASXOR010000072.1:0-3876 GCA_036494095.1 Gaiellales bacterium | reverse complement strand
TTCTCGGCTACTCCCCTGCCGCGGCCGTCTTCGGCTCGTGGCGGTAGAACTCGACCTCCTGCGGCTCGAGCGGCGTGTTGCCCAGGATGAGGTCGGCGGCCTTCTCGGCCATCATCATCACCGGCGCGTAGATGTTGCCGTTCGTGACGTAGGGCATGGCCGAGGCGTCGACCACGCGCAGCCCTTCGACCCCGTGCACGCGCATGTTGCTGGGATCGACGACCGACATCGGCCCGGTGCCCATCGCACACGTGCATGAGGGGTGCAGGGCCGTCTCGCCGTCGCGGCCCACCCAGTCGAGGATCTCCTCGTCGGTGGCCACGCCGGGGCCGGGCGAGAGCTCGCCCGCATTGTACGGGTCGAACGCCGCCTGGGTCAGGATGTTGCGCGCGACCCGGATCGCCTCGACCCACTCGCGCCGGTCCTCCGGGGTCGAGATGTAGTTGAAGCGCAGCGCCGGGTGCACGGTCGGGTCGGTCGAGGTGATCTTCACCGACCCGCGCGAGTTCGAGTACATCGGCCCGATGTGCACCTGGTAGCCGTGGCCGCCGGCCGGCTTGGAGCCGTCGTAGCGGATCGCGAGCGGCAGGAAATGGAACATGAGGTTCGGGTAGGCGACCTCGTCGTTCGAGCGGGCGAATCCACCGCCCTCGAAGTGGTTGGTGGCGCCGTCGCCCCGCCGCGCGAGCCACTGCAGGTACACCTTCGGCCGGTTGCGGTAGAGCATCGCCGGTGCGACCGAGACGGGCAGCTTGCTGCCGTACTGGACGTACACCTCGAGGTGGTCCTGCAGGTTCTCGCCCACACCGGGCAGGTCGTGGGTGACGTCGACGCCCAGCGCCTCGAGCTCGGCCGCGTTGCCGACGCCGGAGAGCTGCAGGAGCTGCGGGGAGTTGATCGCGCCGCCGCACACGATGATCTCGCGGCCGTGCGCACGCCGCGTCGGGCCGCGGGGCAGGTCGAACGAGACGCCCGTCGCCCGGTTGCCCTCGAAGACGATGCGGCGCACGAACGCGTTCGTCTTCACCGTCAGGTTCGGCCGGTCCATGACCGGGTGCAGGTAGGCCCGGGCGGCGCTCAGCCGGCGGCCGCGGTGGATGTTGCGGTCGAAGGCGGCGAACCCCTCCTGGCGGTAGCCGTTGACGTCGCTCGTGAGCTGGTAGCCCGCCTGCTGCACGGCCTCGAAGAACGCGAGGAACAGCGGGTTCGTGGCCGGGCCGCGCTCGAGCACGAGCGGCCCGTCGCCGCCGCGGTACTCATCGGCGCCGGCGAGGCACGTCTCCATCTTCTTGAAGTAGGGCAGGCAGCCGGCATAGTTCCACGCCTCCATGCCCGGGTCGGCGCCCCAGCGCTCGTAGTCCATCGGGTTGCCGCGCTGGAAGATCATCCCGTTGATGCTGCTCGAGCCGCCGAGCACCTTGCCGCGGGCGTGGTACACGCGCCGCCCATGCATATTCGGCTCGGGCTCGGACTCGTACTTCCAGTCGTAGAAGCGGCTGCCGATCGGGTAGGTGAGCGCCGCCGGCATGTGGATGAAGATGTCGGCCTTGTAATCGCTGCGGCCGGCCTCGAGGACGAGGACGCGAGTCGAGGGGTCGGCGCTCAGGCGGTTGGCGAGCGCCGAGCCCGCCGAGCCTCCGCCGATGATGATGTAGTCATAGGGCGTTCGCGCCATGTCGCCTCCTGGGTTGTGGTCGACGTGGAGCCAAACGCGATTCTACGCCTCAGCCGTCGAGCATGGCCTGCAGCCGGTCGGGCGGGTGACGCGCGTCGAGCTCGGAGGCGATCCGGGCCGCCACCTCGTCGGGTGTTCCGTCGGCCTCGAGCCACGGCCCTTGCTCCCACGCCTCGAGGTAGGCGTCCGCCCCGGCCAGGCCCTGCCGCATCGCGGCCTCGTCGATCGCCTCCTGGAAGCGGTCGGGCAGCGCCACCTTCGCCGTCGCACCGGCCGCGTCGCGCGCGGTCACCATCGTCGGGATCTCGCGCCAGCTGGTGATGCGGTACTCGGCCACGGCCGGCGGATGATACCCATCTCAATTGACATCCATGGTGGATGCCAATTGGTCGGGAAGGCCGCGATGAATCCCCGCCGCCTCGAGCCGATAACCCGCGGGTGAAGTTCGACTATGACCTGCTCGTGATCGGATCCGGCCCCGGCGGCCAGAAGGCGGCGATCCAGGCCGCCAAGCTGGGCAAGCGGGTGGCCGTCGTCGACCGCCGCGAGACTCTCGGCGGGGTGTGCACGAACACCGGCACCATCCCCTCGAAGACGCTCCGCGAGGCCGTCGTCTTCCTGACCGGGATGAGCCAGCGCGGCATCTACGGCCAGAGCTATCGGGTCAAGGACGACATCACGAGCGAGGATGTGTTCGCACGCATCCAGCACGTCGTGCAGCGCGAGATCGACGTGGTGCGCAGCCAGCTTGCCCGCAACCGCGTCGGAGTGCTCGCGGGCCACGGCCGTTTCCTCGACCCGCATTCGGTGAGCATCGGCAGCGTGACGGGCGACGAGCGCCGTGTCACAGCCGCGAAGATCGTGATCGCGACCGGGACGCGCCCGGCCCGCCCCGCGACCGTCGCGTTCGACGGGCGCACCGTGCTCGACTCCGACGACATCGTCTCGCTCGACTGGCTCCCGAACTCCCTCGTGGTCGTCGGCGCCGGCGTGATCGGCATCGAGTATGCGTCGATGTTCGCGGCGCTCGGCACCCGCGTCACCGTCGTCGAGCAGCGCCAGCGCCTGCTCGAATTCTGCGACTTCCAGATCATCGAGGCGCTGCAATACCACCTGCGTGACCTCGGCGTGATCTTCCGCTTCGACGAGACGGTCACGGCCGTCGACAAGCACAAGGGTGGCGCGGTCACCCACCTCGCCAGCGGGAAGCTCATCCCGGCCGATGCGGTGCTCTACTCTGCCGGCCGCCAGGGCGCCACCGAAGGGCTCGACCTGGCGAAGGCCGGCCTCGAGGCCGACCGCCGCGGCCGCATCGCCGTCAACGGGCGCTTCCGCACCTCGGCGAGCCACATCTACGCGGTCGGCGACGTGATCGGCTTCCCCAGCCTCGCGGCGACCTCGATGGAGCAGGGCCGGCTCGCGGCCTGCGACGCCTTCGGCGTTGCCTCCCACGCGATGGACGCGACGCTCCCGATCGGGATCTACACGATCCCGGAGATCAGCTTCGTCGGCCGCACCGAGGAGCAGCTGACCGAGGCGGCGGTGCCGTACGAGATCGGCATCTCGCGCTACCGGGAGCTGGCCCGCGGCCAGATCCTGGGCGACACGTCCGGCATGCTGAAGCTGCTCGTCTCGCCCACAGATCGCACGCTGCTCGGCGTGCACGCGTTCGGCACGGGCGCCACCGAGCTCGTGCACATCGGCCAGCTCGTGATGGCGATGGGAGGCACGATCGACGTGCTCCTCGACACGGTGTTCAACTACCCGACGCTGGCGGAGTCCTATAAGGTGGCGGCGCTCGACGCAACGAACCGGTTGAGCGCGATCCAGCGCATGGCCGCCTGAGCGGCTCAGTCGTCTTCGGGGTCACCGGTGAGGGGGTGCACTTCAGCCGTGCAGCGTGTGAAGTCGTCCTCACGCGGGTCGACCGCGCCCGCGCCGGCAACGGCGACTTCCGGGCGCGCGTCGAACTGCCCATCGCGCACGCCAGTTTGACCAGGCGCGCACGCGCGATCAACCACCGTCCGTGCCAACGGCACGTCATGCCGCGCAGGGTGGCCCGCGGTGTCGGTGGCGGCTCGGTGATCTCGTAGCGCACACTGGCGATCACAAGCCGCGATGCGTCTACGAGCGGGCGGGCGGCGCGGGAGATACCGACACGCAGCTGTTACACGGCCGCGTCGCCGGGTGCCACGACGAGG
>DASXOR010000071.1:0-14615 GCA_036494095.1 Gaiellales bacterium | reverse complement strand
AGGCGCAGCTCGCGCATGCGCACGAGCCAGCCGAGGCCCGCCTTCTGGTAGGGCCGCAGCAGGCCCTCGAACGCGGCGGCCGGGTCGACCGGCCGGCGCAGCGCCGGATCGCGCAGCTCCCCCGCGAGCGCGGCCAGGTCGCCGTCGGACTCGACCACGCCCATCACAATGCCGCGCACGTCTGTCGACCCGGCCAGCGCTGCCCCGAGTGCGGTCATCGCGGGCATACCGGGGCTGTGCAGGGCCGACGCGGCCATGGCCCGGGCACGGGCGAGCGCCTTCGGGTTGAGCGTTCGCCACTCGCCGCCCAGACGCACCAGCGGCTGGGTCGCCGCCGCGAGCGCCTTCAGCTCCTCGAGGCTGATCTCGTGCCCGCCGAGCGACGCCTTGAGGTCGTAGCGGACGACGCCGTCCAGCTGCAGCGGCCCGCCGGCGAGCTCGAGCCGGGCGTCGTCGAAGTCGAGGTCGCGCTCCTCGGACACCTCGGGCGGCAGTTCCACCCGGGCGCCGGCGAACTCGAGCGCCGATGTGGCAAGACGCAGCTCGACCACGCTGTCGTCGCCGAGGGTGACGACGCCGTCGACAGCCCGCGCGAGCGGGGCGAACACGTGCGCCGCGCGCCGCAGGAGGGCGGGGTCGTCCGGGGTGGCCCGCAGCGGCCAGGCCTCCGCGCCGTTGGCCGGGAGCTCGAGCCGCAGCAGGAGCGGCGCGAGCGAATCGCGCAGGCGCACGACGGGCGCGGCCATGCCCAGGTCGGGCGCGACGGCCCGCAGCAGGGGCTGCAGCACCCCGAGGTCGACCCCGGAGAGCTGCACCTCGCCGGAGCGCAGCAGCTTGGGATCCCGCACGGCGGCCGCGAGCGCGCGCATGCTCGAGTCGACGAAGCCTTCGACGGCCGCCTCGGGCGCGAGCGCCGCCGGCTCCTCGTCGGCGCCGAGCCCCTCGCCGACGTCGACCACGGCGTGTCCTGCCTCGGGGAAGGCGGCCGCGAATCGGCTCAGATCGGGCACGTTGCCGCCGCCGAGGACGGCGCCCTCGACCACCCGCGCGGCCAGCCGCCAAGCGCGCACGGAGGCGCTGGACGGCCCGTCGCGGTCGGTGAGCAGATACGCCAGCCCGGGCAGCGCGGCCAGGCAGCGCATCTCGACGGCGCGCCGGCGCCCGCCGAAGACCACGGTCTGGTTCAGCCGCCGCAGCGTGTCGGGCAGGCCGAGCTCGGAGAGAAGATCGGACCATCCCCCCGGGGTGAGCGGCGAGAACGAGTAAAGCCCGAGCACGGGCTCCTCCACCCCACGCGGGACGAAGACCAGCTCGAGCGGCGCCCGCCGCGCGGTTGATGTCGAGGGCAGAGCCAAAATTGGTACCGTAGCGGCAGATGCAACTGCGGCTGACCATCAACGACCGGCCACACGAGCTGGAGGTGGAGCCGCATCGCCCCCTGGCCGACGTCATCCGCACGGACGCGGCCCTCACGGGCACCAAGGTGGCGTGCGGCGAGGGCACCTGCGGTACCTGCACCGTGCTCGTCGACGGTCGCGCGGTGCTCTCGTGCCTCACGCTGGCCGCGGCGTGCGACGGCGCCGACGTGCGCACGGTCGAGGGCGACGGCGAGCTGCTCGACCGCCTCCGCACCACCTTCACGGCCGAGGACGCCTTCCAGTGCGGGTTCTGCACCCCGGGGCAACTGCTCTCCGCCGTGGCGCTCCTGCGAGCGAACCCGCACCCGAGCGCGGACGAGATCCGGGCCGGGATGAGCGGGAACCTGTGCCGCTGCGGCGCCTACCCCGCCATCGAGCGCGCCGTCGCGCGGGCGGCGGAGGCGGGCTGACATGGCGCGGCTCGTGCGCACACAGGTCGAGATGGAGGGCCGCTACGAGGAGCGCTGGACGCTCGTCGAGGACGACGCCGCCCCGGAGTACGCAGACGACGAGCGCCTGAATGTCGTCGGTCACCCGCACCCGCGCATCTCGGCGGCCGCCCGCCTCTCGGGGGCGGCCCGGTTCATCTCGGACATCAGCCTGCAGGGGATGGTGCATGCCGCCGTTCTGCGCAGCCCGTACGCCAACGCCCGCGTCACCTCGCTTGACCTCGCCGCGGCGGCGGCGCTTCCGGGCGTGCGCGCGGCGATCGGGCCGGGCGACATCCCCGACCGCGACGGCCGCCCGGTGCTCACCGACGCCCCGGCCTACGCCGGCGCCGCGGTCGCGGCGGTGGCCGCCGACACGCCCGAGGCGGCCGAGCGGGCGCTCGCCGCGCTTGCGCCCGCCTGGGAGCCGCTGGCGTTCGTCGTCGACCTCGACGAGGGGCTCGCCCGTCAGGAGTTCACCCAGGATCCGGCCGAGACCACCCGCGGTGACGTCGACGCCGCCCTGGCCGCGGCCGCCGCCGTGGTCGACGCCGAGTACCGCACGCCCGCCCAGGTGCAGAGCCCGCTCGAGCCCCACTGCGCGGTCGCGGTCTGGGAGGCGGGCAGCCTGACCGTGTGGTCGTCCACGCAGGGCATCTTCGCCGCCCGCGACGAGCTCGCCGCCGCATTCGATCTCGAGCCCGACGACGTGCGGGTCGTGTGCGAGTACATGGGCGGCGGCTTCGGCGGCAAGCAGGGAGCCGGCCCGGAGGGATTCGTGGCGGCCGAGCTCGCCCGCCGCAGCGGCCGGCCGGTGCGGCTCGTCTACTCGCGCGGCGAGGAGACCATCGCCGCCGGCCATCGCGCCCCCACGGTGCAGACGTATCGGATGGGTGCCGACGCCGACGGCAGGCTGGTCGGGATCGAGGGCTCGGCGGTGATCGGCGTCGGCCTGCACGGATGGGTGTTCCCGGTGCTGAACCCGGCCGAGACGCTGTATGCATGCGAGAACGTGCGCTCGATGGTGCTGCCGGTGAAGCTCAACCTGGGCTTCTCGAACGCGTTTCGCGCCCCCGGCGTGATGGAGGGCACCTTCGGTCTGGAGCAGACGCTCGACGAGCTCGCCGACCTGCTCGGCATCGACCCGCTCGAGATCCGGCTCCGCAACGGCGTCGACCATGAGCAGGGCAGCGGCAGCCCGTACACGTCGAAGCACCTCGAGACGTGCCAGCGCCGGGCGACCGAGCTCGCCGGCTGGGCGCAGCGCTACCGGCTGCGGTCGGACGGCCGCGTGCGCCGGGGCATGGGGATGGCGAGCCAGATCTGGTGGGGCGGCGGCGGCCCGCCGGCGCACGCCACGGTCAGGCTGGGCAAGAGCGCGCGGCCGACGCTCGTGTGCGGCTTCCAGGACATCGGCACCGGCACGATGACGGCATCGGCGGTGATCGTGGCCGAAGCCCTCGGCGTGGCCGTCGACGCCGTCCGGGTACAGGCCGGCGACACCGCCCGCTCGGGCTACGGGCCGACGTCGGGCGGCTCGATGACGCTCGCGTCCGTCGCGCCGGCGGTGCGCTCGGCGGCCCACGACGTGCGCACCCAGCTGCTCGAGCTGGCGTCGGACCTGTACGAGATCGCCGCGTCCGACCTCGTCCTCGCCGACGGCGCCGTGAGCTCGCGCGACGGCACGCTGCGCCACGAGATCACCGAAGTCACCTCCAAGCTCGGCAACTCGTCGCTCGTCGGGCACGGCTCACGGGGGCCGAACCCCGAGGGGATGCGGATCCACACGTTCGGCTGCCAGGTGGCCCAGATCGCCGTCGACACGCGCATAGGGGCGATCACGGTGGAGCGCGTGTGGGCCGTGCACGACGTCGGCCGGATCATCAACCCGATGGGAGCGATCAGCCAGGTCACGGGCGGCGTCCTGCAGGCGATCGGCTTCGCCCTCACCGAGGAGCGGGTCGTCGACCCGACCACGGGCACCGTCGTAAACGCGGGCTTCGAGGACTACAAGGTGCCGACGATGGCCGACACGCCCGAGATCGTGTGCGAGTTCGTCGACTCGCCCGACCCCCATCTCGGCCTGGGCATCAAGGGCCTCGGCGAGCCGCCCATCATCCCGACGGCCGCGGCGATCGGAAACGCCTTCGCGCACGCGACCGGCGTGCGCATGCGCGAGGCCCCATACACCCCGCGGCGCGTGCTGGAGGCGCTCGCATGATGCGGCCGTTCGCCTACTCACGGCCGTCGTCGGTGGCCGAGGCGGCGCAGCGGCTGGCCTCCCCCGGGGCGCGGGCGATGGGCGGCGGCACCGACCTGATTCCGCAGCTGCAGCGCGGCATCCGCCCGGCCGACGAAGTGGTCGACCTGCGCGCGGCGGTGCCCGCGGGGATCGAGCGTGCCGGCCAGGGTCTTGTGATCGGCGGCGCGACCAGGATCGCAGACGTCGCCCGCGATGCGGACGTCGGCGCGCGCTTCGCGGTGCTCGCCCAGGCGGCCGCCGCCGTTGCCTCGCCGCAGCTGCGCGAGATGGGCACCGTGGCCGGAAACCTGTGCCAGGCCGTGCGCTGCTGGTACTTCCGCCATCCGGACATGCAGTGCTGGCTACGCGGCGGCGACACCTGTTACGCCCAGATCGGCGATCACCGCAAGCATGGCCTCGAGCCGGGCGACTGCATTTCGGTGGCGCCGTCCGACCTGGCGGCCGCGCTGTTGGCGCTGGACGCGGTGGTCACGACGAACCTGCGGGAGGGCTTCCCCCTCACCGACCTGTACCGCAGGGCGAGCGCCGAGGACCGCTCCACGCTCGCGCTTCGGCAGGGCGAGCTGATCACCACCGTGACGGTGCCCAGAGCGCCGGCCGCGAGCGCCTATGCGCGCGCCGGGGAGCGGGCGGCGTGGAGCTTCGCCCTGTGCGCGGTCGCCGCGGCCCGCTTCGACGACGGCATCCGGCTCGCCGCGATCGGCGTCTCCAACCTGCCCCGCCTGCTCGACCCCGCCGATCCGCTGGCGGCGCTGCCGGGCCTCGAGATGACCGGGTGGAAGCGGCGGCTGCTGCAAGGGCTGGCCGACGACGCTCTGGAAGCGGTGGCATGAGCCGCATCGGCAGCACGGCGGCGGCGCTCCTGGCCGCCGTGCTGCTCGCAGCCCCGGCCGCGGCGTCGACGCGGCTCGTGCAGACGCCGCTCAAGACGAAGCCCGCGCCGGTGAACGAGGAGTCGCCCTCTGCGGCCCCCGGCGAGTTCGCGTGGGTGCAGAACTCGCGCATGCATCCGCACCTCTACGAGGTCTACGCGCAGAACGGCGGCGGTACCCGCTTCCGGGTGAATCCCGCCGGGACGCAGGGGGGCCTCGGCACCGGGATCGACGGCCACACGCTGGTCTACACCCAGCTGCACGGCACGAGGTCGAGCATCCGCATGTTCAACCTGCAGACGCGCACGGGCAGCGCCCCGCCGGCGGGTGTGAACACCCCGAGCGTCGAGGACGAGCCCTCGCTCTCGGGCAACTGGCTGCTCTACCACCGCCTCGAGGACGGAGCGTCCCCGGGCCAGCAGATCCTGCTCACCAACCTGACGACGGGCGCGACCAGAACGCTCGCGTCGGTGCCGGGCGCGCGCGGCTTCCTCGAGGCCGGCCAGGTCAACGGCAACTTCGCCGTGTTCACCCAGTCGCAGGACAGCTCGCGGTTCAACGTGTGGGTGTACGACATCGCGGCCAAGACGCTGACCGTCGTCCCCAACCCGCAGGACAAGCTGCACTCGGCACCGGCCGTCAACCCCCAGGGCACCGTGTACTTCGAGGAGAGCGGCCAGGGCTGCGGCTCGCACGTCACCGTGGCGTTCTACCCGGTGGGTGGCCCGGTGATCTCCGTGGGCACGCTCAACCCCGGCATCGACCTGTTCCACCCGTTCCTGTTCGAGAGCGGCACCGGCGACCACTACCAGTTCGCCAAGATCCGCTGCACGGGCGGCGCGACGGATATCTACGAGGCGACGTTCCTCTAACCGCGGGGCTGGGTGACGGCGCCCTCGCTGGCCGACGACACGAGCGCGGCGTACTTGGCGAACACGCCGGTCGTGTACCGCGGGGCGGGCGGTGTCCAGTCGCGCATGCGGGCGGCGATCTCGTCGTCTGAGAGTGCGACGCGCAGCTCGCGGGCCGTGACGTCGAACTCGATCGTGTCGCCGTCGCGAACGATCGCGATCGGCCCTCCGCGGGCGGCCTCCGGCGTGATATGCCCGGCCATGAGGCCGTGCGTCGCTCCCGAGAAGCGGCCGTCGGTGACCAGCGCGACCTGGTCGCCCAGGCCCTCCCCGACGATCGCCGCCGTCACGTGCAGCATCTCCCGCATCCCCGGCCCGCCGGCGGGGCCCTCGTAGCGGATCACCACCACGTCGCCGGCGCGGATCGCGCCCGCCTTCACCGCGGCGAAGCAGTCCTCCTCGCAGTCGAACACGCGCGCAGGGCCGCGGTGGGACAGCCGCTCGTGGCCGGCCAGCTTGACGACGCAGCCGTCGGGCGAGAGGTTGCCGCGCAGGATGGCGAGGCCGCCGGTGGGCTTGAGCGGCGTCTCGATCGGCACGACCACCGGCTGCCCGGGGGTCTCGACGGCCTGGTCTGCGATCTCGCCCATCGTCCGGCCGTCGACGTTGCGGGCGCCCGCGTGCACCAGGTCGCGCTTGCGCAGCTCGCGGGCGACCAGCGCAACCCCGCCGGCGTCGAAGATGTCCGTCGCGACGAACTTGCCGCCCGGCTTCAGGCTGGCCACGATCGGCGTCCGGGTGGCGATCTCGTCGAACTCGTCGATCGAGAAGGGGATGTCGAGCTCACGCGCGATCGCGAGCAGGTGCAGGACGCCGTTGGTCGAGCCCCCGGTCGCCGCCACCGACGCGGCCGCGTTCTCGATCGCCTCGCGCGTGACGATGTGCGAGGGGCGGATGTCCTCGCGCAGGAGCTTCATCGCCAGCCGGCCGCACTCCTCGGCGGCGTCGCCCTTGCCCCGGTTGAGCGCCGGGATCCCGTTCAGCCCTGCGGGGCTGATGCCGAGGAAGTCGAGCGCCGTCGACATCGTGTTCGCGGTGAACTGGCCCCCGCAGGCGCCCGCGCCCGGGCACGCGGCCGACTCGACCTCGTGCAGCTCGGCGGCGTCCATCGTGCCGGCGGCGTAGGCGCCGACGGCCTCGAACACGTCCTGGATCGTGATGTCGCGGCCGCGGAACGTGCCCGGTGCGATCGTGCCGTTGTAGAGCACGAGCCCGGGCACGTCCAGCCGGCAGAGCGCCATCACGCCGGCCGGGATGGTCTTGTCGCAGCCGACGATGCAGACGAGCCCGTCCATCAGGTGGCCGCGTACGACGAGCTCGATCGAGTCGGCGATCAGATCGCGGCTGACGAGCGACGCCTTCATGCCCTCGGTGCCCATCGAGACGCCGTCGGAGATCGAGATGGTGTTGAACTCCATCGGCGTGCCGCCGGCAGCGCGGATGCCGGCCTTCACCCGCAGCGCCAGCTCCCGCTGGTTGAAGTTGCACGGCATCGTCTCGATCCACGTCGTCGCGACGCCGACCAGCGGCTTTCGGAGGTCGTCGTCGGTGAACCCGATCGCCTTCAGCATCGCCCGCGCCGCGGCCCGGTCGGGGCCGTCGGTGAGCGCGGCGCTGTGCCGCTTGGCGGGATCGGACGGGCGGTCGTACGGATTCGACGTCACGGAGGGCGAAAGCCTACCGCGACTCGACCGCGACGTAGAGCCCCCACGCGCGCCCGCTCTCGAAGAGCGCGTCGGGGTCGACCTCGCCGACCTCGCCGAGCACGTGCGGCTCCGGATCGTCGGCCGTGCTGCCCCACACCATCTTGCGCGGAGGCGGTACGTCGGGCAGGGCGAGATGGTCGCCCCGCTCCTGCGCTGCCAGCAGCTCCTCGCCCGCCGGGCCGTCTGCATATCCCTTCCCCATTCGCGCAAGTGTAGATGCGGGTACGCTTGCGCGCGACGTGGCCGGAATCACTGGCGAACGAGCCCGCGGACGCGCATCCGGCGCGGCCCTCCTGCGCCTGCTGGCGGCCTCCGCCGTGTTCGCATTCGCGGTCACCGTCGTCGGCGGGTACGAGCTCGGGTGGACGTGGACCGGCTTCGCCGACAACGACACCGTCTGGGACTGGCTGCACCTGCTCGTGCTGCCCGTCGTCCTGACCGCGGCGCCCGTCTGGTACGGCACCCGCCTGCGGCTGCGGGTCGAGTGGCGCCTGCTTGCCGCCACCGTCGCGGCCGTGTTCGGGGTGCTCCTGGCGGGCGGATACTGGCTCGGCTGGACCTGGACCGGATTCGACGGCAGGACGCTGTGGGACTGGCTGGAGCTGCTGGTGCTGCCGGCCACCGTCACCGTGCTGCCGATCTGGCTCGCGCTCGGGCGCAGCCTGCACCCGCGGCTGCGCCAGGCTGGCGCCGGCGTGATCGTGGCCTTCGCGCTGCTCGTGGCGGCGGGGTACAGCTTCGACTGGCGGTGGACCGGGTTCCCGGGAAACACGCTCTGGGACTGGCTGCACCTGCTGCTCGTGCCGTTCGTGCTGCCGATCGTGCTGGCCTGGTTCGCCACGCGGATCGACGAGGACGCGCCGGGGCCGGCCGAGCAAGCCGGCGCCGTCAGCCGCGATACGCCTGCCGGAGCAGGCTGAGCAGCTCGTCGCGATCCGGCGGCGGGGTCATCCCGCGCAGCTCCGAGCGGTCAAGGGCGGCATCGGCGACAGCGCCGAGGGCGTCGCCATCGACGCCGAGCGCCTGCAGGGAGCTGGCATCGCCAAGCACCGCGACCCGTTCGGCGACGCCATCGGCGGGTACGTCGAGGGCAGCGGCCAGCGCAGTGACCGCGGCAGGCTCGCGGCCCCGCATCGTTCGCAGGACGTGCGGCAGCATGGCCGCGTTGGTCGCGGCGTGCGGCGTTGCGCACATGCGCACGATCGTCTGGCAGAGCACGTGGTGGAGCGAGTATCCGGCCGAGTCCATCGCGTAGGCCGACAGAAGCGCGCCGAGCGCGAGCCGGTCGCCTGCATCCGGAGCCTGCTCGGCCAGCCCCCGGGCGATCATCCCGGCGGCGGCCGCCGCCACCATGCTCGCGACCGGGTTTCGGGCCGGGCCGTACAGCGCCTCGGCGGCATGAGCCAGCGCGTTCATCGCGCTCGCGCGGCGATCGGGGTCGGGCTGGCCGGTCATCAGGGCCGGGTCGGCGAGCACGAGCACGGGCCGGTGGCGGCCGCGCTGCTCGTATCCCGGAACCAGCCGATGGCCGCCGGTCATCTCGGCCCCCGAGAGCGTCGTCGGGACCGCGCAGACGCGCCCCCCGCGCGCCGCCGCCAGGGCCTTCGCCGTGTCGATCACGCGACCGCCTCCCCAGGCGACGATCGGCCCGTCGCCGACCGCGCCGACGAGCGCGGCGGCCACGTCGGCCACCTGGCCGGCCGGGACGTCGTGCACCGAGCGCCACCCGTCGCGCAGGCCGGGCGGCATGGACGCCCGCGCCCGCGGCGTCGAGAGGAGATCGGCCCCGGGCCATGCGTGCTCTCCGGCCCCTGCGCCGAAGCGGATCGTGCGGTCTCCGTCGGCCCACGTGAACGGCCGCGGTGAGGTGACGGTCACTGCGCCATCGCCACCCCGGCCACGACGAGCGCCGCGCCGAGTCCGAGCCACACGGTCACCTGCTCGCTGAGCGTCAGCGCCCCGATGACGATCGCCACCACGGGGACACCGTACAGGTAGGCCGACGTGCGGGACGCGTCCAGCCGGCGCAGGCCGAGTGTCCAGCCGAGGTAGCCGCCGAGGGTCGCGGCGAGGCCGAGGTAGAGCAGGAGCGCGACGCCGCCGGCATGCAGGTCGGACACCCGCCGCAGCGTGCCGCCGCCTGCGAACGGCACCAGGGCGACCGTCCCGACGAGGCCCGCCGCCGCCGTCAGCGGGATGGCGCCGTAGCGCGCGAAGAGCGGCTTCAGGATCACGTTGTACGCGGCGAAGGCGATCGGCGCGGCCAACACGATCAGCGGCCCGCGGGCGTCGTGGAACGAGATCCGCTGGCCCGAGCCGAGCAGGACGACGCACACCACCCCGGCGAACGAGACGGCGAGGCCGAGCGCGCGGCGGCGGGAGAAGCGCTCCTGCCCGAGCGCGAGCGCCATCGCCAGTGTCATGCCGGGCGCCGAGGCGACGACGACGCTGGCGGTGCCCGCCGTCGTCAGCCGCTCGCCGGCGTTCAGCGCCAGGTGGTAGACGACCACCACCAGGAGGCCGGCGGCGACCAGCCGGGCCAGATCGCGGCGGTCGAGCCCCGGGATGCCGCGGGTCGCGATCAGGACGGCGACGAACCCGGGCGCCGCGATCAGATACCGGCCGAGCGCGATGTCGGGCGCCGCCAGGCCGTCGTGCAGCAGCTGCTTGATGGCGGCGAACGCGCCGGCCCAGATGACCACCACCAGGGCGAGCAGCAGATGCGGGCTACGTGGGAGACTGGCTCGCATGCCTGTCAAACGCGTTGAGATCCGGTGGCGTGATATGGACGGATTCGGCCACGTTAACAACTCCACGTACCTGACGTACCTGGAGGAGGCCCGCGACCAGTACCTCACCGATCTTCTCGGCGAGACGGTGCACCGGGTCGTGATCCGCCGGATCGAGATCGACTTCGTGTCCGGGCTCACGCAGGACGACGATTTCGTGGACGTGGACGTGCGGCTGACCGGCGTCGGCATGTCCAGCCTGACGCTCGACGAGCGGATCGTGTCGGTCGCCGACGGCCGGGTGGCGGCGACGGCGCAGACGGTGATGGTGCACACGGACGACTCCCGCACCGCCTCGGCCCCCTGGCCGGCCGCGGCCCGCGAGGCACTCGAAGCCGAGCTGCCCCGCCGATCGGGGCCTGGCCCCATGCGGGGCCAGGCCCCGGAAGGTCAAACCTGCGCCTAGTACAGGGCTGAGGCGAGGCGGCGGCGGTATTTGGAGGCCAGCGGGTCGTCCTGGCCGAGCTCCGTGAACACGCCGATCATGAGCTGGCGGATGCGCTCGCGCAGGTCGTCGCCCGCATCCTGCAGCGCCTGCAGCAGGAGCTCGAGGCCGCGCTCGGTCTCACCCTGCTCGAGCGCGTCGAGGGCCGGCGCGAGCACCGGGTCGCCCGCCGACTCGAGCCGCACGAGCGCCGCCCGGGCGGCCGGGTGGTTCGGCTGCAGCTCGAGCGCGCGCCGCAGAGAGTCCTCGTCGCCCAGCGCGGCCAGCCGGTCGGCCTCCGACGGCAGGAGGCCGCGCAGGAAGGAGTCGACCGCCGCCCGGGGCAGTGCACCGGTGAACTCGTCGACGAGCCGCCCGCCCTTGAAGGCCTTCACGGCCGGGATCCCCTGCACGCGGTAGCGCAGCGCTGTGCGGGGGTTGGCGTCGACGTCGACCTTGACCAGCTCGACCGCGCCGGCGCTGTCCTGCACCGCCTGCTCGAGCACCGGCCCGAGCTGCCGGCACGGCCCGCACCACTCGGCCCAGAAGTCGACGACCACGGGCACCTCGTGCGAGCGGTCGATGACGTCGGCGTCGAACGTCGCGTCGGTGGACTCGCTCACCTCACTCCTCACCGTCGTCGGTCTGCTCGCGCAGGTAGCGCTCGAAGTCGGCCGCCAGCTCGTCGCCCGTGGGCGGGTCATCGCGGTCGGCGGCCTGCTCGAGCTGCTCCACGTACCCGGCCACGTCGGGGTCGTCGGCGATCGCCGAGGCCACGCGCAGCTGGTATTCGCTGGCGGCGCGCTGGAGCTCGGCGCTCCCCGGCGGCGTGCCCGCGAGGTCGGACAGCCGCTCGAGCAGGGCGAGGGCCGCCTGCGGGTTCGGGGCCGCCGAGATGTAGTGGGGCGTCGCCGCCCACAGGCTGGCCGACACGAGCCCGGCCCGTGAGCACGAGTCGTGCAGCACGCCGACGATGCCGGTCGGCCCCTCGTACGTCGACCGGGCCAGGTCGTGGCGGGTCATCAACTCGGGATCCGATGCGCTCGCCGAGACGGGCACCGGCCGGGTGTGCGGCGTGTCTGCGAGCAGCGCGCCCATCGTGATCACGAGCTGCGACCGGTACCTGCGCGCGACTTCGACGATCGCGTCCGAGAACGACCGCCAGCGCATGTTCGGCTCGGTGCCGAGGACGATCAGGAGATCGTGCTCCGAGGATGCGAACACCTCGGTGACGGGCCACTCGACCCGGCGCACGTCGCCGTCGACCATGTGGACGGTGGGGCGCGTCTGCTGGTAGTCGATGAAGGGCTCCGAGTCGATTACCGCGAAGCGCTCGGCATCCGTCACCGAGCGCAGATAGCCCGCGGCGAGGCTGGCCGCGCCGCCCGCGTCGTTCCAGCCTTTGAAGGCGGCCACCATGCGCGGGCTGCGCAGATCGGGGTCGGCCTCGAGTTGGACGAAGTCCATCCCTGCAGTCTGGCACATCGCCCGCCGGACCTCGGCGGCTCGGGGGCGGTATAACCCGAGCGGTGGGCGCAGTCGATCTGATCGTGATCGCGTGGGTGGTGGTGTCGGCGGTGCTCGGCGCCCGCCGCGGCCTGGTCGCAAACGTGCTCGGCCTGGCCGGGTTCGCGATCGGAGCGCTTCTGGGCGCGAGGATCGCGCCCCATCTGCTGAACGGGGGATCGCAGTCGACCTGGCTACCGCTCGCGAGCATGGTCGGAGCGCTCATCGGCGGGAGCGCCGCCCAGGCCGTCACCGGCACGGTGGCGACGATGCTGCGGGGACGGCTGGTGCAGGGCCCGCTGCGCCTCGTGGACACGGCCGGCGGCCTCGTCGCCGGCACCGCTCTGGGGCTCGCCGTGGCCTGGCTCGCCGCCGTCGTCGCGCTGGCCCAGCCGTCGCTCGGCCTGCGCCGCGACGTGCAGGGCTCGGAGGTGCTCCCGGCGCTCCTGCGGGCCGTCCCGGCAGACGAGGTGCTGAACGCCCTGGCGCGATTCGATCCCCTGCCGGTGATTCCGTCGATCGCCGACCGGGCGCTGCCGCCGCCGGATCCGAGCGTTCTGCGCAGCCCCGCCGCCCGCCGCGACCGGGCGAGCGTCGTCCGTATCGAGGGAAGTGCCTGCGGGCTGAACATCCAGGGCTCGGGCTGGGTGGTGCGCCCCGGCATCGTCGCCACGAACGCCCACGTCGTGGCCGGCGAGCGCGATGCCCAGGTGGAGGTCCCGAACGGCCCGACGCTGATCGGGATCCCGGTCGCCGTCGACGCCGGCAACGATGTCGCGCTCCTGCGGGTCGGCGGCCTGCGCCCGCCGCCCCTGCGGCTGTCGCAGCGGCCGCCCTCGGGAGCGAGCGCGATCCTGATCGGCTACCCCGAGGACGGCCCGCTGACGGCGGTGGCCGGACGGGCCGGGAGCCCGGTGACGGCGCTTGCGCCGGACGCCTACGGCCGCCACATCCACGCCCGCACGGTCGTCCCCCTACGCGGCGTGCTGAAGCACGGCGACAGCGGCGGGCCGGTGGTGAACCGCGCCGGCCAGGTCGTCGCGATGATGTTCGCCGCCGACGAGGGCGGCGGCATCGCGGGCGGCTTCGGCGTACCGCTCCAGGCGATCCGGCAGGCGCTCGCGGACACCCATGCGCGCGCCGGCACCGGCCCGTGCCTGGGGTAGCGCCGCGGTCAGCCGGATTGTTGCTTCAGGAAGGCGCGATGCGCTGCCTCCTGGCCGAGCCGGTGCGCCTCGGTGAAGATGAAGCGCGCCCACAGCCCCCGCTGGTGCACGTCGAGCTCCGCGAACTCGATCCCCCAGCGGGTGCGCTTGTGACCGTCGGCCGCGTACTCGAGGAAACGGCGCACATGCGACCTCACCGGGCCGACGCCGCCCGGCAGGTTCAGGGTCAGCTCCTTGTCCACCCAGAGGTTCGCCTTCACGGCCGCCTCGAGCATGATCCCGCTCATCGAGATGTTCAGGGCGTTGCCCTCGGACGCGGTCACCGCGCCGTCGTGCTCGACGGCATCGACCAGGATCGGCCACTCGCCCTCGACCCGGAAGTGACGCCGGCGCTCGGAACCCGGAAACCGATTCGCGGCCGAGCTCATCTCGGCCACCGAGTCTAGCCGCTGGCAAGGCTCCGTTCGGAGAGGACGTCGGCCAGCGCCTCGAGCGCGACCAGGTTATGGCCCTCGACGAACGCGTCCGAGTGGTGCAGCGCCACGCGCATGCCCCCGGCCAGCGGCGCAAAGCCGGCGTGGCCCTTGAGCGGGTTCACCCACACCAGGCGGTGGGCCTGGCGGGCGATCCGTCCGAGCTCGGCATCGAGCAGGCCGAGGTCGCCGCGCTCCCAGCCGTCCGAGACGATCACGACGACCGCGCCCCGGGTCATGCCACGCCGGCCCCACAGCTCGTTGTATCCGCGCAGCGACTCGCCGATCCTGGTGCCGCCGCCCCAGTCGGGCATGAGCGCGCCCGCTCTGGCCAGCGACCGCACCGGGTCGAGCGTGCGCAGGTGCGGCGTCAGCCGGGTGATGCGGGTGCCGAACGCGAATGCCTCGACCTGCCGGCCCGCCGCCGTCACCGCCTGCATGAACATCACCATCGCGCGGGCGTACGGTTCCATCGAGCCGGACACGTCGCACAGGAACACGAGCTTGCGCGGCACCTGCTTGCGGCGCCGGAAGGCTGGGTCGAGCGGCAGTCCCTGCGTCCGGATCGCCCGCCGCAGCGTCCGCCGCGCGTCGAACACGTCGCCGCTCGACTCCGCCCGCAGCCGGCGCGATCGGCGCCGCGGGCTCACGTCGGGCAG
>DASXOR010000070.1:0-7909 GCA_036494095.1 Gaiellales bacterium | reverse complement strand
TCCCCAGCGGCCCGCCCCGCTCGGGCACGGCGACGAACCGCCGCACCCCGGCCAGCCGGTCACGGTCGACGCGTGCGAGCAGCTCGGCCGGCTCCGGTTCCGCCGACGCGGCCAGCGCGTGCGGCACCGGCCCGACGCGCTCCAGCCGCTCGGCCACATCGGCGGCGAACAGGCGCACCTGCCCGCGCCGGTCCGTGGCCGCGGACACGGCGCGGGCGCCGGCCTGGGCGGCCGCGGGCGCGGAATCGCCGCCCCGACCGGTCCAGAGCGCGTGCTCCGCCGGCTGATTGAAGAGGGATTCAACCGGGGCGACCTCGCCGTCGCCGACACGGTGACCGGTGACGGCGGTTCCGGGCCGACGTGTTCGACGTCGTCCGTATCGTCGACGGCCGCACGGTCGCCCACTGGGGCGTGCCCAACCGGCTGGGCGTCCTGATGCAGCTCGGTCTGGTGCAGCCGCCGGCGGCACGGGCCGCGTAACGCTCAGCGTTGGTGGGAGCGGACGCTCTTCTCGCGGTACATGGCCCGGTCGGCCGTACGCAGCAGGTGCTCGGCACCTCTGCCCGGCCCGGCCGTGGCCGCCACTCCCACCGAGACGCCGACCTGGGCGCGGCCGCCGTCGACCCCCACCGGCTGGCGCACGGCCCGGGCGATGCGCTCCGCGACCTGGATGCAGGTGTGGCGCAGATGCCGGGCCGTCTCGCCCGGCTCACCCGTGATCACGATCACGAATTCGTCTCCCGCCGGCCGGCAGACCAGGTCCTGCGCCCTGCAGACACCTCGCAGACGACCCGAGACGGCGCGCAGCACCTCGTCGCCCGCCGCGTGTCCGAGCCGATCGTTGACCCGTTTGAAGCCGTCCAGGTCGCACACGATCACGGCCACGGGCCGGTTCGCATCGGCGAGGGCCTGGGCGAGGCGATCGTCGAGGAGCGTGCGGTTGGCGAGCCCTGTCAGCGGATCGTGCGTCGCCCGGTGCGCGAGCGCGCGCTGGGCGGCCATCTTCTCGGTGATGTCCTCGCCGAGCGACGTCGTCCCCACCGGCCTCCCCGACGGGTTGGTCACGAGCGTGTGCGACCAGCGCATCGTGCGGCGCTCGCCGCTGCGGGTGCGGATATGGCCCTCGTGGTGGCGCTCGATGCGGCCGGTGGCGATGCCCTCGCCGTGCAGCGCCCGCGCCTCGCCCTCGTCCGCCGGAACGCAGATCTCGAACCAGTCGCGGCCGAGCAGCTCCTCGGCGGGCCAGCCGACGAGGCGGCAGAGCTCGGGGTTGCAGTAGGTGATCGTGCCATTCGCGTCCATGTTCAGGGCGGCCAGGTCGACGTTCTCGAGCACGTCGCGGAAGAGCCGGGCCGACTCGGCCAGCTCCTGCTCGGCGCGGATCCGGGCGGTCTCGTCGCGGACGTGGGCGACGTAGCGGACGATGTGGCCCTGCTCGTCGCGGCTGGCGGTGATCGACTCGGCCACATGGACGACGCCCCCGTCGGCGCCCAGGTAGCGCTTCTCGGCCTGCACCGAGCGCGCGGCGCCCTCGAGCGTCGCCAGCATCTCCATGCCGATGGCGAGGTCGTCGGGGTGGGTGAGATCGTTGAAATGCCGCCCCAGGAGCTCAGGGCGAGGCCGGCCGAGGATGGCGCACCAGGCCGGATTGACCTCCTGCCAGCGACCCTCGCGATCGAGCATGACGATGCCGAGCGGCGACTCGTGAAACGCGGCCGCGAGGTCGAAGCCGAGCAGCTCCAGCCGGGCGCCGCCCGCCACGGGCAGCGGGGAGGCGGGCGCCGGCGCGGGAGCCGCGCTCTGGCCGGTGGTGCCGATGTTGTCGTGGTGCACGGCCATCGTCCGGCTCCATCGGCGCCGCCGCGGGCGTTCCTCCTCCCCCCGATGGCGTATTTCCGGCCTGGCCGGAGGGGCCGCCAGGCCGTTTCCCGAGCCGGAGGGCCGCCCGCTTGGGCCCAGCCTGATACGCTTCCGTCCGTTGTAGGACGTTCGACGGTTGCGCGCTTCGCCTTCCTGACTCGTTCGTGAGTGTGGAAGGGAGGTGTTTCATGGCAACCGGAACTGTGAAGTGGTTCAACGACCAAAAGGGCTACGGGTTCATCCAGCCTGACGATGGCGGGAAGGATCTGTTCGTCCATCACAGCGAGATCTCTGGCAGCGGCTACAAGAGCCTGCCCGAGGGTGCAAAGGTCACATTTGAGGCTCGCCAGGGTCAGAAGGGACCCGAGGCGACCGGCGTTACCCAGGCGGGCTGAGAGGAGCCTTATGAGCGTCAAGGAAGAGAAGGTCGAAGTCGAGGGCGAGGTCACCGAGTCGCTCCGCAACGGCCTCTTCCGGATCGAGCTCGACAACGGCCATCAGACCACCGGTTACATCGCGGGCAGGATGCGGCGCTACCGGATCCGCATCCTGCCCGGCGACCGGGTCAAGGTCGAGCTGTCGGCCTACGATCTGAACCGCGGGCGGATCGTCTACCGCTACCGCTGATCCCCGAGCCGGGCGCCACGTCCGGCTCGCCGATCGCGGGGCGGCATGCGCCGGCGAATCCGGCCCGCGCCACGTTGCGCTGTTAGGATGCCTCAGGGCAACGAAGGGAACACGACCGATGCCATTTCGCCGCTGGTTCGCGATCATCGTCATGAACGGCCAGGAGCACCGCTTCGGCCCCTATGCGACCCGGCGCGCTGCGGCCCGCAAGGCGGAGGCGCACTCCGCCGGAGCGACCAGCACGACCCTCTTCTACGACCACCAGCCGCCCCGGCCACAGCCGCGCCGGTAGCAGCGCCGCCCGTTCCCCGGCCGGTCTCCGAGCCGATAGGCTGACGCGGGCCGCGCTCCGTGCGGCCCCGGCGTGCCCGTGGCGGCCGCCGGGCTCCAGACCACCCCACCAAGGAGGCGCTGTGGACGACAAGCGCGCGCATGAGCTTCTGGCCGCGGAGCGAGCGCGGATCGAAGAGGCGCTCCGAGAATCGGCGATCGAGCCCAACGACGAGCTCTCGACCACCGAGATGGCCGACGACGCCAGCGACACCTACCAGAACGAGTTCGACCAGGGCCGGATCGACACACTGCGCGGCCGGCTGGCGGCCGTCGCCCGGGCCGAGGAGCGCCTGCGCGCGGGCACCTTCGGCCGCTCGGTCGAGAGCGGCAACCCGATCCCCGACGAACGCCTCGAGGTGAGCCCGACCGCGGAGCGGACGGTCGAGGAGGAGGCCGAGCACCGCCGCCGCGGCGGGTGAGACGCTCGTACACTCCGGGCTCGCACGCGACACGAGGAGCAGGCATGGATGACAGCCAGGTGATGGGGCGGATCGACGAGCTGGTGGCCGAGGAGCAGGAGCTGTACGAGCGCGAGAGCCATGGCCGGCTCGCGGCCGGCGACCACGAGCGGCTGCAGGAGATCAAGGTCGCACTCGACCGCTGCTGGGACCTGCTGCGGCAGCGCCGTGCCCACCGCGAGTTCGGCCTCGATCCGGACGACGCGCGGCCCCGCAGCGCCGAGACCGTCGAGCACTACCAGCAGTAGCGCGAGCGGCCGGCCTAACCGCCGGCCCGGTTGCGCGCCGCCTGGCGCGCGAACGCCAGGGGGCTCGTGGCGGTCAGGTCGATGGCCGGCTCGACCGTCGAGTACGACTGGACGTTGTCCCGGAACACGGCGGCCGAGTTGAACCGGGCGAAACGGTCGGTGCCGTCTCCGGGACACAGCCGCATCGGCGGCACGACGCCGGTCGTCGCCTCGCTGTTCGGCCCCTCCACCACCGCTCCGGCCAGCATCGGCCCGGATCCGTCGAGCGAGCCGACCAGGTTCGCCACCTGGTGCTGCATGCAGTGCGGGTCGGTCGTGCCGTCGCCGACCGCGAGCGAGACGCCCCAGGCGTTTGCGCCGAGCACGTTGGCAAGCCAGCGCGATGCGTCGTCGGCATACCTGCGACCGTGGGTGAGCTGGTCGTACTCACCCGCCTCGACGGCCAGCCCGAACCCGTGTGAGGCGGTGTCGTACTGCGCCCACGGGAAGCCGAAGCCGAACGGGTCGCCGGCGCCCTGCGCCTCGGCGCGGCCGAGTTGCCTGCGCAGGTCGGCGAGGAGCGCCGCCGGCGTCACCCGCAGGCCGTGCGGGTCGTGCGCGGCCCGGATGGCGCGGTACAGGTCGTAGTGGGCCAGTCCGCTCGTGTCGTAGAGGTTGAGCGTGTCGGCGGCGTCGTTCGGGCCGGTGATGTAGGCGTGCGCCCAGTGGGCGGCGAGGCGCAGGTAATAGGCCGACCGCCTGTGCGGGAGCCCGGCCGGTAGGCCGCCGCGGGCAGTCGCGATGGCGAGCTCGGTCGCGCCGAGCTCGAGGTCGTCGCGCCACTCGGTCTCGGGATAGAAGTCGAACGGGATCACCGTCAGCAGCCGCCCCGGCGTCGTGTCGGCGAGCGCGAAGACGTGCTCGCCGGAGCGCAGGCAGCGGGCGGCCAGGGCCGGATGCGTGCGCCGGTACACCTGGAAGCAGAGGCCGAAGGCGGCGGCGTCGCGGCCGGCCAGGTTCGGGCTCACGGGCGAGCCCGGAGGGCCGGCGCGGAAGACGGGCCGGTGCCGGATGTAGCGGGTCGCGCGGCCCGTGCCGCCATAGGTGTCGTCGGCTTGCGGCAGCCGCCAGATGTCGTGGTCGCCGAGCGTCTGGTCGTTGGCCTCGCCGATCCCAACCTGGTAGTAGAGCGTGCGCGTGCGGTCGTCCCACATCCGCAGCAGCCAGCGGGCGCCGAAGGCCGCCTCGGCGGCGAAGGTGTGGCCGTGCACGCGCACCCGCATCTGGCGGGGGAAGTCGCGCACGGCCGCGAGCACCACGGCGTCGGTGTAGCCGGTCGTCTCGACGAACTTCAGGTAGTCGCCGGCGTCCCACCAGCCGCCGGAGGCGTCGATGCGCACCCCCAGTGGGTGCAGGTTGCCGGCGAAGTTGCCGTCGCCGTCCACCTCCGGCGTGAGGTAGGTCATGGCGTGCTCGTCGTTCAGGTGGCCGGGCGCGGTGCGAAGCGGCGTGCGGATGAAGTCGGGGCCGTCGCGCTCGTCCTGGTAGAAGGCGAGCGAGTTTCGCAGCGGCTGCCTCGATAGGCGGGCGCCGCCCGCGACCCGGAAGGGCGGCGACGCCGCCGCGCCTGCGACGGAGATCGTGTACCGGCCGGCCGCCCGCAGGCGGGTGAAGTCGACGGCATAGACGTGCGGGTAGCGCGCGCTCCAGCTGCCGAGCGCCGGCCCGACCGCGCCCGAGAGCACCGTGTGCCCCCGCGCGTTCGTGACCCGGAAGGTCGCGCCCGGCCGGGCGACTCTCGCGAGCAGATAGGCGCGCTTGGACGCCACGATCGGGTAGCCGGCCTGGTTCACGCGCACGAACGCCGCACGCGCGGGCGCCGCCGCCCCCGTGCCGGCCGCGCCCAGGGTGCAGGCGCCGACGGCTGCGATCGCGGTGGCCAGAGCCACCTGCCGGGCACTGCTGCGAATGCGCACCACCTCCGCCCCAACTCTACGCCTTCGGCGCAGATCCGGTCTCGCGATCCTCCATCTCGTCCACCCAGCGGGGGAAGTGGTGCGCGGCCCAGTCGCGGTCGACGCTCCCGAGCGTCATCCCGCGCAGGGCATGCCGGGTGGACGGGTTCACGACGGCCATGAAGATGTGCCCGGCGATCAGGGCGGTCGTCAGGAATGCGGCCGGGCCGTGCAGCTGGCCGAGCGCGGAGTGCCCGACGAGCACGAGATAGGCGCCCGTGGCGTAGAGGCCCGCGAGCCCCGCCAGCGCGAGGCGGGCGTTCATCTTCTGGCCTGCGTTGAAGCGCCCCACGGGCGGCGCCGGCCGACCGCGCAGGATCCGCAGCGGCGCGAGCCAGGCGCGGTCGTCGGCGTCGAGGCGGCGCAGCTCGCGGGCCGTGCGGCTGAGAGCCCGGCCGTTGCCGAAGAGCAGCAGTCCGGCCAGGCCGCAGACGAGGACGACGGCGGCCCCGACGTGGACATCGAACGCCGGCGTGGTCAGGGTCCACCGGTGCGGCACCTGCCCGCCCGAGAACAGCATCACCCCGAACGCGCAGGCGACGAGCCAGTGCGCCGCCCGCTCAGTCTTCGTGAACCGTCGCAACCGCGCCATACACTCATCATGGGTGCACTTCCTGAGAGTTGCCAGAGAGCATGAGAGCCGGATTGGAGATCGCGGCTAGGTGAGGCCCTCGCCGACCAGGAGGAAGCCGACGAGCTCGGACAGATCCTCGTCGTGCGCTGCCGATGCGGCTGCGGCCGCGCCCCGCTCCTCCACCAGGTCGGCCGCTTGCCGCAAACCGAGCAGGCGATCGGCGTAGGCGGCGGTGCCCTGCACGTCGTCAGCATGCCCCTCGACCGCCAGCGCCACGTCGAACCCGTCCAGCCGGGCGAGCAGCGCCCGCACGCCGGCGATCGTGAGCAGCGGCTCCGGCGCGTACAGGCGCTGGTACAGGCAGTCGCCCAGGAAGCACGTGCAACGTCGTCGTCCACGACCGCGCGACCGGCCGCACCACCGACACGTCCGGCCTGCCCGGCTGGAGCTACGGATGCTGCGGCGGCCCGGTGCTGTTCACGCCCGGCGGCGGCAGCGCCGTCTTCGCGTGCCCCACCCACCTCGGCGGCGGGCCGCTCGCCGTGGTGCTCTGGCGACCCGGCGCCTTCACCCAGCTCACCGGTCAGAGCGGCGACTCGTTCGCCACAGGCATCAGCGACGACAACGGCGCCCTGGACCTGTTCAGCATGGAACTGACGACGCACGCGATCACCCGGCTCGACCTCTCGGGAGGCTCGGACGGAATCCCTACCCGTTCACAACGTCCGTGGGCACGTCAACTAGCGCCCGCGCACGCATGCCCGTGAGAGGATCGCCGCGACGGCCACTCTGACCACGGAGGCAGCTTGTGACTGACCTGCTCGAAGGGACGTCGGTCGCCGACGTCCACTGCCACGGCTGGCGCAGCGACGAGGTCGCCGCCGCGCCGCAGCGCGGGTTCCTCGACCGGATCACGATGCTCGGCATGTGCCTGATGAGCTCGGGCCTCGAGGACGAACGGCACGGGGACATCCTCGAGCTCACCACCGACAGCTCGCCGATCGCCGTCGCGATGGCCGACCGGCTGGCCGCGCTGCTCGGGTGCGAGCCGACCCGCGCCGGCCTGGCCGCCGCCCGCACGAGCGCGCTCTCCGACCACCGCGCCTACCTGCGCCGCCTGTGGTCCGATGCCGGCGTCGCCGACCTGATCATGGACGACGGCTATCCGCTGCCGCAGATCGACGGGCGCGCGCTGGGCGCCGAGGTCGGCCTCACGGTGCACCGCGTGTGCCGGATCGAGCCCGTGATCACGGGCGTGCGGGACGCCGCGAGCAGCTACGCCGAGCTCGAGGATGCCTTCACGGCGGGGCTCGAGGCGGCGGTGGCCGACGGGTCGATTGCGTTCAAGTCGGTGATCGCCTACCGCACGGGGCTCGACGTGTGCGAGTGGAGCCCGTCCGAGCGCGAGGCGGCGTTCTCGGTCTGGCGCGGGGACGGCTGGCGCGAGACCCGGGAGCACGCGAAGCCGGTTCGCGACGCGCTGCTTCGGCGCGCGCTCGCGGTCGCCCGTACCGCCGGGATCCCGGTGCACATCCACTGCGGGGGCGGCGATCCCTCGATCGTGTTCGCCCACGCCCGCCCGTCCGACCTCTTCCCGCTCCTGTCCGCCCACATGGACCAGCCAATCGTCCTGATCCACTCGGGCTGGCCCTGGGTCGACGAGGGCGCCTTCGTCGCGTCGATCCTCCCCCACGTCTACCTGGACACATCCCTGTCGACGCCGTGGGCGAGCCTCGCCATCGATAGCCGGCTCGAGATCCTGCTCGGGATCGCCCCGCCGGCGAAGGTGATGTACGGCTCCGACGAGGCCAGCGA
>DASXOR010000069.1:0-6569 GCA_036494095.1 Gaiellales bacterium | reverse complement strand
GCGCATGTCGGCGATCGAGTCGATCGCGACGCCGGTGCGTCCGACCTCGCCACGGGCGAGCGGATGGTCGGAATCGAGGCCGAGCTGCGTCGGCAGGTCGAACGCCACCGAGAGCCCGGTCTGGCCGCGGTCGAGCAGCAGGCGGAAGCGGCTGTTCGTCTCCTCGGCCGACGAGAAACCGGCGTATTGCCGCATCGTCCAGGGCCGCTCGCGGTACCCGTCGGGGCGCACGCCGCGCGTGTACGGAAACGTGCCGGGGGCGGGGCGCTCGGGCGGCGCGTCCTGCGCTCGGTACACGGGCTTCAGGGGGATGCCCGACTCGGTCGAGCGCTCGCGATCGGCGGACACGCCCGCAGGATAGATGGTTGACCGGGAACGCCCGTGATGTCCAAGGTGCAGCTGCAGCCCCACCACGACCCGGATCCCGTCCACAGCCTGACGTCCAGGCGCGCCGGCGTTCCCGGTCACCATCAAGGAGGAGCCCCGGCTGCCGGGACGGCCTTCCTCGACACGGCAGCCAGTCAGCGCCGCGTCTCGAGCGATCCCAGGCCTCCGGGGCTCCCTCGCCCACCATAGAGCTCCGCGCCCCGCGGTTCAACCCCTTCGCCGGCGGGGATACGCTGCGGGCATGCGGATCACGGTGAGGCTGTTCGCGGCGCTGCGGGAGCGGGCCGGTTGGTCGCAACGGGAGGTCGAGCTGCCCGGCGGATCCGTCGTCGCAGACGTCTGGCCGGCGCTCGGCCTGGGCGAGGAGCCGCCCGGACTCGCCTACGCCCGAAACCGCGAGTACGCGGCCCGCGACGCCCGGATCGAGGACGACGACGAGGTCGCGGTGATCCCGCCGGTGTCCGGCGGCGCCTTCCGCGTGCTGTCCGGCCCGCTCGACCTCGGCGAGGTCGTCCGCGAGGTCTCCGACCCGGCCGCGGGCGCGGTCGCGACCTTCATCGGCACCACCCGCACGCACAGCCGCGGGCGCACCGTCGTGCACCTCGAATACGACGCCTACCCGGAGATGGCCGAGGCCGAGATGGCCCGCATCGCCGAGACGATCCGCGGCCGCCACGAGGTGCTCCATGTGGCGATCGCGCACCGCACCGGACATGTCCCGATCGGCGAGGCCAGCGTCATCATCGCGGTCTCCGCCACCCACCGCGGCCCGGCGATGGACGCCTGCCGCGAGGCCATCGACACGCTCAAGCAGACCGTGCCGGTGTGGAAGAAGGAGGTCTTCGAGGGCGGCGAGGAGTGGATCGGGCGCGAGGGCACATGATCTGTCTCTCATCCCCGTGACGGTCTGGGCGGCGAGAACCGAGCAGCGCAAGGCGCGGGGGTGAGAGACAGATCATCTGGACAGCCGCGGAACGACGGCTACGCTGTGAGCATGAGCTACGAACCGTGGGAGCCGCGCGACTCGCCGACGGGCCTCGTCCCGCCCCCGGCCGAAGCGCCCTTCCAGTCGCCCGTGCAGGAGCACCGCGGCCCGCTGCGGCGCCTGGGCGGCGGCATCACCGCCGCCGGCCTGCTCGTGCTCAAGTTCGTGGGCCAGTTCGCGATCCTGCTCAAGTTCAAGTTCCTGTTCACCTTCGCGCTCGCGGTCGGCGCCTACGCCCTCTTCTGGGGCTGGTGGTTCGGGCTCGGGTTCGCGGTGCTGCTGCTCGTGCACGAGCTCGGGCACGTGATCTGGCTGCGGCGCGAGGGCATCTCGGCCTCGCTGCCGGTGTTCATCCCGTTCATGGGCGCGTTCGTCGCCATGAAGGAGATGCCGCGAAACGCCTACGTCGAGGCCAAGGTCGGCCTGGCCGGCCCGGTGCTCGGTACCGCCGGCGCGCTCGTGACCCTGCTGTGGGCGGAGCAGGTAAACAGCGACCTCCTGCGCGCGCTCGCCTACCTCGGCTTTCTGCTGAACCTGTTCAACCTGATCCCGGTCGTGCCGCTCGACGGCGGTCGCGCCGTGTCGGCGCTGCACCCGGGGTTCTGGTTCGCCGGCCTGTTTGCGATCGCCCTCTTGTTCTTCAAGTTCGAGAGCCCGATCCTCCTGATCGTGCTGCTCTTCGCCTGCTACGAGCTCTACCGCCGCTGGGGCCGCCGCAACCAGCCCGGCTACAACGAGTACCACTCGGTCACGATCCCGCAGCGGATCGGGGTCGCCACGGTCTACCTGGGCCTGGTCGTTCTGCTCGTGGCCGGCATGCACGCGGCCTACGTGCCGCGGCCGGGCTGACCGCTCAGATCCGCCGCTCGAGCTCGATGCACTCGTCGGCCGCTCCCCAAGCCGGGTCGCTGGGCCGCCGGCCGCGCTCCACGAACCCGTGCCGTTGGAAGAACGCAACGCTCTGTTGATTCCACGGCTCCACGGTGATGCGCTGGATGCAGACCCCGGCGGCCCGGGCCTGCAGCGTGAAGCGATCGAGCACTGCCGTTCCCAGACCACCTCTCTGCCTCTGCGGATCGACGCAGAGCGTGTAGAGCTCACACACATCGGGCTCGCTCGGCCCGCCCGCACCGGCCGCGGTGACGGCGCCGCCAATCTCGGCCACGATCCAGCCCCACCAGGCGGCCACGGCGCCGATCTCGGAACGGATCAGGTCCGGGCGATAGAGCTCCGCGATCATGCCCTCGATCTCGCCCGGCGGGTAGATGCCGCGATAGGTCTCACGCAAGGTCGCGGCGCATACGCCGCAGATCCCGTCCACATCTTCGGCGGTCGCGGGACGAGCCACGGGCGGCTCTCGCTCAGCGGTCGTGCCGGAACCCCCAGCTGAGCAGCCGCCGCGCGGCGGCGAACTCGTCGCCGTGCACGTGCAGGAGGACGCCGACCACCGTCCTCCCGCGGCGCTCTGCGGCCACGGCCAGGCAATTGCCTGCAGCCGTCGTCGAGCCGGTCTTGATGCCGATCGCGCCGCGATATGACCACAGGAGGCGGTTGCGGTTGACGTACACGGCCACGCCCGCCTGGTAGGCCTTGTGCCCGACGAGCGAGCGCAGCAGCGGGCGCTCCAGCACCCATCGGGAGAGGTCGGCGACGTCCCACGCCGACGAGTGGTTGCCGGCGTCGAAGATCCCCGAGGGGTTGGAGTAGTGGGTGTCGGCGAGACCGAGGCGGGCCGCGGTCGCGTTCATGCCGCGGACGAACGCCGGCAGCGACCCCGACCGGTGCACCGCGAGCACGTTGGCGGCGTCGTTCGCCGACGCGATCAGCGTGGCCGCGAGCATGTTGCGCACCGTGACGCGCCTGCCGGCCTGCAGGCCGATCGTGTAGCCGGGGACCCCGACCATCGCCGGGGTGACGACGAAGCCGCGGTCGAGCACCGATTGCTTGGGCAGCGCGAGCAGGGCCGTCATGAGCTTGGTCAGGCTCGCGATCGGCAGCCGCCTGTGCGCGTCGTGGGCCCAGAGCACACTCCCGCTGGCGCTGTCGACGACGACTCCCGCCTCGGCGTGCACTCCGCGGATCCGGACGTGCGCGGCCCGCGCCGCCGACAGAGGCAGAAGCGGCACCACGGGCGGCGGGCCGGAGCCGCCACCCGTGCGCGGTGCCGACGCGACCGGGCCGGCGATGACGCCCGCCGAGCGATCGGTCAGCGGCCACAGCCGGTAGGCCACGAACCCGCTGCCGGCAGCGAGCACGGCGACGAGCAGGAGCGCGATCGCCGCGGGCGGCGGCAGGCCGACGGCGGGCAGCCGCCGGCGCCGTCGGCGGCGGCCGACATGGAGGCCGTACAGCGGTGGTCGCGAAGGGCGGTTCACTTCCCACCACGTACAATCGCACCCATGTCGGCCAATCCGCTCCGCCAGCTGCCGTCGGTCGACGCGCTGCTCTCCGAGGCGCAGGCCGCCGTCGCGCGGTACGGGCGCGCGGCCACCGTGGCGGCCATCCGGGCGGCGCTCGCCGAAGCGCGCTCCGCCCGCGCGCCGCGGTCGCCGGAATCGCTGCTCCTGCGGGCGACCGAGCTGCTCGAGCGCCCGCCCTCGCTGCGCCCGGTGCTGAACGCCACCGGCGTGATCGTCCACACCAACCTGGGCCGGGCGCCGCTCGCCGCAGCCGCGCTGGAGCGTGTGCACGCTGTCGGCGGCGGCTACTCCAACCTCGAGTACGACCTGGACGCGGGCGCCCGCGGCTCGCGCCACACCCACCTCGGCGACATCCTCGCCGAGCTCACGGGCGCCGAGGCGGGGATGGCGGTGAACAACAACGCGGCGGCCGTGCTCGTCAGCCTGGCCGCCCTTGCCGGCCGTCGCGAGGTGGTCATCAGCCGCGGGGAGCTGATCGAGATCGGCGACGGGTTCCGCATCCCCGACATCCTCGCCCAGTCGGGGGCGCGGCTGGTCGAGGTCGGCACCACCAATCGCACGTCGCTCGCCGACTACGAGGCCGCGATCGGCCCGGACACCGCCGCGCTCGTGCGTGTGCACCAGTCGAACTTCCGCATGGTCGGCTTCACGGCCGCTCCGGCTCTGACCGAGCTCGCCGCTCTCGCCGCCCGGCACAATCTTCCGCTCGTCGACGACCTCGGCTCCGGGCAGCTGCTCGACCTGCCCGACCTCGCCGACGAGCCCACCGCCGCGAGCTCGATCGCAGCCGGCGCCACGGTGGTGTGCTTTTCCGGCGACAAGCTGCTCGGCGGCCCGCAGGCCGGGGTGATCGTCGGCGCCGCGGCCGCGGTCGAGCGCATCCGCCGCCATCCGCTGGCGCGGGCGATGCGGATCGACAAGCTGTCACTGGCCGCCCTCGAGGCGACGCTCGAGCTCCACCGCGATCCCCAGCGGGCGCTGCGCGAGGTGCCCGTCCTCGCGGCGGCGGCCGAGTCGGCGG
Organism: Gaiellales bacterium; assembly: GCA_036494095.1. GTDB lineage: Bacteria > Actinomycetota > Thermoleophilia > Gaiellales > JAICJC01 > JAICJC01. The sequence goes on along the minus strand of DASXOR010000069.1, from coordinate 1,756 downwards.
ATGCCGTGCGCGCGCGGGCGGAGGGATTGGCCGAGCGGCTGGGCGGCGCCGTGGTGGCGAGCGTGGCCCGCGTCGGCGGCGGCGCCGTGCCGCTGCTCGAGCTTCCGAGCTACGCGTGCGCGCTTCAGGGCGGAGATGTCCTGGCCGCTGCCCTGCGAGCGGCGGATCCGCCCGTTGTGGCGCTGGTGCGCGAGGGCCGGGTGCTGCTCGACTGCCGCACGCTCACCGACGACCAGTGCCTGCAGATCAGCCTCTGACGCTCGGCACCGCCGGGCACATCGATCACGGCAAGACGGCGCTCGTCGCCGCGCTGACCGGGATCGACACCGACCGGCTGCCGCAGGAGAAGGCCCGCGGCATCTCGATCGAGCTCGGCTACGCGCCGCTCGACCTGGTTTCCGGCCGGCGGCTGTCGGTCGTCGACGTCCCCGGGCACGAGCGGTTCGTGCGCACGATGGTGGCGGGGGCGACGGGTATCGATCTGTTCCTGCTGGTCGTCGCCGCCGACGACGGCGTCATGCCGCAGACCAGGGAGCACCTGGGGATCGTCGAGCTGCTGGACGTCCCCGCCGGGGTCGTCGCGCTGACGAAGCGCGATCTGGTCGACGACGAGCTGGCCGAGCTGGCCCGGCTCGGAGTCGAGGAGCTGCTCGAGACAGGGCCCTACGCGGGAGCCCCGATCGTCGACGTGTCGGCTCGCACCGGCGCCGGCCTCGACGCCCTGCGCGGCGCGCTCGACAGCCTGGCGGGTACGGCGCGCAGCCGGGCGGCGGCCGGACCCGTCCGGCTGCCGATCGACCGCGCGTTCTCGCTGCGCGGCATCGGCACGGTCGTCACCGGCACGCTGTGGTCGGGCACCGTCCGGGTCGGCGACCGGCTGGCGATCGAGCCGGGCGGGCGAGAGGCGCGCGTGCGCAGCGTGCAGGTGCACGACCAGGCCGTCGAGGAGGCGGCCGCGGGCCAGCGCGTCGCCCTGGCCCTCGTCGGCGTCGAGCGCGCCCAGATCCGGCGCGGGCACACGGCGGCCACGCCGGGGACGCTGCCCCACTCCTACCGGCTCGACGTCAGGCTGCGGGTGCCGGCATCGGCCGCGCACGGCCTGCGCCACGGGGAGGTCGTCACGGTCCACCACGGCACCGCCGAGGCGCCCGCGAGTGTCGTCCTGCGCGAGGGCTCCGAAGTGCGCCCAGGAGGGGAGGCCGACGCGCAGCTGCGGCTGCGGCGGCAGGTGTCCGCCGCTGCCGGCGATCGCCTGATCGTGCGCCTGACGAGCCCCCAGGTGACCGTGGCGGGGGCCACCGTGACCGATCCCGCCCCGCCCCGCCGCCGCATCCCTGCGCCGGCGCCGGCGGAGGCGCCCCAGCCGGCCGCCAAACCGTCGGTGCCGGCCGCGGCGGTCGAGGCGCTGCAGGCCAGGCTGGCCGAAAGCCCGCTGCAGCCGCCCGCGCTGCGGCCCGAGGATGCGGCCGCGCTGGCCGCGCTGGTCGAGCAGGGGCGGGCGGTGCGGGCCGGACGGGATCTGGCCTTCACGGCCGAGGCGTTCGAGCAGGCGCGATCGGCGACCGTCGAGCTCGCCGCCGCCGGCAGCGTGACCCTGGCGCAGCTGCGCGACCGGCTGGGGATCTCGCGCAAGTACGCGCAGGGGCTGCTCGAGGCGCTCGACGCCCACGGCGTCACCCGCCGCGTCGGCGACGAGCGCGTGCTGCGCCGCAGGGCAAGGAGGGGGTAGACCGGTGCCTGGCACCCGCCCGGCCGG
>DASXOR010000068.1:0-12122 GCA_036494095.1 Gaiellales bacterium | reverse complement strand
GCCCTCCTACGGGCCGGTGAAGCACGAGTCGGTCTATTTCATGCGGCCGGGCTACGGAGTGCGCATCCCCACCCCGCCTCCGTTCCACAACAAGGGCAACTGGATCTTCTCGCTCGCCCAGCTCGGCCGCCATCTGGCCGGGCAGGCGGAGGAGCTCGGCGCGATGGTGCTGCCCGAGACCGACGCACACACCCTGCTCGTCTCCGGCGGCGCCGTCCGCGGCGTCGTCACCGGGGACAAGGGCCTGGGCCGCGACGGCGAGCCGACCGGTGCCTACGAGCCCGGGGCGGAGATCCACGCGCAGGCGACCGTGCTCTCGGAGGGCACGCAGGGCCACCTGACCGCCGCGCTCACCGAGGCCTTCGGCCTGCGCTCGCAGAACCCGCAGGTGTGGAGCCTCGGCGTGAAGGAGCTCTGGCGGGTCCCGCGGCCGCTCGACCGCGTCATCCACACGCTGGGGTGGCCGCTGCGCGCCCGGGCCAGGTACGGCGAGAGCGGCGGGAGCTTCATCTACCCGATGGGCGAGGATCAGATCGCGCTCGGCCTCGTGGTCGGGCTCGACCACCGGGACGCCTCGCTGTCGGTGCACGACCTGCTGCAGGAGTTCAAGACGCACCCGCTGATCCGGACGCTGCTCGAGGGCGGCGAGCGCATCGGCTGGGGCGCGAAGACGATCCCCGAAGGCGGCCTCTACGCGCTGCCGTCGCCCCTGTCGGTGCCGGGCGCCGTGATCACCGGCGACGCCGCCGGCTTTGTGAACGTGCCGAAGCTGAAGGGCGTCCACTACGCGATGCGGTCGGGCATGCTGGCCGCCGAGGCGATCCACGAGCAGCTGCAAGCGGGGGCCGACCCGGCCGCCGCCGGCGCCCTGGACGGCTACGACTCCCGGGTGCGCGCGAGCCATATCTGGAGCGACCTGCGCCGCGTGCGCAACATGCGCCAGGCACTCAACCGCGGCCTGATCGTGGGCGGCGCCCTGGCCGGTGCGATGGACGTCACCCGCGGCGCGTTCCCGGGCGGGCAGTTCCGCACCGACCGCGATGCCGAGGCGGCGATGACGATCGAGCCGCGCGCCTACCCCGAGCCCGACGGTGCGCTCACCTTCGACAAGCTCTCGAGCGTCTTCCTCTCCGGCAACCGCAGCCGCGACGACCAGCCGAACCACATCCGCGTGCGCACCCGCGTCCCGCGCGAGGTCGGCCAGGCATGGGTGTCGATGTGCCCGGCCGGCGTCTACGAGCTGCGCGGCGACGACGGCGGCATGGTGGAGGTGGAGATCACGCCGTCCAACTGCGTCCAGTGCGGCGCGATCACCGCCAAGGGCGGCCGGCTGACCCCGCCCGAGGGCGGCAGCGGGCCCGAGTACACGCACATGTAGCCATGTCCGGCGACCGCGAGCGCATCGACACGCTGATCGCCCACCTCGAGGACTTCCTGGCGGGGTCCGACCGCCGCCGGACCGAGGTGCCGATCGAGGTCGGCGCCGACCGGCGCTGGTCGGTGCGCGACACCGAGCGGCTGTTCAAGCGGCTCGGCCGGCCGGTGCCCGCGGCGCCGCCCGAGCAGCAGCTGAGCGACGTGCTGGCAGACGTCGTGCGGCTGCGAAACGCGCTCATGGTGCTGCGGGAGTCGCCGCCGGCCGACTAGCCCCTGCGGGCGGCGACGAGCTCGGTCAGCTTGGGCAGGATCGCGAGCGCATCACCGACCACGCCGACGTCGGCGAACTCGAAGATGGGCGCGTTCTGATCCTTGTTGATCGCGATGATCGTGCCCGCGTTCGCCATCCCCACCTTGTGCTGGATCGCTCCCGAGACGCCGCAGGCGATGTAGAGCTTCGGCGAGACGGTCTTCCCGGTCTGGCCGACCTGCATCGAGTACGGCACCCAGCCCGCGTCGACCACCGCGCGGGTGGCGGCCACCTCGCCGCCGAGCGCCTTTGCCAGCGCCTCGACGAGCGGCACGTTCTCGGGACCGCCCATCCCCCGCCCCACGGTGACCAGGATGTCGGCCTCGGTGATGTCGACGCCGCCACCCTCGGCGGCCTCGCGCCCGGTGAGCGCGGCCGCCTGAGACCAGTCGGAGATGCTCACCGCGACCCGCTCGACCGGTGCGGTCCCGCTCGCGTCCTCGCGCGCCGCGAAGGCGTTCGCGCGCGCCAGCACCACGCCCGGCGTGGACGCGAACCCCGACTCCACCATGACGGAGTCGTCGAGGGCCGGCCGCGTCGCCACGATGCCGCCGTCGGCCGCTGCGAGATCCGTCGTCTCGCACGCGATGCCGGCCCCGAGGCGCGCCGCCAGCCCGGCGGCGACGTCGGCCGAGACCACGCCCGCGCCGAAGAGCACCGCATCGGCCTCGCGTGCCGCCGGCTCGAGAGCATCCACGATGGGCTGAGACAGGCCTCCCGCGAGCGCCGGGTCGTCGGCGACGAGCACCTTGCCCGCGCCGTGACCGCCGAGCGCAGCGGCCCAGCCGTCGTCGATGCCGCTCCCCGCGACGAACGCCGTCACCTCGCCGCCCAGCGTCGCCGCCTTCGCGAGGATGCCCAGGCTGTTGGCCGCGAACTGACCGTCGTCGTGGTGCGCGTACACAAGGACTCCGGCCATGGCTAGATCAGCCCCTTCTCGTTCAGGAAGGCGACGACCTTCTCTGCCGCGTCGCCGCCTGCGTCCTCGATCTTCAGCCCCTCCGACTTGGCCGGCGGGGGCGAGATCGAGCGCACCACGCTGCGGGCGCCGTCCCCGCCCACCCTGGCGACGTCGATCTCGAGGTCGGCGGCCGAGAGCGTCTCGAGCGGCTTGCGCTTGGCGCCCATGATCGCCTTGATCGAGGGCAGCCGGGCCGTGTTGATGGCGTCCGAGACCGAGACGACCGCGGGCAGCGGCGCCTCGATCAGGTCGTAGCCGTGCTCGGCCTGGCGCTTGGCCCGCACCGTGCCGCCCTCCAGCTGGAGGTCGGCGACCTGGGTGACGAGCGGCCGGCGCAGGTGATCGGCGACCGCGGCCGCCATCACGTAGCAGTCGGCGTCGGCGGCCTGCTGACCGAGCAGGACGAGCTCGGCCTCCTGCTTGCCGAGCGCCGCTGCGAGCACGTACGCCGTGCCGGCGATGTCCGAACCGGCCAGAGCGGCATCGGTGACCAGCACGGCCCGGTCGGCGCCCAGCGCAAGCGCCTTCGTCAGCACCCGCTGCGCCGATTCCGGCCCCATGCACACCGCCACGATGTCGCTCACGTCGGCGCCCCGCTCACGGATCCGGATCGCCTCCTCGAGCGCGTGCATGTCGAACGGGTTCGGCTCGGAGTCGCCCGACCGGTCGAGCCGCTTCGTGCCCGGATCGAGCCGCCGGTGCGACGTCGCGCTCGGCACCTCCTTGACGCAGACTGCGATGTTCACTCCGTGTTCCCTCCTTGACCCCGGTTCGCCGCAGACTACTTGCCGATGAACGACGCCTGCCGCTTCTCCACGAAGGCGTTCATGCCCTCGCGGGCATCGTCGGTGGAGAACATGAGCGAGTACAGGTCGGCCTCGTGCACGAGGTTGCCGCCGATGTCGCCGTGCAGCGACCGGTTGGTCGCCTCCTTGGCGTAGTAGAGCGCGACCGGGCTCTTCGAGGCCATCTCCGCGGCCATCGCCCACGCGGCCGGCATGAGCTCCTCCGGCGAGTAGACGTGCTGGACGAGGCCCTTCTCGAGCGCCTCGGCGGCGTCGACCATGCGCCCCGTCAGGATCAGCTCCTTGGCGTAGCCGATGTTGGTCGCGCGGGCCAGGCGCTGGCTCGCGCCCCAGCCGGGGATGATGCCGAGGTTGATCTCGGGCTGGCCGAACTGCGCATGCTCGGACGCGAGCCGCACGTCGCAGGCAAGCGCCATCTCGCAGCCGCCGCCGAGCGCGTACCCGTTCACCGCCGCGATGGTCGGCTTGCGCATGGTCTCGAGCTTGTGGGCGATCTCCTGGCCGAGCTCGGAATAGGCGCGCGCCTCCAGCGGCGTCTTGCCCGCCATCTCCTTGATGTCGGCGCCCGCGATGAAGGAGCGCTCGCCCTCGCCGGTGAGGATGACCACCCCGACCGCCGGATCGTTGCCGAGGTCGGTCAGCGTGGCCAGGAGCTCCTCGAGCAGCGCGGTGTTGAGCGCGTTCAGCACGCCTGGGCGGTCGATCGTGACCGTGGTCACGCGACCGTCGGTGGCGATGCGAAGGCCGGCGCCGCTCATCCCTGCGCCCCCACGGCCGACTGCAGGAACTCGACGATCCCGGCCGTCGGCGCGCCGGGCGTGAACACCTCGGCCACCCCGAGCGCCTTCAGCTCGGCCACGTCCTCGCCGGGAATCGTCCCGCCGACGACGACGACCACGTCACCCGCCCCGCGCTCGTTCAGGAGCTCCAGGATGCGCGGCACCAGCGTCATGTGCGCCCCCGACAGGATCGAGATGCCGACGGCGTCGGCGTCCTCCTGCAGGACGGTGGCGACGATCTGCTCCGGCGTCTGGTGCAGACCGGTGTAGATCACCTCCATGCCCGCGTCGCGCAGCGACCGGGCGATGATCTTGGCGCCCCGGTCGTGTCCGTCCAGGCCGGGTTTGGCGACCACCACACGTATGGGCCCAGGCATCGCGGGCGAGTGTATACGCGCTCACCCTTCCGGCGGTGCGAATACCACGAGCACGCTGAGGTCCTGGGTGATCGTATGGAAGCTGTGCTCGGCGCCGGCTTCGACGAAGAGCACGGTGCCCGGCCCGACCGGCCGGTCGTGGCCGCCGACGCGGAACCGCCCCCGGCCCGAGATGACGTGGTAGAGCTCGTCCTGGGCGTGCGGCGTCTGTGGATCGTCCTCGCGCGCACGCAGCACGTACAGGCCGGCGCTCATCGAGTCCTGGCGCAGGAACTCGTGGTAGAGCTCGCCCGCCGCAGACCGCGACGCCTCGAGCCCGTCGATCTCGAAGGCCTCCATCCACGCCATCCTACGCCAGAACCGGGAATGTTCCCCGGTTGGGTACGATCGCGGCATGTTCGAGGTCGCCGTCGGGCTGTGGGGGTGGACGCGCATGCACCCCGAGTGGCACCCGGGCTCTGACTGGGAGCCGTCGGTGTCGTCGTTCTGCGTCACGTCGTGCGGGGTGACGCTCGTCCTGGACGGGCTGGCGCCCGAGAATGAGCGCGTCTGGGAGCGCCTGGACGGCCTGCGTCCGAGCGCCGCGGTGTACCTGAAGCCCGACCACATCCGTGACGTGGGCATGTTCTGCGACCGCTACGGCGCAACGGCGTACGGCGACTGGGAGGCCCACGCGGAGGCCTGCCCCGACGTCGCTCCGTTCGAGCCGACGGCGCCGGGCTGGGAACTGCCCGGGGGCGTGCTCCTGCTGGACGACGGCCGCTGGCGGCGGGAGACGCCCGCCTTCCTGCCCGAGCAGCGCGCGCTCGTCTTCGCCGACGGCGTGATGTGCGATCCCGCGGGGACGCTGCGCGTCTGGGACACGCCGTGGCACGAGCGGCGTGTCGTCCCCACCCTGCGTGCGCTCCTCGCGGAGCACGACGTCGAGCACGTGCTCGTCTCGCACGGGGCGCCCGTGCACCGCCGCGACGACCTGGTCGCGGCTCTGGATCGAGATCCCTGGCGAGGCTGACGCGCCGTACACGGCGAAGGGCGGCCGGGGACAGTCCCCACGCGGGGATAGCCCCCCACCAACCGGGGACAGTCCCCATCACAAGGCGGAGGCGAGTCCATCTCGCCGGGGCGAGTCGACGTTCGCGGGCGGCGTCGAGGAGGGGGCTCGTGGGGGAACCCTGGGTTCCCCCACGGTCTAAAAGACTGGGGTCTCGCGGTAGACGCCCCACACGGCCCGCAGGGCGTCGCAGATCTCGCCCTCCGAGGCGTAGGCCCGGGCGCAGTCCATGAGCGCCGGCAGGACGTTGCGGTCGGTGGCGGCGGCGGCGGAGAGGCGCTCGAGCGCCGCCTGCACCGCGGCCGCGTCGCGGCGGCCGCGCACCGCGTTCAGCCGGTCGCGCTGGCGCCGCTCGACGTCCGGCGAGATGCGCAGGATCTCGACCTGGTCGTCGTCGTCGCTCGTGTGCGCGTTCACGCCGACGATCAGGCGGCGGCCGTCCTCGACCTCCTGCTGATAGCGGTAGGAGGCCTCGGCGATCTCGCGCTGGAAGAAGTTCTCGTTCAGCGCGGCGACGACGCCGCCGAGCCGGTCGATGCGGTCGAAGTAGTCGTAGGCCTCGCGCTCGAGCCGGTCGGTCAGGCTCTCGACGAGCCACGACCCCCCCAGCGGGTCGGCCGCGTGCACGACGCCCGTCTCGTGCGCGATCACCTGTTGCGTGCGCAGCGCGAGGCGGGCGGCGCCCTCGGTGGGGAGCGCGAGCGCCTCGTCGTAGGAGTTCGTGTGCAGCGACTGGGTGCCGCCGAGCACCGCCGAGAGCGCCTCGAGCGCGGTGCGCACGATGTTCACCTCCGGCTGCTGGGCGGTCAGCGACACACCGGCCGTCTGGGTGTGGAAGCGCATGAGCAGCGAGCGCTCTCCCGTGGCGCCGTAGCGGTCGCGCAGCTCGCGCGCCCAGATCCGGCGGGCGGCTCGGTACTTGGCGATCTCCTCGAAGAAGTCGATGTGGGCGTTGAAGAAGAACGACAGCCGCGGCGCGAAGTCGTCGACGTCCATTCCCCGCGCCCGGCAGGCCTCGACGTAGGCGAAGCCGTCGGCGAGCGTGAACGCGAGCTCCTGCGCCGCCGTCGCCCCCGCCTCGCGGATGTGGTAGCCCGAGATCGAGATCGGATGCCAGCGCGGCATCGTCTGCGTGCACCACTCGATCATGTCCACCATGAGCCGCATCGACGGCTCGGGCGGGAAGATCCACTCCTTCTGGGCGATGTACTCCTTGAGGATGTCGGCCTGGATGGTGCCGCCGAGCGCCTCCGGCCGGATGCCCTGGCGCTCGGCCACGCACACATACTGCGCCAGCACGACGGCCGCCGGGGCGTTGACGGTCATCGAGGTGGTGACCCGGTCGAGTGGGATACCGGCGAACAGGTCCTCCATGTCGGCCAGCGTGTCGACCGCGACGCCCTCGCGTCCGACCTCGCCCAGCGAGCGCGTGTGGTCGGAGTCGTACCCCATCAGCGTGGGCATGTCGAACGCCGTCGAGAGCCCCGTCTGGCCGTGGTCGAGCAGGTAGCGGAAGCGCCGGTTCGTCTCCTCGGCGGTGCCGAACCCGGCGAACTGGCGCATCGTCCACGGCTTGCCGCGGTACATCGTCTCGTAGATCCCGCGCGTGTACGGGTAGTGGCCCGGGTCGCCCAGGTCGCGGTCGTAGTCGATCGCGACGTCGCTCGGCGTGTAGAGCGCCTGGTAGGGGATGCCCGAGATCGTCGAGCGCTCGGGCTCGGCGGGCGGCTCCGGCGCGTCGGCGGGGCGGGCCGAGCTCACTGCTCTGCCACCGACCCTCCCGGCCGCCAGAGCACGTCGGCGCGGCCCTCGTCGTTGCCGATCCGCGCCACGATGAAGAGCAGGTCGGAGAGCCGGTTCAGGTAGGCGAGAGCGGCCGGGTTGACCGGCTCGGCCTCGGCCAGGGCGACAGCGTGGCGCTCGGCCCGGCGGCAGGTCGTGCGGGCGACGTGGAGCGCCGCCGCGGCCGGCGTCCCGCCCGAGAGCACGAAGCTCGTGAGTGGCTCGAGCCGCTCGCCCAGCTCGTCGCACGCGCGCTCGAGCGCGGCCACGTGGTCGTCGGTGATCCGCAGGCGGCTCTTGCCGTGCCCGCGCTCGGTGTCGAGCGGCACCGACAGGTCGGCGCCGACGTCGAAGAGGTCGTTCTGGATGCGCACGAGCAGGTCGGCCAGGCGCGGCTCGAGACCGGTCGCGATCGCCACGCCGACGGCCGCCCCGGTCTCGTCGCAGGTGCCGTACGCCCAGATGCGCAGATCGTTCTTCGACACCCGCTCGCCGTCGCCGAGAGACGTCTGCCCGGCGTCGCCTCCGCGCGTGTAGATGCGGTCGATGCGCACGTTCCGCACACTATCCGACGCATCCCCCGTCCGCGGGTGCCGGTTCACCCGTTAGGGGTTTGTGAGCAAGATGTAAACAGCCGACTACCAGGCAGCATCTCGCCTCCCCTCGCGCTCCCAAAGGACTTCCCATGTATGGCCTCACCCACCGCTTCGCCACCGACTCGCTCGCCGACGTGACCCCGATCGGCGCGTCCGCGACCGTGCTCGTCATCGATCGCGACCCGCTGACGCTCGACCTGGCCCGGCGCGCGATCGCCGATCACTACCGCATCATCGTGGCCGAGAACGGCACCGACGCCCTGTCCATGATCGACGAGCACCACCCCGACGTCGTCATGATCGACATGACCCTGAAGACGGCCGAGATCGCCATGGTGACGGTCGCCCTGGCGGCCTGCGACGAGCTCGACTCGACGCCCGTGCTCATGGTCGATCCGGACCAGCCCACGAACGCCGTGAGCCTGCGCCGCCGCATCGACGAGGCCATCCGCGTCACCCGCCGGGTCTACCTCGGCGGCGGCCTGCGCCACCGCGTCGCTGCGTAGCCCGCACGGGGGCCTGGCCCCGCTTCGAAGCGGGGCCAGGCCCCATCGCTCCGTTCTAGGCTGACGCATCGCCAAGCAGCGCACCATCCTCGCCCTGGCGATCGCGTCGCAGGCCGCCTACTCGCTGATCTCGTTCGGCCTGCCGGCGATCGCCCTCGAGATCCGGGACCGGCTCGACATCGGGGTGGCCGGCTTCGGGGCGGTGTTTGCTGCGGTCAGCCTGGGCTCCGCGCTCGCGCTGATCCCCGCCGGGATGCTGGTCGACCGCGTCGGCGCCCGCTGGGTGCTCGTGATCGGCGGGGTCGTGAACGGGCTCGGCACGCTCGCGGCCGCCACGCTCACGAGCCCGGCGGCCTTTGCAGGCGCCCTGCTCGTGGCCGGGATCGGCGGATCGGCGGTGCCGGTCGCCGGGATGGCGTCGCTGATGCGCGCGTTCCCGCCGGAGCGGCGCGGCGTGGTGATGGGCTGGCGCCAGCTGGCCGTCCCGCTCGGCGGCACGATCGGCGCCGTGGCGCTGCCGCTGCTCGCCGATAGCGGCGGCGTCCGGCTCGCACTCGCCGCCTGCGCTGTGGCGGTCACCGTCACCTCGGTCGGTTTCGGCCTGCTGGTCGGCCACGCACCCGCCGCGCACACGGTCGAGGGCCGCGGCGGCCTGCGCGACGTGCTGCGGGTGCGTGGCATCCGCCCGGCGCTCACGGTCGCGTTCGTCTACATCCTGGGCCTGACCGCGGTGCTCACGTACTACATCCCGGCCGTGCGCTCCGCCGGCTTTACCCGCTCCCAGGCTGCCGTCGGGTTCGTGCTCGTGAACGTCGTCGCCGGGATCTCGCGGCCGCTGTGGGGGCGGCTGGCCGACGGCGGCGGCGGCACCCGGCGCATGCGCACCCTGCGCGAGACGGGCATGGTCGGCGCTGCGGCCGCCGTGATCATCCTGCCCGCGCTGCACGCCGGGTTCGGGCCCGGGCTGGCGGCGACCGCGGTGCTTGCGTTCGGCGTCTTCGGCTTCAACGGCCTGCTCTACCTGATCGTGGGCGAACTGGCCGGATCCGCCCGATCCGGAGTCGCCGTTGGCGTGGCCTCGACGGTCGTGTTCGGCGGCGGCGCGCTGATCGCACCCGCCGCCGGGCTCGCGGTGGAGCACCTCGGATACGGTGCCTTGTGGGCGATCGCGGCCATCTCCGGGGCGGCCGGCGCCGCGATCGCGTGGCGGTGGCTACCGGGAACAAGCATGCCGGCCGCCGAGGTGCCGGCTGGCAACGCCGAGGCGCGGTCGTATCCTTAGGCACATGCGCTGGAAGGTCCGTGCTCGCGGTGGGGCTGGTCGTCTCCGTCGGTCTGTTCGCTGCCGCCAAGGTCGCGATGCCGCCGTATGCCGACAGCCCGATCCCCGCGCTGCCGCTCTATCTGGCGTGGGCCGGGGTCGCGGCGGTCGCCATCACGCTCGCTGCATCCGGGCTGCTCGTCGTCGCCGACACGCCTCCCCGCACACCGGCGGACGCTAGAGCGGCATGACGCAGTCGGTGCAGGTGCTCAGCCGCACGTGCTGCCCGGGCTGCTCCCAGTGGCCGATCGAGTAGCCCCGGGCGCCCGACGCAAACACGAAGTAGCGCTTACCGGGGCGCAGGCCGGTGAACCGAAACGCGCCGTCTGCGTCGGTCGTGACCGTCGCGATCGGCTGGGGCGGATCGGCGGCGATCGGCCCGCCGGCGTGGACCGGCTGCAAGTAGAGGCCGACGCTAACGCCGGTCACGGGGGTGCCTCCATCGGGGTGTTGCGAATCGGTTTGGACGACGACGCCGGTGATGGCGCGCGTGGGCGCGGAGCCTGCGGGGCCGGACACGTCGGCCGGCGCGCTGCCGCAGCCGGCGAGCGCGATGGCGACGACGGCTGCGGACAGGGCGGTCAGTGCTGCGCGAACGTGCATACCCATTAGTCGGCCGCTGCGGCCGAAAAGTTCACCGCCGCGGTCGGCGGGCGAGCACGATCATGCGGCGGCTGTCGACCCGGTAGTCCGAGCCCTGGTAGTCGCCCCACGCGGCCTCGACGTCGAAGCCGGCCGCGGCCATCATCCCCGTGAGCTCGACGAGCGTGTAGGCCCGGGTCGCGAACGACATGGGGACGCGGTCGCCGGACGGCTCGACCAGCGTCCAGCCGGAGTGCATCCGGCCCTTCCACGGATCGAACGCGCGCTCCTCGAGCAGCAGCCGGCCGGCGCCGAGCTCGTGCCAGGCCCGCGGCTCGAAGCGGCGCAGCGTGCCGTGCAGGTTGATCGTCTCGATCACGAGCGCACCGCCGGGGCGCAGCGCCCGCAGCGCCCGCTCTAGGACCAGCCGGTCCTCGGCCTCGGACTCGAAGTAGCCGAACGACGTCCACAGGTTGAGCACCGCGTCGAACTCGTCCCGGAACTCGATCTCGCGCATGTCGAGGCGGCGCAGGTCGAGTTGGACGCCGGCCGCGCGCGCATCCGCGCTTGCGAGCTCCAGCGGAAGGTCGTTCAGGTCGACGCCGACGACGCGCAGGCCGCGGCGGGCGAGCTCGATGCTGTGGCGGCCGTGGCCGCAGGGGATGTCGAGCACGCGCTGGCCGGGCTCGAGGCCGAGCGCCGAGATCAGAAACTCGACCTCGGCGGCGCTCTTCTCGGGCGTGTGCGTGTGGCTCGAGATCGTGAGCCAGTGCTCGTCGAAGAACGTCTCGTACCAGTACGGATCGACGAGTGTGCCGCTCGTGCCTGTTTCAGTCTGTGTACTCATAGAACCCCCGCCCTGCCTTGCGGCCCAGCCGGCCCGCCTCGACATAGCTTCGCAGAAGCGGGCACGGCCGGTACTTGTCATCGCCCAGGCCGTGGTGCAGCACCTCCATGATCGCTAGACAGGTGTCGAGCCCGATCAGGTCGGCCAGCCGCAGCGGCCCCATGGGATGGTTCATGCCGAGCCGCATGACGGTGTCGATCGAGTCGCGGTCGCCGACGCCCTCCATCAGGCAGTAGACGGCCTCGTTGATCATCGGCACCAGGATGCGGTTGGAGATGAAGCCGGGATGGTCGTTGGCCTCGGCCACCGTCTTGCCCATCCGCTCCGCGGCGGCGCGGACGAATGCGGCGGCCTCGTCGGACGTGTCGAGCCCGCGGATCAACTCGACGAGCGGCATCAGCGGCACGGGGTTCATGAAATGCATGCCGACCACACTCTGCGGGCGCGTGGTCACGGCGGCCAGGCGCGTGATCGGGATCGAGCTCGTGTTGGTAGCGAGCACGGCGCCGGGGCCGGCGGCCTGGTCCAGGCCACGGAAGATGCGCTCCTTCAGGCCAACGTCCTCGGTGGCGGCCTCGATGGCGAGGTCGGCGGCCACCGGCTCGCCGGCCGGGGCGATCCGGCTCACGGCCGCATCCGCCGCGTCCCGCTCGACCTTTCCCCTCTCGACGAGCTTTTGGAGGGAGCGCTCGATGCCGGAGCGGGCGCGGTCGAGCTGGGCCTGGGAGACGTCGACGAGGGTCACGTCGTAGCCGGCCACGGCGGCCACCTGGGCGATCCCGGATCCCATCTGGCCTGCGCCCACCACGCAGATCCGCTCGGTCACG
>DASXOR010000067.1:0-2875 GCA_036494095.1 Gaiellales bacterium | reverse complement strand
CGGTCGCGGTCGCGTTCGCCGACCGCATCCACCACGTGCACATCAAAGACGCCCGGCTCGCGCTCGACGGGCGTCGCAGCGTCCTCGCCAGCCATCTCAACTTCGGGGATGGCCGGCGCGGGTGGGACTTCGTCTCGCCGGGCCGCGGCACGGTCGACTTCGAGGCGTTCATCCGTGCGCTCAACCAGATCGGCTACGGCGGGCCGCTGTCGATCGAGTGGGAGGACTCCGGCATGGATCGTGAATGGGGCGCGCGGGAGGCGCTTGTGTTCGTCCGGCGCACGGACTTCCCAACCTCGGACGTCGTGTTCGACGCGGCGATGCGCCAGGAGCCGAAATGAGCCTCGAGGAGACCACCGGCTGCCTGCCGGCGCCGCCGCCGGCCCAGCGCCAGATCGGGGTTGGGATGCTCGGCTACGCCTTCATGGGCAGGGCCCACTCGAGCGCGTACCGGCGGGTGGAGGAGCTGGCGGCGGCGCCGCTCCGACCACGGCTCGTCGCGATCGCCGGCCGCGATGCCGACGCCGTTTCGCAGGCGGCCGGGCGCTATGGCTGGGAGCTGTTCACGACCGACTGGCGCGACGTCGTCGCCGACGCCAACGTCGAGCTCTTCGACAACAGCGGGCCCAACCACCTCCACGCCGAGCCGACGATCGCCGCGGCCAGGAGCGGGAAGCACGTGCTCTGCGAGAAGCCTCTCGGCCGCACGGCCGAGGAGAGCTTCGAGGTCTGGCAGGCCGTCGCGGCCGCGGGCGTGAAGCACATGTGCGGCTTCAACTACCGCTTCGTCCCGGCGATGCGGCTCGCGCGCGAGATGGTCGACGCCGGCGAGCTGGGGGAGATCCGCCACTTCCGCGCCACCTACCTGCAGGACTGGGGCGCCGACGCGGGGCTCGCGGGCTGGCGGTTCGATCCGGATCGAGCCGGAGCGGGCGCGCTCGTCGACCTCGCGACGCACGCCGTCGATCTCGCCCACTATCTCGTGGGCGACATCGCGGCGGTTGCGGGCGCCAGCCGCACGTTCGTGCCCGGGCGCCGGGTCGACGACGCCGTGGCGGCGGTCGCCGAGTTCGCCGCCGGTGCGATCGGGACGATCGAGGTGAGCCGGCTCTCGCTCGGTCACCGCAACGCGCTGCGATGGGAGATCGAGGGCAGCAGGGCGTCTCTGGCTTTCGATCTCGAACGGCTGAACGAGCTGCACGTGCTCGATGCAGGCACCGGCCGGCTGCGCGGATACAAGACCGTCCTGGCTTCGGACGCGGCGATGCCGTTCGCGTCGTGGTGGTGGCCCCCGGGACACGCCATCGGCTGGGAGCACAGCTTCGTGCACGAGATCTGTCACCTGCTGGACGCGATCGCGACCGACGGCGACGTCGCCCCGCACGGCGCCACCTTCGAGGACGGCTATCGCGCCGCCGTCGTCTGCGACGCCATCCGGCGCTCCGCGGAGCTCGGGCAGCGTCAGCCCATCTCCTACGCCGCGCCTTGAGTCAGCCTCGCTGAACCAGGTTGCCTAGGCGGGTACCGCGACGAACCTGCGCTCGAGCTCGGCGAAGAAGGCGGTTGCGAGCTGCTCGAACTCCGCCGCCGTGAGCGCGATCCGGTCGCCGGCGTGCAGCTTCGTGACCGACTCCTCCGGCACGAGCTTGATCACCTTGCTGCTCAGCAGGACGCCGTCGTTTCCGATCAGCGACTCGCCGAGGAGTTCGACCTCGTTCAGCGGATTGCCGTCGTTGCCGGTGACCAGGCGCACCCGGTGGACGAAGTAGCGGTCGAGCGCAAGCGCCATGCTGTTGCAGAAGATCGGCTCGAAGTCCTCCAGCGCCGACCGGGCGTCCGCGTCGCCGGTGGCGTCGACGGCAGCCTCGAGCTGCCGGTATGCCTCCAGCTGACGGTCGATCGCGGTCCTGGCTCCGTGGAACTCCTCCCGGGTGTAGTTCTTGCGACCAAGCATCGGTGTCACCCCTTTGTGAGAACGGCTGTCGCATTACCGACAAATGGGCGCCGCCGAAATCGACACGCGGCTTACAGGTGTCCGGTCAGGTACAGCCGGATGCCGTCAGCGATGCCCCAGGCGGCGAGATGCCGGAAGGCCGGCGACTCGAGCTTCGCGGCGTTCCCGGGGCTGCCCATGTTGCCCGTCTCGATGAAGATCTTGGGCACATGCGAGAGGTTCGTGCCGCCGTAGGCATCGGAGCGCAGGTACCCCGTGGTGTACAGGTTGGAGATCTTCATGCCGGTGATCTGGTGGTACGCCTTGAGCATCGCTGCGCCCAGTCGGACGTCGCGGGCGATCCGGCGCGGGCCGAGCCCGACCCCCGGCAGCGGGTGGCTCGGGGCGATCACGTAGAAGCCGTGTACGTTCGACGGCGCGCCGTCGGCGTGGATCGAGACTGCAGCGTCGGCGTGCAGGCTGTTCCCGAGCGCCGCCCGCCCCGTGATGCACGGCCCCCACGGCCGCGTGTTCACGGGGGTCATCACGACGGTCGCGCCCATGTCGCGCAGGATCTTGACCGCATGCAGGCCGACTGCCAGCGTGTAGCGGGCCTCGGTGTAGCCGCTCGCGGTGGCGGTGCCGGTCGTGTCGCACGGCTTCGTCGCGCCCGGGATGCCGTAGAAGACGGGGCGGTTGATCTCGCCAGGGTGCATCCAGTTGTTCACATTGTGCCCGGGATCGATCAGGATCACCTTCCCCGCCAGCGACTTGCGCGGCGCCGCGTGCGTGGCGGCCGCGGCCCGCTGGGAGCCGGTGGGCGCGACGATGGCGAGGCAGCCGGCCGCGATCACGGCGGCGGCGAGGCAGGCGAGAACGATCGGTCGGCGGCGGCCGGGCACAGGCGAAGGCTAGAGCGGATGCCGGCCGGCGGCAAAGGCT
>DASXOR010000066.1:0-5558 GCA_036494095.1 Gaiellales bacterium | reverse complement strand
GTAGTCGATGGCGACGCCGAGCCCCACGAGGGCGATCAAGAACCCGACGATCCCGGACACCTGGCTGACCGTCGTGAGCGCCCAGACGAGCAGGAAGCTCGTCACGATCGAGACGAGGGCGACGACGAGCGGGACGAACGCCATCAGCGAGGCGAACACGAACGCCAGGACGAGCAGCGCGCCGAGCCCGCCCAGGAGCCCCTCGGCCAGCAATCCGAGCCCGCCCTTCCGGCCGGTCGATGCCGAGAGCGCGTCCAGGCCGGTGAGGCGCACGGGCCGGCCGGCGACCGTCACGCCGCGCAGCGCGGCCGCGGCCGCACGGGCCGCGCGCGGGCTCTGGCCGAAGCTGCCTGGGGTCGGCCGCGGATAGGCGAGCACGAAGGTCGTGCGGCCGTTGCGGGAGACGAACGCACGGTCGCCCGTCGAAGCGTACGACGCGATCCGCGCGCCCGGCACCGCGGCCCGGATGCGGCCGGCGACGTCCGTGATGCCGCGCTCGACCGACGGCGACGACATGGCTGTGCCAGACGGCAGGCTGGCCACGGCGACGAGCGGTGCGCCGTCGCCGCCGTTCCGAAACAGCGCAGAGATGGCCGTGTTGGTCTCGTAGCCCTCGCGGCCGGGCACCGAATACTCCTGGCTGAAGGCGCTCGTCGCCCGGCCGACGGTGGCGATCCCGACCAGCGTGACGACGAGCCAGAAGGCGGCCACCGCCAGGCGGTGGCGCAGGACGAAGCGGGTCAACGCGGTCATGGCTCCCCTCTCCTCGGCTCGTTCGAATGCATGAGAGTCAGGCTAGAAACGGCCGTCTCCACCCGAAACGCCCTGTGGGTGGAACCTGGGCGTCCCCCCGCGGGAGGACGGAGATGCTCCCGCGGGACGACTCGGCACCGCCGGCGCGGCACTACCCTGAGGAGGCAGTGGCGCGTGCGACCGCATCGAACCCGACCGCCCGCGACGCGATCGTCGCGCTGGCGGCGTTCGGGCTCACGCTGGGTCTGCTGGCCGGCGGCCACAGCGCAAGCCGCGGGCTCGACCCGCTCGGAGCCGGGCTGGCTGCGGTCGCGACGCTGCCGCTGCTCGTGCACCGGCGCGCACCGCTCGGGGTCTTCGCCGTGACCACCGCCGCGAGCGCGGCGATCAACGGGCTCGGCTATGCGACCGGCCCGCCCTTCGGCCCGACGGTCGCGCTCTTCTATGTCGCCTCGGACGCGCGCACCCGCACGCGCTGGCGCGAGACGGCGGCCGTCGTGCTGGGGATGTTCGCGGTGCACGTCGCCGCCACCGCGGGGTCGGAGTCCGGCTTCCCGACGACCGCGATCCTGTTCGGGATCGTGGTGTGGGGCGCGGCATGGCTGATCGGCGACCAGGTCGGGCAGCGCCGCGGCCGCCGGGTCGAGCAGGCCGAGCGCGCCCGCAGGATGCAGCGCGACACCGAGCGCGAACGCCGGCTGGCGGCCGCCGAGGAGCGCACGCGCATCGCCCGCGACCTGCACGACTCGGCCGCGCACGCGATCAACGTGATCCTCGTACAGGCCGGCGCGGCCCGGCTCCTGCAGGAGCGCGACCCGGCGGCGGTGCGCGAGGCGCTCGCGACGATCGAGGACGTCGCCCGCGAGACGATCGGCGAGATCGACCAGCTGGTGCGGGGGCTGCGCGAGGACGGTGCCGCGGGCGCGACCGTCGAGCCGCCCACGGGCCTCGCGGCGCTCGACACGCTGGTCAGCCGTCATCGCGCCGCCGGCATGGACGTCTCGGTGAACGTGTCCGGCGCCCACCGCCCGCTCGCCCGTGGCCCCGATCAGGCCGCCTACCGGATCGTGCAGGAGTCGCTGACGAACGTGGCCCGCCACGGCGATGGGAGCGCCCGGGTCGAGATCGACTACGCCGACGCGGCGCTCGAGCTGACCATCTCGAATCCGCTCACGTCCGGATCGTCACTGCCGGCTCCCGAGGGTGGACACGGCATCCTCGGGATGCGCGAACGGGCCGCGCTGCTCGGCGGCGGGCTCGAGGCCGGCGCCCGGGCCGGGCGCTTCCGCGTGCACGCCCGCCTGCCCTACGCCGCCCGGGAGGCGCCGACGTGACCGGCCGTCGGGTGAGCGTCCTCCTCGTCGACGACGACGACCTGATGCGCGCCGGCCTACGCGCCGTGCTCTCGAGCGACGCGACGATCGGGGTGGTCGGCGAGGCGGCGACCGGCCGTGCGGCGGTCGCCGCGGCCGCCAGGCTCAGGCCCGACATCGTGCTCATGGACGTCCGCATGCCCGACGGCGACGGCATCACCGCCACCCGGGAGGTGCTCGCGACCGCCCCGGCCGTCCGCGTCGTGATCCTGACCACGTTCGAGGACGACGACTACATCTTCGGCGCCCTCGCCGCAGGAGCATCCGGGTTTCTGCTCAAGCGCACCCGCCCGGAGGAGCTCCTGGCGGCGATCCACACCGTTGCCGCGGGCGACTCGCTGCTCTCCCCGTCGGTGACCCGCACCGTCATCGAGCGCATGGCGGCCCAGCCGGCGCCGGCGGTGCGCGCGAGCGCGCTCCTGGCCGACCTCACACCCCGCGAGCGTGAGGTGCTCGAGCTGATCGCACGCGGACGTTCGAACGGCGAGATCGCCACGGCGCTCGTGATCGAGGAGTCCACGGTGAAGACACACGTGAAGCGCATCCTCGGGAAGTTGGGCCTGCGCGATCGCATCCAGGCCGTGATCTTCGCGTACGAGAGCGGCCTCACCCGCCCCGGTCCGAACCGCCCAGGGTGAGAGCGGCGAATGCCGTCGCGGTATAGCGTTGCCACCCAACCCCGAAGGAGACGAGATGAGCGTGTTCATGATGTTGCAGGTCACCGGCGATGCCACGCGCATCAAGGGCGTGATGGAGAAGAACGGCGACGCCTTCGAGACCATCAACGCCCGCGCCAGGGCGAACGGCGCGATCCACCACCGCTTCCTGGCGAGCGCCGACGGCGCCACCATCGCCGTGTTCGACGAGTGGGAGAGCGCGGACGGCTTCGACACGTTCTTCAACTCGAGCCCCGAGATCCCGCAGATGATGGCCGAGGCGGGCGTCACCAGCCGGCCGCAGATCACCTTCTGGCACGCGGTCGACACGCCCGACGCCTTCTAGACGGTGGCCGGCGGAGCCCTCACCGGCGGCTGCCTCTGCGGCGGCGTGCGCTTCCGGATCGACGCACCCCTGGTCGTCGCAAGCTACTGCCACTGCACGCGCTGTCAGCGGCGCACCGGAACGGCGTCCTCGGCCCAGGCGCGGATCGCTCCCGGGTCGCTCGCGATCACGCAGGGCGACCGGCTGGTGCGCACCTACCGGCCGCCGGACGGCTTCGCGAAGATGTTCTGCGAGGCGTGCGGCTCGGCGCTCTGGAGCCAGAGCCAGGACGACCCCGACGTGATCAGCGTGCGGCTCGGGGCGTTCGACGCCGACCCGGGGGTCCGACCGTCGTGGCGGCAGTTCGTGGCCTACGCGGCATCGTGGGAGGCCGTCCCGGACGACGGCCTCCCCCGCCACGCAGAGCGCCCGCCCGGCTGAGGCACCAGCCCGATCTGCAGTAACTTCTGCTTGAGGTATACTGCGTTGTGGTTTTTTCAAATGACTCCGATGGGGGAGTCGCAATCTCGCGCACTGCGGCTAGATGAGAAAGCCGTTACCCCTCTCCCCCCGGTGAGGTCTCACATGGATACCCCTGTTCCAGGCGTCGCCTCAAACGCGGTTGACGAGCGCTTCTTCCATGAATGGGTCGCGTTCGGAATGCTCGAGCTGGCCGTGTACCTGACCCGTCACGCCCAGTTCACCGCCTACTGCGTCGAGCGCGACCTGCGCCGGGCGCCCCGCCGCCGTTGAGCCGCCGCTCCGCCCCAAGCAGCTAGAGCTTGCGCACGCGCACGGCCGTGCCGTAGGCGCAAATCTCGGTCCACGTGCCGCCCATCTCGGACGTGTCGAACCGCATCGCGAGGATGGCGTTGCCGCCGCGCGCCTCGGCCTCCTCGACCATGCGCTCGGTGACCTGGACACGGCTCTCGACGAGCGCCTTCGTCATGCCGCGCAGCTCGCCGCCCATGATCGACTTCAGGCCGGCGCCGATCTGCGACCCGACGTTGCGTGAGCGCACCGTGAGGCCGAACACCTCGCCCAGCACCTCCTCGATCTCGTAGCCGGCGAGGTCGTTCGTCGTGGTGATGATCATGGCGCGAGACTCTAGATGATCGTTCGGCACGCCAGCGCGCGCTCGCAGGTGAGACCTTCCGGCGGCGGGCGTGAGACTCTCGGTGTGGCGCGGATCCGGCGTCTGTGGTCATCCCAGTCGCCTCCGGCCGCGGTCAGGGCGCCGCGTTTCCCAACCTCTTGATGATCTGCGATTTCGCAGATCATCACAATCGACGCGGGGTCGTGGGAGCGGTGGCGGCCAGACGCCGGCCGCTTCCCCGGTCTCGACATCCGCCGCCTGGGCGTGCTCGGGCCGCTGCTCCAGTGGCGCATCGACCGTTGCGCCGCGAAGGGCTTCGACGGAGTCGAGTTCGACAACGTCGCCGGGTACCGGTCTCCCACCGGATTTCACCTGACCGCCGCCGACCAGCTGCGCTTCAATATCTGGCTCGCAAACCAGGCCC
The DNA here is from genome assembly GCA_036494095.1 of Gaiellales bacterium. Taxonomy (GTDB): domain Bacteria; phylum Actinomycetota; class Thermoleophilia; order Gaiellales; family JAICJC01; genus JAICJC01. The sequence goes on along the minus strand of DASXOR010000066.1, from coordinate 931 downwards.
ACCGCGCCGGCCTCGCGGTCGCGCTCAAGAACGATCACGACCAGGTGCGCACGCTCGAGCCCTACTTCGGCATGGAGCTGGACGAGCAGTGCCCCGTGTTCGAGGTCGAGTACGGCCGCCGGGCGCGCACCGGCGGGTTCTGCGCCGAGGCAAACGCGCTCGGGTTCGACTCGCTGCGAAAGCACCTTCAGCTCGGGCCCTGGCGCATCGCCTGCCGGTAGCATCCGCCGCGTGGCCGACGCCGCTACCGCCATCGCCGTCGCCGACCTGCACGTGAAGCGCGGCGACGCCCAGGTGCTGCGTGGCGTGTCGCTCGAGGTCGCCGCGGGGGCGGTCACGGGCCTGCTCGGCCCGAGCGGCTGCGGCAAGTCCACGCTGATGCGCGCGATCGTCGGCGTCCAGATCGTGGCGGCGGGGAGCATCACCGTCCTCGGCCGCCCCGCCGGATCGCGCGCGCTGCGTACGCAGGTGGGCTACGTGACCCAGGCGCCGTCGGTGTACGGCGACCTGTCCGTACGCGAGAACCTGCGGTACTTCGCCCGCGTGCTCGGCACGGCGCCGGCGCGGGTCGACACTGTGATCGCGACAGTCGGCCTCGGCGACTTCTCCGAGCGGGTCGTCGACCGGCTCTCGGGCGGGCAGCGGGCGCGCGTCTCGCTCGCGACCGCCCTCCTGAACGAGCCGCCCCTGCTCGTGCTCGACGAGCCCACGGTCGGGCTCGATCCGGTGCTGCGGCGCGACCTGTGGGCGATGTTCCGGGAGCTGGCCGCCGCGGGCACGAGCCTGCTCGTGTCGAGCCACGTGATGGACGAGGCCGGCAACTGCGACCGGCTCCTGCTCATGCGCGACGGCAGCATCCTGGCGTCGGAGTCGCCCCAGGAGCTGCGGCAGCAGACGGGCGAGAGCGACCTGGGCGAGGCGTTCCTGCGCA
>DASXOR010000065.1:0-7559 GCA_036494095.1 Gaiellales bacterium | reverse complement strand
CACCGTTTGCTCACTCGCTCCGCACGCGAGATAGTACGAAAGTCCAAGCGCCTTTGCAGATCCGGGGGACCCATGCCCAACGTAGTGACCACGAACGACACGATCATGTGCATCCACGGAGGGACGGTCGTCCTCACGCCCAAGCAGACCGTCGTCATGGCACAGGGCGGCGCGGTTCTGCGCGAGACCGACCTGATCGGCGCGCCCATCGTCGGCTGCGCCCAGCCACCGACCATCGCCAGCAAGCCCTGCACCACCGTGATCTCGACCCTCCCCGGCGGGAGCGCCCCGACGGTCATGGTCGGCGGGCTGCCGGCGCACATCTCGACGCTCTCGGGCATCACCGACGGCGTCCCGCCCGGGACGATCATGGTGGCGGCGCCGGGCGCTCCGCTCGTACAGGCGTCGTGACCGCAGCCCCGGGGAGACACGGTGGCTGATCCGAACCACAAGGTCGGCCGCTATCAGATCGTCCGCGAGATCGGCCGCGGCGGCATGGCCGCGGTGTATCTGGCCCGCCAGATCGACCTCGACCGCGACGTCGCCCTGAAGGAGCTGAACGCGTTCCACGCCGCCGATCCCGCCTTCGCCGAGCGGTTCGTGCGCGAGTCGCGGGTCGCGGGCTCGATGCAGCACCCCAACATCGTGACGGTGTTCGAGTTCCTGAACGAGAACGGGACGCCCTATATCGCGATGGAATACCTCGAGCGCGGCTCGTTGCGCCCGTACGTGGGCCGCACGACGCTCGCGCAGACGATCGGGGTGCTCGAGGGCGCCCTCGCCGGCCTGGCCCAGGCGGAGCGGCGCGAGATCGTGCACCGCGACATCAAGCCGGAGAACCTGATGGTGAGCTCCGACGGCGAGGTGAAGATCGCCGACTTCGGCATCGCGAAGGCGCTGACCGAGGCGGGTGGTCCGAACCTCACCGCCACAGGCACCACGGTCGGCACGCCGGCGTACATGGCGCCGGAGCAGGCCACCGCGGGGGACGTGGGGCCGTGGACCGATCTGTACTCGGTCGGGATCACCGCCTACGAGATGACGGTCGACCGGGTGCCGTTCCACGACTCGACGACGCCCGTGGCCGTGCTCATGCGCCAGGTGAGCGAGGAGATCCCCTCGGCCGTCTCGGTCAACCCGAGTGTCGATCGGCGCTTCTCGGACTGGATCGACCGGCTGCTCGTGAAGGACCCCGCCAAGCGCACCCAGAGCGCCCGCGAGGCGTGGTACGAGCTCGAGGAGATCGCCGTCGCCGCGCTCGGGCCGCTCTGGCGGCGCGAGGCGCGCCTGCTCGTCTCGGGCACCGACCGGGCGGCCGGCCCGCTGACGCCGGCTCCGTTCGACCGCACAACGCCGCCGGCCCAGGAGGCGAGCGCAGGCTACGAGACCTACCTGGGCGACTCGCCCGCAGCGGCTCAACCGCCGCCGCCACCTCCGCCACCGCCGCCCGTGCAGCCGCCCGCCACGCTCGAGGGCCAGCCGCTCCAGCCCGTCCCGGCGTCCGCCGGGGGCCAGCCGACGGTCGCCCCGGCCGCCGCCGCGGCGGGCACCCCCGGGGCGGGTGAGACGTTCCAGTGGCCGGCTGCCGGCGGCGGACGCAGCCGGCTCATCATCGTCGTCGCGATCGTCCTCATCGCCGCGATCGCCGCAGGCGCGTTCGTCCTGAGCTCCCGCGGGTCGGGCTCGGCCGCGAAGACGACGACCACCACGAAGCACCACGGCAAGAAGACCCACGCCCCGACCCTGCCGAAGGTCGTCGCGGCTCCGGCGCAGTTCCAGGCGGGCAAGCTCCAGAGCGTCGCGCCGTTCGGCGGTCACGCCTGGGCGCTCGATCACAAGAAGCCGCGCCGGATCGTCGACCTGCAGGGAGCGACCACCGGGTCGATCCCCGCCGGCAAGGGCGCCTCCAACCTGGCGAGCGGCGAGGGCGCGCTGTGGGTGAGCGCGAACACCCCCACCGGCGGCGAGGTGCGCCGGTTCGTACCCGGCTCGACCGCGCCGCCGTCGGCGCCGATACCGTTCCCCGGCCACCCCGCGCCTGCGCGGGTCGTCGTGAACGCGGGCACGATCTGGCAGCCCACGAATCAGGGCCTGCTCAAGATCTCCGAGCAGGGCGGCGCCCCGGTGGCCGTGAAGGGGATCAACTTCACGCCGGCGTCGCTCGAGTTCGAGGCCGGCTTCATCTGGGTCACGGACGGGAAGGGCAAGCTCGCCCAGGTGCCCGTGACGACGCCGCAGCCCGTGGCGACGGTCGTCCCCCTCCCCGGCGCCGACTGGATCACGGGCGACGCGAAGTCGGTGTACGTCGTCAGCTCGACCGGCGTCATGAAGGTCGATCCGGCCGCGCCGACCACGCAGACGCCGGTGAGCGGCATCACGACCCCGCCGGTGCGGATCGCGGTGGTCGGCGACTTCCTGTGGACGGCCACGTACGGGCCGCCAGCGGCCGGCGTGCGGATCGGCACGCTCGAGGGCTACGACCTCGTCCACCCCGGCAAGCAGACGGTGCCGTTCACCTTCAAGACCGAGGCGAAGGGAGCGTACGTCACCAAGCTGGTCGCAATCTCGAACGCGTTCTGGCTGACCGCCCTCGGGCCGGACGGCAAGACGGCCGGCCTCGAGCCGTTCACCATCACGGGCTAGGAGCTACCGCTGCAGCTGGCGGGCGGCCTCGAGCTGGAGCTGGTAGCGGCCCCGGTACTGGGCGGCCGGGCGCTCGATGTCGGCGATCCAGTCGCCGTAGTGGTTGGGATCGTGGCCGAACCCGGCCACGCCCTCGCGCAGGCGCGTCGCCTTGAGCGTCTGGGCCTCGTCGATGAACCAGCGCAGCTGCAGGCGCGGGTCCTTCGGGAACCCCGCGTACTTGCCGTGGTCCCAGATGGACGTGCGCATCTGGAAGAACCCGAGCGAGTCGCGGTCGCCGTAGTTGTCGTTCTTGAGCCCCGACTCGACGAGGGCGGCCATCACCGGCAGCTCGCGCGGCAGGCCGGCCCGCTGGGCGGCATCGCCCATCCAGGCCGCGATCGCGCTGCGGGGGGCGTGATCGCCCGGATAGGCGCCGATGATCGCGTCGAGCGCCCCGGCACCGGCGCCGTGCGCGGCCTCGATGGCCGGCGGCACGGCGGCGATGCTGCCGATCGTCGAGTGCACGCCCGCGGCGTTGGGGGCAACGGCCGGCGCCGGCGGAGCGGGCGAAGAGGCGACCGCGCTCATGCCGAGCGTCCCGGAGGCGGGAGCGGGAGCCGGCGTGCCCGCCGCCGCCCCCGCCGGGGCCACCGCCGGCATGCCGATGCCCGCGGGCGCGTCCGGCACGACCCGTCGGGCGCCCATGAAGTACGGCTTGAAGACGTCGACCGACTCGTACTCGACATGCCCGCCCGTGTGCGGGGCGGCGATGACCTGGCCGTGGCCGGCGTAGATGACGACGTGGGTGGCGCCCGCGCCGGGGCCTTCGAAGTTCGAGAAGATCAGGTCGCCGGGCTTGAACTGCCCCCACGCGACCGCGTGGCCCTCCTTGACCTGGTCCCAGGTCGTCCGGTCGAGGTTCACGCCGATCTGCTTGTAGCAGTACTGCACGAGCCCGGAGCAGTCGAACCCACCGGGGCTCGAGCCGCCCCACACGTAGGGCGTGCCGATGTACTTGGAGGCGATGTGAACGACGTGCTGGCCGGCGTCGAGCTGGGCGTGGTCGACGGCCGCGGCCGCGTCGGCCACGACGCCGGGACCGGTGCCGACCGCGGGCAGCGCAGCCGCCGGAGCGGGCGGCCCGCCCGCCCCGACCAGGCCCTCGGCCGCGTGCGCGCCCGCGGGGTGACCGGCGGGGGCGTGCTGGCCGGCCTTGTCGAGCGCCTGGCGGGCGATCTCGGCCACGTCGCCACCCAGGTGCGTGCGCATGTGCTCGGCGAACTGGTACACGGCGGCGCCCTCGGCCGCGGCGGCCATCAGCAGGCCGGCGAGGCTCGACTTCGACTCGCGGATCTCGAGCGTCTGCGCCGCCGCACCCGCTCCCGAGAACTCGGCTGCGGCCTCGTCGAGGCCGGCGGCGAGGCAGGCTGTCTGGGGGTCACGCCGGAACGAGCGCCGGAAGTCGGGATCGCTCAGAAGCCGCTGCAGCACCTCGACGGCGCGGGCGTTCTGGTCACCGCTGGAATTGGGCCGGGCAACGTCAGCCACGGCCGCAGCCTAGCCGTCGCGGCGCATCATCAGCGGCTTTCCGACCGAGATCACGATCGGGAGGAAGAGCATGGCGTAGAAGATCCCGAACAGTGCCCACACGATCGCTCGATTGCCCGCCAGCTGGACCAGCACGTGGTAGTAGCGAGTCGAGACAAGTATGGCAAAGCCGGCGCACCCCAGCAACCAGCCGAGGGCCGCAACCGCGTACAGATCGGTGGCGCGCGAGAGGCCGGCGGGCACCTGCCGCCCTGCCAGGCGCAGCTGCAGCCGCTGCCGCGACCGCGCCCGCAGGCCGGGCTGGCGCAGCAGGTCGACCAGGATGTGATACCCGTCGCGGTCGAGCAGCGGGTTCAGGTTGAAGAGGCCGCCGATGTAGGCACCGAGCGCGATCTGGAACGCGATGTCGGCGCCGGTGCCGTGGCCGAGGGTCGTCACGATCGCCGCGGCCCCCGCGACGATCAGGTCGGTGGCGGGGCCGGCGGCGCTCACGGCGATGCGGCGGCGACGCGGCTCAAACCACGCGTCGGAGGTGTCGACGAACCCGAACGGGAAGATCAGGATCAGCTTCACCCCGGCCCGGCGGACGCGGCGGCCGAACGAGGCGACGGCGAGCCCGTGCCCGATCTCGTGCAGCGACACGGCCGCGAGCCGGCCGGCGAGGAACACGGCCGCGCCCCAGCCGAGGTGGTCGGCAACGACGAACGGCGTCACGTGCTCGAAGAGCGCGAGGCGCAGGAACGCCACGAAGCCGACGGCCGCGATCGCCCCGAGCACCATGACCCCGGGGGCCGAGAACAGCAGCCAGCCGCCGTAGCGGTAGGCGGCCTGGAACACGCCGTCGGGGTTCTGGAACGCCCACTCGCGCGGCTTGAACATGCGCTCCAGCAGCCCCGGGTCGTGCTCGAACGGGTCGTAGGCGTCGCCGGTCTGCTCGAGCAGGCCGTGCTCGCCGAGATCGGCCAGGAGCCGGGCCAGCCGGGGCGGCCCGGCGGCGCCCTGGTCGCGCTCGCTCGCGGCCAGAAGGTCCTCGAGGGAGGCGTCGGCGGCGAGCACCTGTACGAGCGCCGCCTCGGCGTCGCCCATCCGCAGGTACTTGGCCCCATCCTCGTCGCGCAGCACCCAGCGCTTGTCGCCCTCGTCCTCCTCGAGCTGCTTGAGCGCGCACCCGGGCCGCAGGCGCGGCCGCGACGAGACGTGCGGGGCGCGATCGTGCACGGCGCCTGCCGCCGTGAGCTCGACGCCCACCGCATCGAGCATGACCGTGCGGCCCGCGTCGAGCTCGTCCGGGTGGCGCTCGACCCGCAGGACGGTGTCGCCGAGCCGCACGACCGACCCCTCGCTGAGCGGCGCGCGCCCGCGCAGAGGGCGCTCGTCGAGCATGGTGCCGTGGCTCGAGCCGGCGTCCTCGATCGACGTGTCCGACGCCGTGACGAGCACGCGCGCATGCACGCGCGACACGGTCGGGTCGGCCAGCGTGACGTCGTTCGTCTCGGCCCGCCCGAGCGTGATCGTCTGCGTCAGCGGAACCCGCGTCTCGCCGACCAGGAGGTCGAGCGGCGCCCGCACGCCCCGCGCCTGCGGCGCGCCGCAGCGGCCGCAGTAAAGCGCCCCGCGCGACACCTGGCGTCTACACGAGCGGCACAGCACGCCGACCACCTACCCCGTGGGCGGAAGCGGGAGCGGCTCGAGGCTGGGGTTGCAGCCGCCGATCCCGAGTGGAGTCTGGGTGCCGGTCTGGGTGATGGCGACGATCCCCGGCGGGGTGGTCGTGCAAATCTGGCCGCCGGCGACCAGCTGGCCGTCGGTGCGCCAGGTGAGCGCCGGAGCGAAGGTGAGGTCGGCGATCTTCGTCCCGGTCGTGGCGGGCGAGAGGGTGATGAAGATCGAGTTGCCGGAGGCGTACGCGAGCTGCGACTGCCCGGACACGAGCGGCGACCAGGCCAGGAAGGTCGGGTCGTTGGCCGGGTCTGGCCGGGTCAGATACGTCGTCGGGTCGGGGTTCCAGTCGGTGGCGACGGCCGAGAAGGGCTTCGCCGTGTGGAACCACAGCACCCCGGCCGGCTGCGGCGTCGCCCCGGGCGTCTCGGAGACGACGGCGATCGACTTGCCGTCCGGCGACCACGTCGGCCGATCGAGCAGCTCGGGCACCGGCGTCGTGCACGAGGGCTGCGCGGCCGGCGCTGCGAGGTCGAGCAGGCACAGCGACGCCGTGCCGCCGATCCACTGGGTGAAGGCCAGCACCTGGCTGCCCGGGAACGGGGCGAACACCGGCCGGTGGTAATCGCCGCTGGAAGCGACGCTCTGGGGCGGGGTCTTGCCGTCGGCCGCGACCACCTCGATCACGCCCGACCCGGACGTGCGGTCGACGTAGGCGAGCTCGGTCCGGTCGGCGTTCCAGCTCGGCTCGAGCGCGGCGCTGCCCGCGCTCAGGCGCAGCGGCTGGCCGGCCGGGCCGGTGGCGGTGAACGCCGAGACCTGGACCGCTCCGCCGCTGTCGTAGGCGACCCGGGGCAGCGCCGACGTGTACAGGGTCACCGTCGAGCCCTTGGCCAGGGGCGCGCCGCCGCCCGGCGTCTGCGTGACCACGTTGCCCACGGGAACGGACGGGGCCAGCACCGGGATCGTGATGGTCTTCAGGCCCGCCGCCTGCAGCTTGGAGGCCGCGGCCGCGCCGGTCAGGTTCTGCACCGACGGCAGGCCGCCGGCGCCCGGGCTCACCAGGGACAGGCTGACCGGCTTGCCCTGCGCGACCGGCTGGTTCGCCGCGGGCACCGAACAGCCCTTGGGAAGCGTCATGGCCTTCGGATCCGCCACCGACGGCTGCACCGGCCCGACGCTCAGCTTGGCCGCCTTGAGCGCCGCCTGGGCCTGGGCAAGCGGCTTGCCGCACACGTCCGGCACCGGCACCTGCTTGGCGGCGACGCCGACGACGACCGCGACGGCTTTGCCCGGGCTGAGCTTGAAGCCCGGGCCGGGGTTCTGGCTGATGATCTTGCCGATCTCGTTCTTGGCGGCGACGATCTTGGTGGCCGCCGGATTGTTCGTGAGCAGGAGGCCGAAATGCTCGAGCAGCTTCTGCACCTGCGACGCCGCCTTGCCCCGCAGGTCGGGCACGGTGATCGTCGGCGGGCTCTGCAGGAGCTTGTAGCCCGCCACGCCGAGCGCGAGCGCCGTCACGATCGCGATCGGCACCCACCAGGCGAACCAGGGCCGCTGCCGGAACACGGCCTGGCGGCTGATGATCGTCTCCTCGCTGCCGGGCGCGCGGGCGATGATCTGGAAGGGATGGTCGAGCGGCCGCCCCACCCAGATCTGCTTCGGCGCCTTGACGATCAGCTCGGTACCCGCGCGCTTGCCGGGCTGGGCGGTGCCGCGCCGCTGCT
>DASXOR010000064.1:0-13329 GCA_036494095.1 Gaiellales bacterium | reverse complement strand
ACGAACAACGTCGAGCTCACAGCTCATCAGTCAGAACGGCCTACCCATCCACGTCTCCCAACAACGCCCCCTGTCCCGGAACACCATCATCCCGGCAGGGCCGGACACAGTTTCATCCCCGGACAACGGCGCCTACTACGTCTCCACGCTGCACGCGATCGCCTGCCACCAGCTCGGGCTGCGTCATCTGCGCACCCGCCCGCGCCGCCCACGCACCAACGGGAAAGCCGAACGCTTCATCCGCACCCTCCTGGCCGGATGGGCATACGCCGCCATCTACGCCAACTCGCAAGAACGCGCCGACGCCCTCGACGGCTGGCTCTACACCTACAATCACACCCGACCACACGGCAACCTCGGCCACCAACCACCCCTTCGGCGGTTACAGGCCCTGACCGAGAACAACCTCCCTGGGTCGTACAGCTAGCGCCGCCTGGGTCGGCCGCGAAGAAACGGTGATCCGCGCAATCCCTGCCGTGACGTCGGCTACCGCGCGCGTCGAATTGTGCCGATCAAGCCGCCGCGCCGACGCCACGCGAACCGCAGCAATGCCAAGGCGAGCTTAGTGCGAATTAGTCGCAGGAGCAGCATGGAGTCCCATATTCCCCGGACGCTGCGGCACCAATCACGGGTGCGGACATCCTCCTCGCTCGGCCGGGACGTGCATCCACCTGAAGCTGCCGGGTAAGGGAGCGGCAGCGGGGCGCGGCGCGACCTCGTGCGCGATCGTGTGCGCGAGTGTGATTCCTCGGCCTGGTTAGCCCGATCTCGTGATCCGGGACGATCGGCGAACGCATCCGCCGCGAACTTAGAGCGCGTAGATTCCGCTCAACCACGCCGTCTGTGCGGTCAGAGCGAGCGAGCGAGCGAGCGAGCGGCGGGGGTGGGATTCGAACCCACGAACGAGCATTCACCCGTTGCCGGTTTTCAAGACCGGTGCGTTCAACCGCTCCGCCACCCCGCCGGGCTGGAAATCCAGCTTAACGGCGCCGGTGGTGAGCCTCGTCACAACCTGCCACGCGTCCGCGCCATCGCGCAGTCCGCTCGTGCGCCGCTCGCGTAGAGGTGTCGTGATCCGCGCTTGAGGAACAGACCACGGACGAGGGGACGACGATGACGACTTCTGATCGAGCGGCCGACCCGAGGGCCCGGCGCATGTGGGCGGCGATTGCGATCGTCGCGCTTGCGACGCTCGCCCTGGCGGCGGCACTGCCTGCACGGGCGCACTCGGCTCCGGCGGCGGCGAGCACCTCCGCGGTGGTCGTGAAGGTGGCGACCCGGGGCAGCTTCGGCCGGATCCTGACGACCGTCGCCGGCCGCGCGCTCTACAAGCACCCGGGCGGGCCGTGCACCGGTTCGTGCCTGACCATCTGGCCGCGGCACCTGATGCCGCGGGGCAAGACGTCGCCACTCGGCACCGCCCACCTGAGCACCGTCCTTCTTGCCAGCGGCCGTCGTCAGGTCACCTATCGCAGCCAGCGCCTGTACACATTCGTGAGCGACAGCGGCACGAGCGTGACCGGCAACGGCATCGCCGGGTTCGTGGTGGCGAAGGTGGTGCCCTGACGCTCGGCGCCGCTCGGCATCGACGGCGCGGCGGCTGCACGCGGTGTAGCCGCCCGCTCAGGACGCGCGCGGTGTGCCATTGCGCGCCGTCGTCGGCAGCCGGGTGACGCCCGCCCCGGCGCGCGACTTGGGCTTCGCCGCCACGTCGCCGGGCTCGACGGCGACAACGGCCGCGGGCTCGGCCGGTCCCTGCTCCGATGACCCGGGGAGCGGGAACCGGGCGGCCGCATCGGTCGCGAGCAACTCGATCTGGGCGACGGTCTCGCGCGTGGCGTCGAGCAGCCGCATGCGGTCGTAGAGGAGCCCGTCCGTGTCGGCCCGGATCTCGGCCATCCGCCCCTCGGCCTGGGCCTCGAGGGCGGCCAGCTCCTCCTTCGCCTGGGCGACCACCGCCTCGGCGGCCGCCCGGGCGCGGGCCAGCGTCGCCTGGGCCTCGGCCCTGTCGCGGTCGGCCGCGGCGCCTGCGCTCACGACCAGCTCGGCCGACTCCGCCTTCGCGCGCGCGGTGATCTCGGCGGCCTCGTCGCGGGCCGCCGTCGTGATCTCGTCGGCCGCCTCCCGCGCCCGCTGCAGGATGCTGCCGACCTGGCCGCCGACGCGGTCGAGGGCATGCCGCACGGCCGATCGCGGCGAGCGATCGGTCTCGAGCTGCGCGATCACGTGATTCACCCGCTCGACGTAGGCGTCCACGATCTCGCGGCTGTAGCCGCGCACCGCCGACGGGAACGCCACCTCGCGGATCTCCGCGGGGACGTGCAGCTCCTCGATGCTCTGACCCTGCTCCATCTCGCCCACCGGCCTGCCCCGCCTTTCGGCTGTCTGGGAGCCCATCCCTGACCTCGCGAGTATAGCCATCCGGCCGCTCCCGGAACTGCCCCGAAAGGGGGATGGCCGCTTTCGGGCAGCGGCGTAGAGTCGGCTCCGGATGGGTGTCACGAGCCTCAACCCCTCGACCCTCGCAGCCGTCGCCGATCAGTGCCTCGAGCTCGCCGAGCACATCGAGGAATGGGGGCAGGAGACGCCGTGGATGAAGAACGTCCCGATCGGGACGCGGCTCTTCGAGGTGCAGCAGGCCGCGGCCCTGTTCGCGCGCGTCCTGCGCGACCTGGCCGAGGAGGTCGAGCGGGTCAACTGATGACGGCGTCGCGAGGCGCTCAGTTGTGCTGGATCACCAGCGTCCAGTGGTCGAGCGTCGCCATGTCGAAGGTGTGGAGGTTCGCGAGCTGCACCCTGACCACCTGGGTGCCACCCGAGGCGATCGTGCCCGCCCACTCGTAGCCGGCCGCGATCGGCCGCGGCGTGCGGTCGGCCCGCACCCCGCGGTTGTCGATGAGCGTGCTCGCTCCGGGAGCCATCCCAGCGCCGTTCAGGAGCACGCGCACGCGCATGGCGGCATAGTGGAGCCCGACGAACGCCGGCGACCGGTTCCAGTCCTGCTCGGAGCCGACCGCCGAGAAGCGCACCACGATCGGCCCCGGGCCGGCCGTGAACGAGTCGCTCACGATCGTGAGGAAGGTGCCGGACGGTGTGCTCACGGCGCCGCCGGTCTTGAACTCGACCTGTGCCGCGGTGCCGCCGCCGCTCGAACTCGCGACGGCGAGCCCGGCCGCAGCTGCTCCGGCGAGCATGGTCACGACGGCGGCTGCGAGTGCACGTCGTGTGCGCATCTGGTTCCCTTCAGTCGGGTTTTGCGATCAGCGCAGGCGCCCCGAACGGGTGCAGGAAGGCCGGTGTCGAGATCGAGCCGTCCTCGCGCTGGCCGTACTCGATCAGCGCGAGCAGTGTGCGGCTCGAGGTGATCGCGGTGCCGTTCAGCATGTGCACGAACCGGGGCTTGCCGCCGTCGCCGCGGAAGCGGGTGTTCAGCCGCCGGGCCTGGTAGTCGGTGCAGTTCGAGCACGACGTCAGCTCGCGGTAGCGGCTCTGGCCGGGCAGCCACACCTCGATGTCGAACTTGCGCGCGGCCGACGCGCCCAGGTCGCCGGCGGGGACGTTCACGACCTGGTAGTGGAAGCCGAGCTCCTGGGCGATCTCCTCCTCGATCGCAAGCAGCGCCTCCTGCTCCTCCCACGAGCGGTCGGGATGGCAGTAGCTGAAGAGCTCGAGCTTGTCGAACTGGTGCACGCGGAAGATGCCGCGGGTGTCCTTGCCGGCCGCCCCGGCCTCGCGCCGGAAGCACGACGAGAAGCCGACGTAGTGCAGCGGCAGATCCTCCTCGGCGAACATCGCGCCGCCGTGCAGCGAGGCGAGCGGCACCTCGGCCGTGCCGACCAGGAAGAGCTCGTCGCTCGAGAGCGCATACACCTGGGCCTCGGCCTCGGGGAAGAACCCGGTGCCCTCCATCGCCTCGCGCTTCACGAGCACCGGCGGGATGACCGGCGTGAAGCCGCGGGCGTGCAGCTTGGCGAGTCCCCACTGCACCAGCGCGAACTCGAGCCGCACCAGGTCGCCCAGCAGGTAGTGGAAGCGGCTCCCCGACACCCTCCCGGCGGCCTCGGCGTCGATCAGGCCGAGCCCGTCGGGCCCGGCCAGGTCGAGGTGATCCTTGGGCGGGAAGCCGAACTCGGGCGGGCTGCCGTATACCCGTACGACCTCGGCATCCTCCTCGGTGTCGCCCAGGGGCGCGGAGGGGTGGGGGAGGTTTGGGAGCGCGACCATGATCTCCTGGATCGCCGCCTCGCTGCGGGCCAGGGCCACCTCGCTCGCGGACTGGCTCTGCTTCAGCTCGGACTGGCGGGCGATCTCGGCGGCGGCATCCTCGCCCCGGCCCTTCGCCTCGGCGATCGCCCGGGCAGCGGCGTTGCGCTCGGCGCGGGCGGCCTCGACCCGTTGCAGCAGCTCCAGCCGCTCGCCGTCGACCTCGAGAAAGCGGTCGACGCCGGCGGCGGCGTCGCCACCGCGCCGCTCGAGCGCCGCTCGCACCCCGTCCGGATCGGCACGGATCAGCTTGGCGTCGAGCATCAGGCTCGTGAGTCTACTAAGCGGTCGAGGAAGCCTGCGACCCCGTCCTGCGCCACCGGCGGCACGGTCCAGTCGGCGATCTCGAGCAGGGCGGCGTCGGCGTCGGCCATCGCCACGCCCAGGCCGGCGGCTTCCAGCAGCTCGAGGTCGTTCGCTCCGTCGCCGAACCCGATCGTGGCGGCCGGGTCGATCCCGAGCCGCTCGCACACGAAGCACAGCGCCGCGCCCTTCGAGACGCCGGGGCGCGCCACCTCGAGGAAGATCGGCAGCGACTTGGCGATGAAGAGGCGATCGTCGAAGCGGCTGCGCAGCCGGGTCTCGAGGTCGTCCAGCGCGGGTGGGTCGCCCACGATCACGATCTTGGTCGTGGGGCGGTGCAGCCACGTGTCGAAGTTGCCGACGACGACCATCTCGAGCCGCGCGTGCTCGGCGTAGGTGCGGGCCTCGGGGGTGGGCTTCTCGACGCACAGCTGGTCATCGACGTACACGTTCATGTGGAAGCCCTCGCTGCGCACCGCCGCGATCACCTCGAGCGCGATCGGCACGTCGATCGGCCGGTGCTGCAGCCACTCGCCGGTGGCCGGGTCGGCGATCAGCGCCCCCTGGTAGCAGATCACGGGTGCCGTGATGCCGAGCTGCTGCGCATACGGGCGCGTCGACGCGAACATGCGCCCGGTGGCGATGATCGGCTCGATGCCGGCGTCGCGGACGCGGGCCACTGCCCGCAGCGTCGCGGGAGAGAGCTCGAGCGACGACGGCAGGATCGTGCGGTCCATATCCATCGCCACGGCCCGTACTGAGGCCGGATCGAGGTTTGGAGGCAGGGCGACGCTCACCGCTTCGTCCGCCCGGCGACGTAGGCGGCGATGCTGTCGACGTCGTCGCCGCCGACGAGCCCCTTCGGCATCCCGGGGCGGCCGTCGATGACGGCGCGGCGCACCTGCTCGATGGTGGGGTGGACGTCAGCCAGGTTCTTCGCATTGACATCGGGCGACTGCCTGCCCGGAGCGATGGCGTGGCATGCGGCGCACGTCTGCACCCACAGGTAGCGCTCGTGCTGGGCGACGTTGTCTCCTCCGCCGCAGCCCGCGGCGGTCGCGGCCAGGGCGAGCGGAAGCAGAAGCGGGGCGGCACGCACGTCCGCGAGCGTATCCTTCGCCGTGCATGGATGGCGCAGACAAGCAGCTGTGCGACCTGATCCAGAACGAGCTCCCCGCCACGGAGCGGCCGTACGCTGCGCTGGGCGAGAAGCTCGGGATGTCCGAGGCCGAGGTGATCGAGCGGGTCACGCGGCTTCGCGGCGAGCGGATCATCCGCCAGATCTCGGCGATCTTCGACACCCGCAAGCTGGGGTACAAGTCGATGCTCGTGGCCGCGCGCACCGCTCCGGAGCGGGCCGACGCGGCCGCCGAGGTGATCTCGAGCCATCCCGGCGTCACCCACAACTACCGCCGCGAGCACGACTTCAACATCTGGTTCACGGTGGGCGTGCCCCCGACGTCGCGGCTCGGCCTCGACCGCACCGTCGCGCTCCTGGGCGAGCTGGCCGAGGTGGACGTGATCCGGCCGATGCCGGCGCTGCGGTTCTTCAAGATCGGCGTCGACCTGGACATGAAGGGCGGCCGCGACCCGGCCGCCAAGCGGGTGCGGGCGCTGCCCACGGCCGAGGCGCCGTCGCCGGAGGAGATCGGCACACGCGACATCGCCGCCATCCGGGCGCTGCAGACCGACCTGCGCGCGGTGCCGGAGCCGTTCGAGGGCCCGGCCGCGCGGCACGGATTCACCGTGCCGGAGCTGCTCGAGACGGCGGCGCGGTTCCAGTCCACCGGCCAGATGCGGCGCTTCGCCGCGGTGCTCTACCATCGCTCGGCCGGCTTCACGTTCAACGGCATGGGCGTCTGGCAGGCCCCCGAGGAGCGGATGGACGAGATCGGCGCCCTGATGGCGTCGTTCCGGGGGGTCTCGCACTGCTACCAGCGGCCGACGTACCCGGACTGGCCGTACAACCTGTTCTCGATGACGCACGGGCGCACCAAGCAGGAGTGCGAGGACGTGCTCGACGCGATCGCCGAAGAGACCGGGCTGGCCGAGCGCGTCGTGCTGTACTCGACGAAGGAGTGGAAGAAGACGCGCCTGGTCTACTTCAGCCCCGACGCCGAGGAGTGGGAGCGCCGCCACGCCCCCGAGCTCCAGCCGGCGTAAGAGGTGCCAGGCACCCGAGAGGCTGCGTCGCACTGCGAGACGAGCGTGGCAGGTGCCCGGCACCTGTCGTCGCGGCGATCTCACGCGAGGCCGGCCCCGGGCGTTCTTCCGGTGTGAGACTGCCGCCGTTCCAGACGCTGATCGACCATCACGGCCGCGACGTGCATCGCTACCTCGTCGCGTGCGTGGGGCCCATCGACGCCGACGACTGCTGGCAGGAGACCATGCTGGCCGGCCTGCGCGCCTATCCGGGCCTGCGGGACGACCGCAATCTGCGTGGATGGCTGCTGCGGATCGCGGCCCGCAAGGTGCTCGACGCCCATCGGGCCACGCGCCGCCGGCCGATCCCGGTCGAGGCGGTGCCCGACCGTGCCGTCGATGCGCCCGCGCCGTCCGACCCGGCCCTGTGGCGGGCGGTGCGGCGGCTGCCGGAGAAGCAGCGGGCCGCGGTGACTCTGCGGTTCGCGGCCGACCTCGACTACGCCGCGATCGGCGACGTGATCGAGTGCTCGGAGGCAGCCGCGCGCCAGAACGTGCGCGCCGGCCTGGCCGGCGTGCGGAAAGAGTGGGACCGATGAACATGGACACACATGAGCTGGCCCGCCGGGCCGCCGAGGAGGGACTCTTGGACGTCGCCTACACGACCGTGGACGCCCCGTTCGGCCGCATGCTGGTCGCGGCGACGCCGCGAGGCCTGGTGCGCACCGCGTTCGAGGCCGAGCGCGAGGACGACGTGCTCACCGAGCTGGCCGACCGCATCTCGCCGCGCGTGCTCGAGGCGCCGGCCCGTCTGGACGGCGTCCGCCGTGAGCTTCACTCCTACTTCGAAGGCCGCCTGACCGAGTTCTCGACGCCGATCGACTGGCAGCTCTCGCACGGCTTCCTGCTGCGGGCGCGCGAGGCGTGCGCCGCCATCCCCTACGGCCAGGTGCGCACCTACAAGGAGCTCGCGACCGCCGCCGGCAGCCCCGAGGCCGTCCGCGCCGCCGGAAACGCGATGGCGAAGAACCCGATCCCGATCGTCGTCCCCTGCCACCGGGTGCTGCGCACCGGCGGCGCTCTGGGCGGCTACGGCGGGGGCCTCGAGTGCAAGCGCTGGCTGCTCGACCTCGAGTCCGGCACCCTGCGCATCTACAGCTAAAGCTCGATCACCAGGCCGTCGTAGGCCACGTCGGCACCCTCGGGCAGCCACGCACTGAGCTCAGCGTGGGTGCCCGTGCGGTGCCCGATGTGGGTGAAGAGCATGCGCCCGGCTTTGAGCTTGGCGGCGGCCGCGACCGTCTCGGCGATGGGCACGTGCCCGCGCACGGGGCGGTCGCGGCTCGACCCGTCGAGCAGCGCCACGTCGGCGCCCCGGGCGAGCTTCGACCCGGGCGGCTCGGCCAAATCGGGCATGTAGGCCAGCGTGCGGCCCGAGCCGTCGGTGAAACGCAGGCCCATCGTGCGCGTCTTCGCGCTGTGGTCGACGTCGAAGGCCTGCACGCGCAGCCCCTCACCCAGCTCGGCCGGGACGCCCGGCGTCATGTGCATGACCCGGAAGTCGAGCCGGGGAAAGATCACCCGCACGCCCTGCTCGCACTCCTTCGTGCAGTGGAGCGGGATCCGGCCGAGCTTGGCCAGAGCGTGCAGGCCGAGCATGTGGTCGTGGTGGTCGTGGGTGAGCACGACCTGCTCCGGCACCGCGCCCGCCCGCATGAGCTGTGCGTAGGCGTCGGGGCCGGCGTCGACCAGGACGCGGCGGTCGATCAGAAGCGACGAGCGCAGCCGCCGGTCGCGCGGGTCGGGCGAGGTGCACTGCGGGCAGTCGCAACCGAGCCGCGGGATCGGCCACCCGGCCGACGAGCCCAGCACCTCGATCAGCACCGGCCGGTCACGCCCCGATCACGGCAGGGCCGAGTCGTCCAGGTGGCGCGGCTCCGAGAACACGCGCCGCACCATCGGCTCGAACGTCTCGATCGGCAGCGAGTCGTACGCGGGGTCGAAGCAGCACTGGTCGTAGAGGTCGCAGAACTCGACGCATGCGTCGTAGCAGGGGTGGTCGCGGAAGCGGTCGCGGGCGTTGCGGTCGCCGCCGCTGAAGTGCGCGTAGTAGTACATCTGGAAGAGGCCGTGGTGCTTGACGACCCAGCAGATGTCGGGGGCGATGTAGGGGCGCAGCACCGCCGCGGTCATCTCGCCGTGCGTCCACGGAGCGAGCTCGTCGCCGATGTCGTGCAGGAGCGCGGCGACGACGTACTCCTCGCTGCGGCCGTCGCGATGGGCGCGGCTGGCCGACTGCAGCGAGTGCTCGTAGCGGGACACCTGGTAGCCGGCCAGCGAGCTCTTGAGGGCGTCGAGGGCCTCGAGCAGCCGATCCGGGAGCGCCGCGACGAACGGCTCCTGGACGCGGTCGAGCAGCGCGTAGTCCGCGGCCGTGCCGTCCTCCATGTGTATGAACCCGACCGTCTCCACGCCGTCCTCCTCGTCGCCTGCTCGCGGGGATGGTATTCGCGCCACGTGGCGCGTGCGATCACCGCGGGATGACCGGTGCCCGGCACCCACCGGGTGCCAGGCACCTTCCGCGGCGTGCCTCTAGATTTCACCTATGCCCGCCGACCCGCTCGCCGCCTTCACCCCCGCCGTCGCCGAGTGGTTTCGGCGCTCGTTCGCCGAGCCGACGGCGGCGCAGCGGAAGGGCTGGCCGCCGATCGCCGCCGGCCGCCACACGCTCGTGCTCGCCCCCACGGGCTCGGGCAAGACGCTGGCGGCGTTCCTGGGCGCGATCGACGGCCTGGTGCGCGACCCGGAGCCGCGCGGCACGCGCGTCGTCTACGTCTCGCCGCTCAAGGCGCTCAACCACGACATCGAGAAGAACCTGCGCGCGCCGCTCGCCGGCATCGACCTGCCGCGCCCCGTCACCGTCGCGGTGCGAAGCGGCGACACGCCCCAGAACGAGCGCACCGCGATGCGGCGGCACCCGCCGGACATCCTGATCACGACGCCGGAGTCGCTGTACCTGATCCTGACGTCGGCGGCCAGGGAGATGCTGGCATCGGCGGAGACGGTGATCGTCGACGAGATCCACGCCGTCGCCGCGACCAAGCGCGGCACCCACCTGGCGCTCTCTCTGGAGCGGCTCGAGCACCTCGCCGGTCATTCCGTGCAGCGCGTCGGGCTCTCGGCGACGCAGCGGCCGCTCGAGGAGATCGCCCGCTTCCTCGGCGGGCGCGACCGCGAGGTCGAGATCGTCGACGCCGGAGCGGCAAAGCCGCTCGACCTCGAGGTGATCGTCCCGGTCGAGGACATGCGCGAGCTGGGCGGCGAGGCCGAGATCGACGGGGAGCCGCGGCAGTCGATCTGGCCGGCGCTCTACCCGCGCCTGCTCGAGCTCGTCCAGGAGCACCGCTCGACCCTGGTCTTCGTGAACAGCCGCCGCTCGGCCGAGCGGGTCGCCCACCGCCTGAACGAGCTCGCGGAGGCCGACATCGCCCGTGCCCACCACGGCTCGATCGCGCGCGAGCAGCGGCTCGAGATCGAGGACATGCTCAAGTCGGGCCGTCTGCCGGCGCTGGTCGCGACCTCGTCGCTCGAGCTCGGCATCGACATGGGCGCGATCGATCTCGTCGTGCAGGTCGAGTCGCCCAAGTCGGTCGCGGCCGGCCTGCAGCGGGTCGGCCGGGCCGGCCACCAGGTCGACGCCGCCTCGCTCGGCCGCTTCATCCCCAAGTACCGCGGCGACCTCCTCGAGACCGCCGTCGTCGTCGAGCGCATGCGCCGCGGCGAGATCGAGCACACGCGCGTGCCCCGCCAGCCGCTCGACGTGCTCGCCCAGCAGCTCGTGGCCACCACGGCCATCGACGACTGGGACGTCTCCGACCTGTACGCGCTCGTCACCCGGGCGCACCCCTACCGCGACCTGTCCCGGCCCCAGTTCGAGGGCGTGCTCGACATGCTGGCCGGCCGGTACCCGTCGGACGAATTCGCCGAGCTGCGGCCGCGGGTCGTCTGGGATCGCACCACCGGGGTCGTCCGCGCCCGGCCCGATGCCCGCCGCCTGGCCGTCACGAACGGCGGCACGATCCCCGACCGCGGCCTCTACGGCGTGTTCCTGGCCGAGGCGGGCGCCCGGGTCGGCGAGCTCGACGAGGAGATGGTGCACGAGGTCCGCCAGGGCGAGGTGTTCCAGCTGGGAGCGTCGTCGTGGCGGATCGAGCAGATCACCCGCGATCGCGTGCTCGTCTCGCCCGCGCCCGGCGTGCCGGGCCGGATGCCGTTCTGGAAGGGTGACAGTGTCGGCCGCCCGTACGAGCTCGGCCGGGCCGTCGGCGAGGCCGCCCGCACGCGCCGCTTCAGCGACCTCGACGAGCGCGCCGCCCGCAACCTGCACGCCTATCTCGATGACCAGGAGGCGGCGACCGGCGTCATCCCGTCCGACCGCACCATCGTCGTCGAGCGCTTCCGCGACGAGATCGGCGACTGGCGCATCTGCGTGCTCTCACCTTTCGGCGGCCGCGTCCATGCCCCCTGGGCGCTCGCCCTGGAGGCGCGCATGTCGGGCGCGCTCGGGATCGAGGTCGAGGCGATGTGGGCCGACGACGGCATCGCGCTGCGGCTGCCCGACTCCGACACCCCGCCTCCGGTCGACCTGATCGCGATCGCCGCCGACGAGCTGGACGACCTGCTGCTCGAGCGCATCTCGCAGAGCCCGCTCTTCGCCTCCCGCTTCCGCGAGAACGCCGCCCGCGCCCTCCTGCTCCCGCGCCGCCGCCCGGGGCAGCGAACGCCGCTCTGGCAGCAGCGCCTGAAGGCGCACGACCTGCAGCAGGTCGCGATCAAGTTCGGGTCGTTCCCGGTGCTGCTCGAGACCTACCGCGAGGTGCTCTCCGACGTGTTCGAGGTACCGGCACTGAAGGGCCTCCTGGAGGCGATCGGCCGCGGCCAGGTGCGCATGATCGAGGTCGAGTCGGCCCAGCCGTCCCCCTTCGCCTCGGCGCTTCTGTTCGACTACATCGCCACCTACATGTACGAGGGCGACGCGCCGGCGGCCGAGCGGCGGGCGCAGGCGCTACAGCTCGACCGCGCCCTGCTCGCCGAGCTCCTGCGCAACGACGACCTGCGCGAGCTGCTCGACGCCGGGGCGATCGACCAGGTCGAGGAGGAGCTGCAGGGGGCCGGGCGCACGCCCACCCTCGACCAGGCGCACGATCTGCTGCGGCGGCTCGGCGACCTGTCGGCGGCCGAGGCGGCGGCCCGCGGCTGCGAGGCCCACATCGGCGAGCTGGTCGCGCAGCGGCGCGCCGCCGTCGTGCGGGTCGCGGGCGAGGCGCGGACGATCGCCGCCGAGGACGCGGGCCTCTACCGCGACGGGCTCGGCGTGGTGCCGCCGCAGGGGACCCCGGCGGCCTTCCTCGAGCCCGTGCCGGATGCGCTGCGCCGGCTCGTCCTGCGCTACGCCCGCACCCACGGGCCGTTCGCCGCGGACGAACTGCGCGCCCGCTGGGGCATCGACCCTGACCCGGCGCTCGAGCGGCTCGCGGCCGAGGGCGCCGTGATCGAGGGCGGTTTCCGGCCAGGCGGAGGCGGCCGGGAGTGGATCGCGCCCGACGTCCTGCGGCGGGTGCGACGGCGCACGCTCGCCGCGATCCGGCGGGCGGTCGAGCCGGTCGAGGCCGATGCGCTCGCGCGGTTCGTCCCGGCCTGGCAGGGGGTCGGCCGCGACGCCGGCAAGGGGCTTGACCGGCTCCGCGACGTGGTCGCCCAGCTGCAGGGCGTCGCCCTGCCGGTGGCGGCCTGGGAGGCCGACGTCCTGCCGCTGCGCGTGCCCCGCTACCGCCCCGACATGCTGGACGAGCTGTGCGCGGGCGGCGAGCTCGTCTGGATCGGCGCCGGCCAGGGCCGCGCTGCCCTCTATCTGCGTGGCGAGACCGGCCTGCTGCACACGCCCGCCGAGGCGCCAGACCATCCGATTGTGGCGGCGCTGCGGGGGCGCGGGCCGATGTTCTTCGCCGATCTGGCGATGGCCGTAGGCGAGCCCGACCGCACCGTGCTCGCGGAGTTGTGGAGCCTCGCATGGGCGGGTGCGGTCACGAACGACTCCTGGCATCCGCTGCGCGGCGGGGCGGTGCTGCGCGCGCTGCCGCCGCCCGCGGCCGTGCGTGCCGGCCGCGTTGCCCGGCGGGCGCGGCCGACCTCGTCGCTTCCGGCCGCCCGGGGGCGCTGGTCGCTCGTCGAGAGCCTGGTGCCCGTCGCCCCGGCGCCCGCCGAACGCGCCCGGGCGCTGGCCGAGACCCTGCTCGACCGCCACGGCGTGCTCACGCGGGCCGCCGTCCTCGCCGAGGGCATCCCGGGCGGCTTCGCGGCGGTGTACGGCGAGCTGCGGATGATGGAGGAGGCCGGCCGGTGCCAGCGCGGATACTTCGTCGAGGGCCTCGGCGGCGCCCAGTTCGCGGCGCCGACGGCGGTCGAGCGGCTGCGCGACGTCCGCGACGCCGATCCCGACGCGCCCGCGATCGTGCTCTCGGCGATCGATCCGGCCAACCCGTACGGCGCCGCGCTGCCCTGGCCTGCGGCGGCACGACGGCCGGCTCGGGTCGCCGGTGCATGGCTGGTGCTGGCGGGCGG
>DASXOR010000063.1:0-4700 GCA_036494095.1 Gaiellales bacterium | reverse complement strand
CCGCTCTTCGTGATGTACGCCCAGTTGATGGGCTCCTCGCCGACGAGGAAGTGGTTGTTCAGGCAGTCGGCGTTCTGGCTGACACCCGTGTTGTCCTGGTCGGACAGGCTGTCGATCGTCAGGTTCGCGCACCACTGCGTGGCGCTGCAGCCGAAGCCCGCGAACTGGGGCACCCAGCCGGGTGTGTAGAACTGGAGCTCCATGAACGCGTTACCCGGCGACCTGCCGATGTAGTGCGGCGAGTTCGGGTTGTTGCTGCGGAACTGCGCGTTGGCGTCGCTGTTGGGCTTGCACTTGTGCGTGAAGTTCGGCGACGACTGGGTGTCGCACATGGTGATGCTGAACCAGAACGTTGCGCGCCGCTGGAAGTCCCAGGTGCCGCCGGTTCCGGCCTGGTTCGGCTTCACGGTCGAGTTCTGCGGCAACCGCACGAAATACGTCAGGTCCTTGCCGCCCGTGCCGGGTCGGTTCGAGCTGAACTGCACAGTCGGCTCGTCGTGCCCGGTGTAGCCCGACCCGATCGAGTGATACGGATCGAGGCACAGGAACGCTCGCTCCTGGCACAGGCTCTCGGGATAGCTGTCGGCGTGCGCCGCTGCCGCGGGCCCGGCGAGCGCCGAAATGGCCACGACGGCCAGTGCGACTAATCGTTTCATCATCCCTCCGTGGACGCAGAGAACATGCCTCCGTGCGGCGCCACTCCTCGGCGGCGGCCGCGCACGGCCCAACGCTCGACTCCTGCCTGTGCAACCCCTCGGCCCACCTCCCCTTTCGGCCGTGGAAGACTCTACTCGACAAGTCCGCCGGCGACCAGGAATTTGTAACCTGCGCAGCGATGATCCCCCTCCCCCACAGCCGCGATGGCCGTCCGGTCGTCGTCGACCGTCGCCAGACCCCGCGGGGTGAGCTCGTCCTGCGCCGGGCGGGCGAGCACTTCGAGGTGATCGCGGACGGGACGTTCCTGATGGACACGCGCGACGGCCGCTCGGAGCGGGCGCTCGTGCGTGAGGCCGTCCCTGCCGGCGCCGGCCTGCGGCTGCTCCTCGGTGGCCTCGGCGTCGGGTTCTCGCTCGACGAGGCGCTGCGCCTGCCGGGGGTCGCCGAGGTCGTCGTGGTCGAGCTCGAGGCGGCGGTGGTCGAGTGGGCCCGATCGCACCTGCTCGGCCGCTGCGGCCGCGGAGTCGACGATCCACGCGTTCGGCTCATCGTGGCCGATCTGCGCGAGGCGCTCGGGACGCTCGACGGACGGTTCGACGCGATCTGCCTCGACACCGACAACGGCCCCGGGTGGCTGGCGCACCCGGCCAACGCCGCGATCTACGCCGACACGGCGCTCGAGGGCCTGCGTCGGCTGCTGCGGCCCGGCGGCCGCCTGGCCTTCTGGGCGGCCGCGGCGGACGCGGGCTTCGCCGCGCGCCTGCGGCGGCACTTCGCTGCCGTCCGGACAGTTGCCATCGCCGTGCCGCGGGGGCCTGACGACGTCGTCTACCTCGCGAGCGACACGGACCGCCTCACTCCGGCCACCAGTCCTTGACCAGCGCACCGTCGCCGCCCTCGGGGCGGTCGGAGCCGACGGCGACCACCTCGAGCCCGTCCGGGCCGGGACGGAACCCACGCACGACGTCCGGGGCAACGCGCACGACGTCCCACCGGGCGATGTCGAACACCTCGTCGTCGAGCTTGACCTGGCCCGACCCCGCGACGACGACATAGGCCTCCTCCTGCTCGCGGTGGTGGTGGCCGGAGGTCGTGCGCAGGCCCGCGGGGTAGCGGAAGTAGGAGATGCCGAGGTGCTCCGACCCGAGGTGGCTGCGGCCCATATGGGCGTCGACGCCGGCGGCCCGCGCCGCCTCCCCGACCTCGATCTGCTTGAGGTTGACGATCGTGTGCTTGCTCATGGTGATGTCCTCCCGTCGGTTCGCTGCACCCGCAGTCTTGCACCGTCCGGCTGGGTAGCCTCCCGCCCGGCGCGGATGTCGAGAACCCGGCGGCGGCTCCGACATCACCCCAGAACGGCGCCGGTTCCGGAGCGCCGCGACCACGAGGAGTGCACCATGAAGTACATGCTTCTGATCTACCAGAACCCGGCGGCCTTCGAGGCCATGCCCGCGCCCGAGCGGCGCGCCCTGATGGACGCCGCCGGCGCGATCGTGACCGAGCTCTCCGAGTCGGGAGAGTGGGTGACCGGCGAGGGCCTGGCGCACCCGTCGGCGGCAAGGACGGTGCGGGTGCGCGACGGCGTGCCGGCGATCACGGACGGCCCGTTCCTCGAGGCGAAGGAGCAACTGGCCGGGATCTGCCTGTTCGACTGCGAGACCCTCGAGCGGGCCACCGACATCGCCGCCCGCTGGCCCGACGCCCGCCACTGGGCGGTCGAGCTGCGGCCGCTCATGCACTCGTCCGGGGCCGAGATGTGACGAGCGAGGGCCGGATCGAGGGCGTGCTGCGCGGGCAGGCGCCGCGCGTCCTCGGCGTCCTCGTGCGCCGGTACGGCCACTTCGACGCCTGCGAGGACGCGGTGCAGGAGGCGCTGCTCGCCGCCGCCCTCCAGTGGCCCGCCACCGGCGTTCCCGAGAGCCCGGCGGGCTGGCTCATCACCGTGGCCACGCGCAGGCTGACCGACGCCGTGCGCAGCGACGCCGCCCGGCGCCGCCGCGAGGGCGGCCTTGTGGCCGACCCCACCGACGCCGTGCCGGCGCCGGCGCAGCCCGGCGAACCGGCCCCGGCGGATGAGGACGACACGCTCACCCTGCTCTTCCTGTGTTGTCATCCCGAGCTCTCGCCGGCCTCCCAGGTCGCCCTCACGCTGCGCGTTGTGGGTGGGCTCACAACGGCCGAGATTGCGGCTGCTTTCCTCGTCCCCGAGGCCACGATGGCCCAGCGCATCAGCCGGGCCAAGTCCCGCCTGCAGACGGCCGGTGTGACGCTGGGCATGCCGCCCGAGCCAGAGCGCACCGACCGGCTCGCGGCCGCGCTGCACGTGCTCTACCTGATCTTCAGCGAGGGCTACACGGCGACCGCGGGGCCGGACCTGCAGCGGGCCGAGCTGGCCCGCGAGGCGATCCGGCTCGCCCGGATCGTGCACACGCTCCTGCCGGACGACGGCGAGGTCGCCGGGCTGCTCGCGCTGATGCTCCTGATCGACGCGCGCCGTGCGGCCCGCGCGGCGCCCGACGGCAGCCTGATCCCGCTGGCGGCGCAGGATCGAGGCCTGTGGGACGAGGCGGACATCCGGGCGGGCAGCGCGCTTGTGACGGGCTCGCTCGAACGCGCTCCGCTGGGCCCGTACCAGCTGCAGGCCGCCATCGCCGCCCTGCACGCCGAGGCGAAGCGCCCGAGCGACACCGACTGGGCCCAGATCGTCGCCCTCTACGAGCTGCTCGAGCGCAGCTGGCCGAACCCGATGGTCACGCTCAACCACGCCGTCGCCGTGGCCATGCTGAGCGGCCCGCAGGCGGGGCTCGAGCTGCTCGAGCCGCTCGCCGCCGACGATCGGATCGCGGGCCACCACCGCCTCGACGCTGTGCGCGCCCATCTGCTGGAGCTGGCCGGCGACCGGGAGCGCGCCCGGTCGCACTACCTGCGGGCGGCGCGGCGCACGACGAGCCTGCCCGAGCGCGCCTATCTCGAGGGGCGCGCGGCTCGCCTCGCCGGCGGCTGACGCCTACTCGTCGGCCATCTGCAGGAGGGTCGTCACGGTCGTCCAGTTGCGAGCGGTCGCCGTCACCCCCAGCCGCTTGCCGGCAAGCGCCGCCCAGAGCTTCGAGCGGGCGACCCCCGCCGCGTGCCAGGTGTAGAACTCGCGGCCGACGGCGGTGAACCGCTCGTCGCCCGTCGCGAGCGACTCGAGCGTGCGCACGACCGCCGGGTCGGGCCTGGCCGAGAGGAAGCTCACCTGGTAGCGCTTCGGGCTTTCCGCCACGCTGCCGAGCGGGTCGCGGCGGACGATCGCGGCGAGTTCGTCGCGGGTGCGCGTGACGACCGGGATCGTGAGCCCGAAGGCCGCCGCGATCAGCCCCTCGCACTGCTCACAGAGCCTGTCCGGCTTCGCATCGCTCGTGAGCACGACGTTCCCGCTCTGGACGTAGGTGCGGACGTCGGCGAGGCCCGCGCCGGTGAGAAGCTCACGCAGCGCCGGCATCGGGATCCGGTTGTTCGGCCCGATGTTGATCCCCCGGAGCAGCACGATCTGTCGCATCCGTAGGTAGCGTCGCACAACGACGGCTACGCCGGGCAGACCGGCTGGCGGATGATCGTCTTCAACCGCTCCGGGGCGGACCGGCGAGGGTCGCCGAGGTAGATCTCGTGGTGCCGGCCGCGGCTCGCATAGCCCTGCGCGGCGATGAACCCGTGCAGCGCCTCGATCGTCGGCCGCTCGTCGGCATACGACCCCAGATGAAGCACCTGGGCCGCCCGCCCTTCGGCGAACCGCTCGAGGCGCAGGTCGCGCGCCTCTGGAAGGTGCGCGCTCTCGGCGACGCCGAGCGCCGCGCGCGCGACCAGGGCGGGGGTTACCTCGTCCGGCTGGCGGATCATCATCGTCCAGTCCCACTCAGCCTTGTCGGCGGTCTCGAAGCCGGCCATGTCGGCCACCGACCACAGGCCCTCGGGCGGGCCGACGCGGTGGGTCGGGCCGCCCGCATGCTTGACGGCGAATGTGAGTGCGTAGGAGACCGAGTAGAGCGCCTGCAGCGCCGCCC
>DASXOR010000062.1:0-5947 GCA_036494095.1 Gaiellales bacterium | reverse complement strand
CGGTCGCCGTCGCCGTCGCCCCACACGAGGGCATAGTCGGCTGGGTCGAGCGCGACCTTCTTGCGGAAGCGCGCCCGCACGAGCGTCTCGAGGACGTCGCCGGCGGCCTGCGGCGGACAGGCCAGCACGAGATCCTCGTCGACCCGGAACACCTCGAGGTCGGCGATCACGCGCGCCTTCGGCGTCAGCAGGAGCGCATAGGTGCCCTCGCCCGGTGCCACCGCCTCGACGTCGTTCGAGACCATGCTCTGGAGGTATGTCACGGCGTCGGGCCCACTCGCCCGTACGAACGCCCGATCGAGCACTGCTGCCATCCCCGCAGCGTACTACCCGCCAGGTAGATAGAGTCACGCGCGCCTTGCCCGCCTCGCCCACCGACGTCTTCTGCGCCCGGCTGCAGGCGCTGGTCGACACCGACTCGCCGTCGGGTGGCACCGAGCAGGAGGCGGTGGCCGAGCAGATCGCCGCGTGGCTCGCGCCGGCCGGATGCGTGCAGACGTGGGTGGACGAGCCCGACAACCCCGCCCGCAGCCTCGTCCTCACGGTGCCCGGCGCCGGCCGCCCGGCGGTGGCGCTGCTCGGCCACCCCGACACCGTGTTCGCGGCCGGGACGACCGCGCGGTGGCGGTTCGGGCGCGACGGCGACCGCTGCACGGGGCCCGGCGTCGCCGACATGAAGGGCGGACTTGTGCTGGCCGCGATGGCGATGGAGCGCATGGCCGCGCACCCGGCCCGGCCCTTCGGCGAGCTGCGCCTCCTGATCTGCGCCGACGAGGAGATCCGCCTGCGCGCGCCCGCCGCCTGCGACCACGCCCGCGGCGCCGCGGCAGCGCTCGTGTTCGAGTGCGGCCGCCGCAACGGCGACCTCGTCTCGGCCCGCAAGGGCGCCCTCTGGCGCACGCTCACCCTGACGGGCCGGCCGGCCCACGCCGGCGCCGACACCGCCCTCGGCCGCAGTGCCGTCTCGGCGCTCGCCCGCGAGGTGCTCCGGATCGAGGGCCTGACGGACGGACGCCCGGAGATGACCTCCGTCGTCACGACCGTCTCCGGCGGGGACTCCGCCAACACGGTGCCCGGGCAGGCGCGGGCCACGCTCGACATCCGCTCGAGCGCCGCCGCCGACCTCGAGCTGGCCGCGGCCGAGCTCGAGCGGCCGAGCCCCTACGACGGCGTGTCGCTCGCGCTCTCCGACCGCGGCACGTGGCCGCCGATGCCCGTCGCGCCCGGCCTGCTCGCTGCGGCGCTCGGGCATGCCCGCGACGTCGGCCTCGACATCGGCTCCGAGCTTTCGGGAGGCGTCTCGGACGGCTGCTGGACGGGCGCCTGGGGCATCCCCACGCTGGACGGCCTCGGCCCTGTCGGCGGCGACGACCACACCGAGGCCGAGTGGATCGAGATCGCAACGCTCGAGCGGCGGCTCGAGCTCGTCGTCCGCCTGATCGCAGACATCTGCGCCTAGGGGCCGGCGCGCGGGGCGTAGATCGGAACGCCCTGCACCTTCGCGACCCGCGTGTACCGGCGCTTGAGGATCCGCCGGGTCACCCCGGACTTGTCCATGAGGCTGGGCGTGTTCACTCCAACCACGAGCGCCGGGGGATGCGCGCCCGCAAGCATCCGCTGCGCCTGGCCGAGCGCGCCGGGGATGGCCTGGATGTTGCGGAACCACATGTAGCGGTCGGACGGATCGCGGTCTGCCAGGTAGTAGATGTCGGCCGCGGCCCACATCACGAACACGCGCTGATCCGGGCGCGTGTGCGCGTCGATGTAGCGCACGACGGCGGCATCGGTGCGCAGGTGGGCATCATGCGGGAACACCGCGGAGGCCTGCGCCGCGCCCGAGTCGAACCAGAGCGGCACCGTGACCGCCGCCGTGAGCAGGAGCGCGACCCCGCACACGGCCACCCAGACGCGATCGCGCCGCCTCAGGAGCTCGGCCCCGCCGATCCCCGCGAGCACCGACAGCGGCGGGATGAGCTGCTGGTAGTAGTGGTTGTGAAAGTTGCCGCCGCCGATCACGCCGAGCGCCGCGAACGCCAGCCACAGCGTCGCCAGAAGCGGCCAGCGCGAGCGCCCGAACACCGCCACGAGCGCAAGCACGATCAGGCCGCGCTCCGCCGCCGAGAGCGACTGGCGGGCCTCGTGCAGGCGCGTGTGCAGGATCGACCGGGTCAGGATCGAGTCCGCCTGGTTGCGATAGGTGACCATCGCGTACCACCAGTCGTGGAAGTTCGGGGCCGACAGGGCGGCGATGACCACCGGGACGAAGGCCGCGGCGACGATGACGACCGCCGGGACGACGCCCGCCCGCCGCCGCGTCCATACCAGGTAGACGGCCGCCGCGGCGCCCGCATCGAAGGCCGACTGCTTCATCAGCACGGCGCAGCCGGTCAGTAGCCCCACGACGAGCAGCCACCGCAGCGAGCCGCGCTGGATATAGACCACGAACGCCAGCATCGACGCCACGGCGAAGACCGAGGCGAGCAGCTCGCCCGAGAGCGTGAACGACTCGATGAATGGCGATGCACCGACGGTTGCCATGCCCAGACCGGCGATGGTTGCGGGTATCCTCCCCGCCAGCCTGGCGGTGACGACCATGGTCAGCGCCACCACCAGCGCCGCCGCGACCGCCGCAAGCGCTCGCAACGCCTCCGCGGAGCCGCCATCAAGATGGAGCATCGCCCGAAAGACGAGCAGCAAGCCCTGCGGGCGATCGACCCACGCACCCTGGTAGAGCCCGGCGCCGCGGCTCCACAGCCGGGCCACCTCGGCGTAACCGCCCTCGTCGGCGGTGAGCGGCATGCCGAGGAACGGCGCACGGACGAGCACGGCGAGCGCCATCGCGGCGGCGACGGCGAGCGCTGGGGGCCACCGCGACGCGACATCGACCGCCCCACCGCCCTGCTCGCCGGAGTTGCGTTCGCGATCGCCCTGCTTGCCCAGGTGCTCCTCTTCGGGCTCTCGCTGACGCCCGACCGCTACGTCCTGGTGCTGCTCGCTCCCGCCCTCGTGCTCGGGCGAGGCCGCCGGTTCCTGCTTGATTTCGTTCCCTTCGTGGCGCTGATCGTGCTCTACGAGGAGTCTCGCGGAATCGCGCACAGCCTGCATCCAAGTCCCTTCTACCGACCCCAGCTCGACGCCGAGAAGTTCCTGTTCTTCGGCCACGTCCCGACGGTCGCCCTGCAGGACTGGCTGTGGACCGGCAGCCTGCAGTGGTACGACCAGTTCCTGTCGTTCATGACCCGGGTGCACTTCATCGTCCCGCCGACGCTGGCGTTCTGCCTGTGGCTGAAGCGGCGCGCCCTCTACTACCGCTTCGCCGCGACCCTGCTCGCGCTCTCCTACGTGGGCGCGTTCACGTTCTGGCTCTACCCGGCGGCGCCGCCGTGGGCCGCCTCCGCCGCGGGGCTGATCCCGCCGCTGGCCAACCCCGCCGGCCAGCAGGCCGCCACCTCGCCGCTTCCGACCGACTCCGTGCCTCTCTACCACCTCGTCGACGGCAACCCGTACGCGGCCGTGCCCTCGCTGCACGAGGGCTACGCCATGCTCGTGTTCCTGTTCATCGTCATGCTGGCCTGGAACACGCGCTGGCGCTGGTGGGTGACAGGCGTGGCCCTGCTCTACCCGATCATCCAGTCGATCGCGGTCGTGTACACCGGCAACCACTATGTGGTCGATCTCTTGATCGGCGGGGTGTACGCCACCGTGGCCGTGTTCGGAATGCGCCGGCTGTGGCGGCGGCTGGGGTGGCCGGAGTGAGCGAGACGATGATCGCAGCGACAGCGGCTCCGGAGCCGGAGCCGCCCTCCCGGCCGGATGCGCGCGCGCTCATGCGCTCGCTGCGCTATCCGCTGACCGTGTTCGCGCTGAGCCGGGTGGCGGTGTACGGGCTGATCGCCGCCGCCGGCTGGACGGCACGCGTGCCCCGCCAGTCGGGACTCTCCTACCACGCCCTGTTCGGGCCGCTCGGCCAGTGGGACGCCGTCTGGTATCGGTGGATCGCCGACCACGGCTACGACCCGGCGATCGGCCACGGCAACGCCGCCGCGTTCTACCCGCTCTACCCGCTCACGTGGCGGGTCGTCGGCGCCCTGCCCGGGCCGATGACGCTCTGGGGCAGCCTGCTCTCGTCGCTCCTCTTCGCGGTGGCGCTGTGCATGCTCTACGTCGTCACCGCGGGCCGCTACGACGAGCGCATGGCCCGGCGCACGGTGCTGTACCTGGCCATCTTCCCGCTCAGCTTCGTCTTCTCGCTCCCGTACGCCGAGAGCCTGTTCCTCGTGCTCGCGCTCGCCGCCTTCGTGCTCACCTGGCACGGCCGCTGGTGGTGGGGATGCCTGGCGGCCGCCCTGGCCGTCCTCGCCCGGCCCGTCGGGGTCGCGCTCCTGCCGGCGCTGGCCTGGCGCCGCTACCGCGGCGAGGGCCGGCGCTTCCGGGCCTACCTGCCGCTGCTCCTGATCCCGGCGGCGGAGCTCGCGTTCTTCCTGTACCTGGGCTGGCGCACGGGCAACTTCATGGCCAGTCCCGACGCGCAGGAGCGCGGCTGGGGACGGGGCGTCTCGGCGCTGCCGTGGGTGCTCGTGTACACGCTCTGGCACGACGTGCTCGAGTCGGGCCACCTGCGGTTCCTCATCCACATCGGCTTCACGCTGCTCTGGTGCGGGCTCTTCTACCGCGCGTGGCGGATGAAGATCCCGGGCGAGTACCTGATCTACGCCGCGCTTCTCGTGCTGCTGCCGACGAGCGGCGGCCTGCTCGTGTCGATGGGCCGGTTCGGCATGGTCGCCTTCCCGCTCTTCTGGGCGCTGGCCGACCTCGGCGGGGACGAGCGCATGGACACGCTCGTGAAGACGTCGTTCCCGCTGCTCATGGGGGCGCTCGTCCTGATCACGTTCACCGCGCGCACATTCACGCCGTAGCGGCATCGGCTGCCGGCGCGAGCAGGTAGTGCACGGCCAGGTTGGCATGCTCGCCGAACCCGGCACAGGCCGCGCGCACCCGCTCCTCGGGCCAGATCGGATCCTCCGAGAACCACCGCGCCACGGCCTTGCGCACGCCCAGGTCGCCGGGCGCGAACGCGCCGGGCCGCCCGAGGCAGCGGGCCATGAACCAGTCCACCGTCCAGCCCCCGATGCCCGGGAGGGCGACCAGGTGCGCGCGGATCGCGGGGTCATCCATGCCCGCGACGTCGAGGTCGGCCTCGGCGAGCGCCCGGATCGCTCGGATCTTCGCCCGCGAGAGACCGGCCCCCTCGAGGTCGCGGCCGGCCACGTCCTGCTGCCGCGGGAAGGCCCACACACAGACACCGTCAAGCTCGTGGCGCTCGCCCAGAAGGCGCACGAGCCGGCTGCGCATCGCGCAGGCCGACTGCAGCGAGACCTGCTGGGCGGTCACCGACGTGACGAGCGACTCGAACGGGTCTGCGACGAGCGGCGGGCGAAAGCCGGGGGCGCGGGCGGCGATCTGGGGCTGCGCGCGGGCGAACGCCCCCAGATCGAACCCGGCGCCGAGCATGTGCAGCACCTCTGCGCGGTCGGCGGCACCGACGGGCCCATCGGCGCGGACACCCTCGGCCGACACGCGCACGGCCCGGCCGGAGCGCAGCACCCGGTACCAGCCGCCGTCGCGCCAGACGCTGGCCGCATCCTTGCCGAACGCGCGAAACCGGAACGTCGAGCGGTGGAAGTCGTACGGTTTGGGGAGGTCGATACGCACGTTGTGACCGTAGTCGGGAGGGTAGGGTAGGCGCCATGCCAGACCGCACCCTTTCCCTGCTCGGCCGCCTCGATGCGGCCACCGGCGTCTCCGGCGACGAGTCGGCGGTCGCCGACCTGATCGCCGACGAGCTCACCGGCCACCACGACCGGCACGAGTCCGACCCGCTCGGGAACCACTTCTTCATCCGATCCGGCACGCCCGGCGCGCCGACCGTGATGCTGTGCGCGCACAT
>DASXOR010000061.1:0-4536 GCA_036494095.1 Gaiellales bacterium | reverse complement strand
CGCACGAGGACGGCGCGCACGGCACCGGCGACGCCGGCGCACCCCGCTCCCAGCACCAGCCACTCGATCATCTCCGACACGATAGCGGGCCGCAGCCAAAACGCACCGCCGACATTCGGGCCTGTCCCCGCTGGCGGGCCCGGTAGAAGCGGGTCACCTCGGCCACCGGTTCGAACCCGAGGTGCCGGTAGATCCGCCCGCCGGCAACGCTTGCATCGAGACCGGCCCGCGTAGCTCCCGAATCGCGGGCGGCGTGCAGCGCCGCGGAAGTCATCCCACGACCGATGCCGCGACGACGCCAATCCGGATCGGTGTTGACGAACATGACCCGAGCGTAGGCCCCGAACGCACCCCAGCCCGACGTTCCGCGCACCACACCGCCGCCATCGACGGCGGCCATGAGCCGAAACGCCGGCGACAACGAGCGCAGATACGCGGCGAACACCGCCGGCTCGTCCTGGATGCCCGGATCGGCGCGCATCGCCGCCGCCACCGCGTCGGCCAGCTTCACACCCTTGCGTGCATCCCCGTCGATGCGTCGCACCGGCCGGATCTCGAGCGCATCCGGCAGCCGCGCGCTGGGCAGGCTCGACAGGTCCCGGCACGCCATCGCGGTCGCCGTCCCGCGCGTCCACGACAACCCGCCGGCGAGAAGCTCGGTGCAGCGCGCTGCGGCATTGAACACGGTGATCATGCCCGCGTCAGTGTCCGGAAGGATCGCTGCAAGCGCACCGTATGCGCGGTCGTCCGTCACGAGCAGACGGGCGAGCCGGTCATCGGTCGAGGGAAGCAGCCCGTGCAGCCCGCCCTCGTCGACGTCCGGCCGGTACCGCGCCAGGAACGCACCGACATACACGTCGACCGCCGGAGTCTCCACCGTTGGCCATTCTAGGCCCGCCCACCTGGGGCCAGGCCCCGCTTGCCGGGGCCTGGCCCCGCTTCTCGCCTAGGACCGGGGCTTAGCGTTGGCCGCACGGGCGAGCACCGCCTCGACCCGCTCCGCCTGGATCGGCAGCGCGTGCTCCGCCGCCACCCGCACCGCCTCGTGGCACGGCACCGGCAGCGCCGCGGCCGCCACCATGCCGGCCGCGATCGAGTCGACGTCGAGCGGATCGACGAGCGCCCCGATGCGCGGCGTCACCACCTCGGCCGGCCCGCCGACCCGGGTCGCCACGACCGGCCGCCCGCGCGCGAGCGCCTCCAGCATCGCCTGTCCCTGCGCCTCCTCGAGGCTCGGCAGGCAGACGACGTCCGCCTTTGCGATCTCGGCCGCGACCCCATCGGAAGAAAGCCGGCCGGCGAAGCGCGTCCCCACGGGAGCGATCGCCCGCAACCGTTCTTCGAGCGGCCCTCCGCCCACGATCGTCATCGTCCCGCCGCCGAGCTTCCCGAATGCGAGCAGCAGCCGCTCGACGTTCTTGCGGTGGGTGAGCGAGCCGACGAACAGGAAGCGAGGGCCGTTGGAGACCCCGTCGTTCGCCCGTGGGGCCGGCTTCAGGCGCTGGGTGTCGACGCCGCAGTCGATCACCTCGACCGTCACGTCGGCGGGAGCGGCCAGCAGCCGGGCCACATACGCCGAGACGCAGATCACGGCCGCCGCCCGCCGCAGCACCGGCTTCGTCAGCGCCGCCACCACGGGGCTGCGGCGCATGTTGCGTACGTCCGAGCCGTGCGCCGTGATCACATACGGGATCCGGGTCGCGATCGCGACGAGCCCGGTCGGCACCAGGAAGTGGGCGTAGACGACGTCCGGGCGGTGGCGCGCCACCGCCGCGCGGGCCTGGCGGGTGAGCCGGCCGTACGCCCGCGGCGTCGCGATCGGCCCGCGCGCGCCGGCGTGCAGCACCACGTCCTCGACGTCATGGCCGCGGGCCCGCAGCGCATCGGCGAGCCGGGCGACGAACACGCCGTAGTCCGGACGCTCCGGGCTGGGGTACATGTTCGTCACTAGCAGGATCCGCATGCGCCAAGTCTAAAGGGTTCAGAACGACGAGCCTTCAAGGGGCGCGCGCAACTGGAAGATCACACCAGATCGCGCGGGAACGTGAACGTCCAGGTCTTCGCAAACGCGCACGCCTCGCCCTCGTACGCGTGCACCACCACGGTGACGTGGAACCGCTCGGCGTCGCACGTCATAACGCTCTCGGTCTCGCAGCGCGTCCGCCACTCGCCGCGGCCGACCGACCCGGCCGTGCGGCAGCGGACGCTGGCAGACAGCGGATCGCCCTCGACGATCGAGAACGTCGTGCGGTTGGAGTCCTCGACCTCGAGCCCGTTCGGCAGGCGCGTGCGCCCGCCCACGTCCCAGTCGTAGACGAGCTCGACGCGGCCCGTGGCCAGATCGCGGTGGACGCTGCGCCCCGCCGGGGCGCCGTGCACGACCTCGACCGCGAGCGGCTCCGACTCCTCGGGCTCGGCGAAGGCGGGCAGAGCGGCGTCGCCCGGCTGCGGCTCACGCACCGGGAGGACGAGCGCGCTCGCGCCGCCGGCGGCGAGCGTGAGCGTCACCGGCTCCGGCGACGGCCACGCCCACGGCCAGTAGGTCGGCGAGATGCCGAGGCGGATGCGGCTGCCCGGGGCAAACGCGTGCCCGATCGCGTCCAGCTTCACGGTGGCCGTGAAGCGCTCGCCCGGCCGCAGCGCGCACGGGTGCTCGTCACCCTCGCGGTGGGTCAGGTTCTGGAGGGCGCGGGTGACGAGCGCCGACGTGCCGTCGGCGAACACCTCGCACAGGCGCACGCACACGAGCGCGTGCGGGCGGTCGCTCGCCAGGGCCAGCTCCACCTCGGGGAAGCCGAGGATCTCGAGTCGCTCCGGCAGCGGCTCGGACGTGAACGTGAGGCTCATCCCGTCCATCGCCCGCTGGTCGCCGGGCCAGTCGGCGGGCTCGCCGTACGGGCACCACGAGCCGGCATCGAGGCCGGCCGTCTGCACCCCCGAGAAGCGCAGCTCCGCCTCGTCGGCCGGACGCTCGGCCAGGCCGTCCGGGTTCAGGTGCAGGCGCAGAGACCCCACGCCTGGCGCGGGCCAGGCCGGCTCGGCCACCCACCACCCCGGCCGCTGGGTGTAGCAGCTGGCCGGCCGGAACGAGTCTTGGACATAGGCCCGCAGCATCGGCTCGTCCATGATCCCGGTGTCGACACCGCCGAGCCAGTGGTCAAACCAGCGCAGCAGCTCCTGCAGAAACCCGATCGCCGGCCCCGGCGGGCCCTCCTGCGGCCAGGCGTGCGACCACGGGCCGATCAGCCCCTTGCGCGCCCCGGGCAGGCCCTCGAGAAGCCGCGGGATGGCGTTCGTGTAGCCGTCCGACCAGCCGCCGACGGCGTAGACGGCCGCCTCGATGCTCGCGTAGTCCTCGCACACCGAGCCCTGCTTCCAGTAGTCGTCGCGGCGCTGATGGCCGAGCCAGGGCTCGATGAACGGCGGCGCCGCCCCGAGCCGCTGGAGCCACATCTCGCGCCAGCGCTCGCCGACGATGGCCGGGTCGGGCGGCCACCCGTTCCAGCCGAGCATCGACGAGGCCCACTGCAGCATGTCGGAGCCCACGCAGCCGCCGTCGTAGTGAACATCGTCGGCGTAGCGGTCGTCGGTCGAGCACAGCGTCACGATGGCCTTCAGGGCGGGCGGGCGGCGGGCGGCCACCTGCAGGGCGTTGAACCCGCTCCACGAGATGCCGATCATGCCGACCGCCCCGGTGCACCAGGGCTGCTCGGCGATCCACGCGATCACCTCGCACGCGTCGAACTGCTCCTGGGGCAGGTACTCGTCGCAGAGCAGGCCGTCGGACTCGCCGGTGCCGCGGATGTCGACGCGCACGCCGGCGTAGCCGTGGCCGGCGAGGTACGGGAAGTGATGCGAGTCGCGCACCGCGGTGCCGTCGTTCAGGCGGTAGGGCAGGAACTCGAAGATGGCGGGCACCGGGGCGGCCTCGGCGTCCTCCGGCAGCCAGATCCGCGCGGCCAGCCGGCAGCCGTCCGAGAGCGTGATCCATTCCGTGGCGATCGTCCGCACCGTGCGGGGATAGTCGGTGACGATGCGCATTGCGGCATTTAACCGCATCGGCAGCGGCCGGCCCGCCGCACCCGGGCCGATCGGGGGGCAAAACACCACCCGCCGCCACCCCAACGCAGGGGTTGCCGGATGGGCTTCACGCGGCGAGAGTGGAATACATCCTCACGCGCGCCGCGATGGGGGTGCCTCCCTGAATGCGCCCGCCTGGATGGACGTCCACCACCGGGCGGGCGCGGAGGAGGCGCCTGCCTGTCCTACGCGGCGCTCCGTGCGGCGGTGAGCAGCTCGCGGAAACAGCCGAGCTCCTCGCACGAGGTCTCGTCGAGCCCGTTCAGCGCAATCTGCAGCTGCAGGCCGAAGGCCTCGAGCAGCGCCTCGGGGCCGTCCTCGAGCGCGAGGGTGAACGTCAGATACTCGCGCCCCGAGCCCTCGCCCACGACGCGGAACCGGCGCGAGGCGAGCGTGCCGCCGGCCGGTGAGCCGAACACGCACAGCCGCTCGCCGGCCCGCTCGGCGTCGGTCGCC
>DASXOR010000060.1:0-3733 GCA_036494095.1 Gaiellales bacterium | reverse complement strand
GAACATCCGCTCGGCCTCGATGCGCGCGTACACCGGGCCGGAGTCGAGGAAGTCGTGCTCCCAATCCGCCCCGTAGCGCGGCAGGTAGATGTCGAGCACTGCCTGCCGGAAGCCGGCGTGCTCCTCCGCGCGGATGTCGACCGGCACGGCCCGCCCGTGCACGGTCACCGAGAGCTCCTCCGCGGGCAGGTATGTGGCGCTCACCTGCGGCCGCGCGCGGATGTGGCGGACGCGCACAGAGTCGGGCGCCGAGCCGAAGTGGAACGAGCCGCGGTGGAAGATGCCGTCGACCGGCCCGGTGAGCGTCCTGCCATCGGCGGTGACGGTGGCGAGCGTGAGCAGGCACATGCCCTGAAGCCGCTCGGCCACCTGCTCGGCGCTGAGCCGCCGCGCGGGGTCGTGGATGCGCAGGAGATGGGCGCCCGCCCCGGCGTAGCTGCGGTCGATCAGTGCCTGGAGGGCGCGAATGTCGTCGGTGGTCTCGTGCACTTTCCCGGGCGGCGAGTATCGACAGCGACCGGAACGACGTCAAGCAGGCGAGCTGGGCGAGCGCGCCCCGTGAGGCGCGCTCGCCCGGGCTGCGGATCAGCGAATCGTGATCCGCGCCCGCTTCACGACCTTCTGCCCCCGGCGGAGGGTGAGCGTGTAGCGGCCCGCGGCCACGCTGCGCTTCGCGTGCAGTACGACGCCCTTGCTGCTCGCCGTCCCCGTGGCGTAGGTCACTCGGCCGCGGGTCAGGGTCGCGCTGGACCTGCTCGCGGTGCGGAGCTTGAGCGTCCCGCTCACCAGCTTGGTCGAGCACTGCTGGCGGCTCTTGACCTTGTGCGCACGTGACTTGACGCTGACCGTCTTGCAGGTGACGAGCTCGATCCGACCGGCCGCGCCGGCCGGACCGGTCGCACCCGTCGGGCCGGTCGGACCAGCGGGACCCTGCGGACCGGTGGCGCCGTTGTGACCGTTCGCGCCCGGAAGCCCCGGCGCGCCCGGGCCACCGTCGGGGCCGGCCGGGCCCGTGTCGCCGGTCGAGCCGGCCGGGCCCGTGTCGCCCGTCGAGCCGGTCGGCCCTGTGTCGCCCGTGGGACCGCTCGCGCCCGTGTCGCCGGTCGGACCCGCCGGCCCGGTGGGGCCGGCCGGCAGGTCGCCGCCGGTGCCCGACAGGTCGACCGTGCGTGTGAGCACCGCCGCGCCCGTCGAGGGATCGGTGCCGTAGATCGTCATCGTCGCCCCACTATCACCCGTCTGCTGCGGGCTGAAGCGCACGCCGATCTTGCAGCTGCCGCCCGTGGACAGCACGCCGCAGCTGCTCGAGCCGACGAAGTAGTCGTCCGGCTCGGAGCCGCTGAAGTCCTCCGTGATGCTCACCGGGCCCCCGGCGTTGGTCAGCGTGACCGTCTTCGGGGCGCTGGTGCTCTGGAGCGGCGTCTGCGGGAAGCTCAGCGAGGTCGAGTCGAGCGTCACGCTGAGGGGCGTGATCAACACCTCCGGCGTGGCGCTGCCGTCATGGCTCTCCACGACGTTGGTCGCGTCGGGCGACTCGTAGTTCGAGCCACCGCCGCCGCCGGAGTAGTAGCCGCCGCCACCGCCGCCATACCACCCGCCGCCACCGGCGCCACCGACGCTCCCGGAGGTGCCGCCCTGGCCGAAGCTGCCATCACCGCCGTTGTCGAAGCCGATTCCGCCACCGCCGGCGCCGCCCGCCGATGCTGTGCCGGGGCCGCCGCCCGTACCGGTGTTCGGCTCGCTCCCGCCTGCGCCGCCGGCTGCGTCGCCGCCGTTGGTGTCAGCGCCTTCGCCGCCGCCGCCGCCGGCCACGAGCAGGCGCGAGCTCAGGTCACCCGCGGCCGGGCGGATGTCCGATGCTCCGCCGCCGGAGGCAAAACAGCAGTGCAAGTTGTCTGGGGCGGGATTGGCCTCTGCGGCGCCACCGCCGTTGTACCCGCCCGGAGTGCCACCGTCTCCGCTCGCGCCGTTCCCGCCCACGTACACGTCGAGCGTCGCGCCGGGCGTGACGGGCAGGTCGGCGTCCACGATCGCGCCGTGCCCCGGCGTCCTCGGGTTGCCCTGGTTGTCGGACCCGCCGGTGCCGCCGACGAGCTCGGCGTGGATCCGCGTGATCCCCGCCGGGACCGTGTAGTGCTGCACGTCACCCGTGTAGCTGAACGTGGTGGGCCCCGCGGCGACTACCAGTGCCCCGGCGGGGCTCGCGCCAAGCGCGACCGCCGTTGTTCCCGCCACCATCGCGATGCCGCAGCCGACGGCGCGGCGCAAACTGCGTCGAGTCATCCCTACTCCTATTCGCTTGAGGAAGCGCCGCCCGCCTCGCACGGCGCGGTCGGCGACTTGATCGGACCCCTGCCAGTTAGGGGCGACGCGACCAACGTAAGCGCGATTACGCCAAAAAGCAACAGGGCCGCATCTGGGTGGCCATCAGTGGCGATCACCGGCCCGCGACTAGTGTTGCCACATGCCTGGCCCGGTGCTTCTCGCTGTTGACGAGGATGCGAATGGACTGCGTGCCGTCGAGCGAGAGCTGAGCGATCGCTACGGCCGCCACTACCGCGTCATCTGCATGAGCTCGACCGCCGAGGCGCGTGACCGGCTGGAGGAGCTGGCGGCCGCCGGCGAGGAGGTTGCTCTTGTGCTCGCCGGTCAGTGCTTCACCGGAATGACCGGGAGCGAATTGCTGGACCAGGCGCGTCACCTACATCCGCATGCGCGGCGCGGGCTGCTCATCGAGTGGGGTCACTGGGGCAACCGGGTGACGGGCGAGGAGATCTTCGACTCGATCGCCCACGGTCGCATCGACCACTTCGTGGTCAGGCCGGCGGCGTCCCCGGACGAGTCCTTCCTGAACGCGATCTCGGGCCTGCTGCTCGAGTGGGTGGAGGCGCGGCGCGCGCTGCCGAACACGATCCACGTGGTCGGGGAGGCGTGGTCCGGCAGGGCCTTCGAGCTGCGAAACGTGCTCGGCCGCTGCGCGATCCCACACTCGTTCTGCCTGGCCGACTCGGACGAGGGACGCGAGCTCGTGACCCGGGCCCCCGGCCACGCGAAGCTCCCGCTCGTGATCTTCCCCGACGGCACCGTGCTGTCGGACCCGAGCAACGCCGACATGACGAAGGCGGCGGGCTCCTCGGTGGACCTCGAGCGGGTGGACTTCGACCTCGTGATCGTCGGCGCCGGGCCGGCCGGCCTGTCGGCGGCCGTGTATGGCGCGTCGGAGGGGTTCAGCACCCTGGTCGTCGACGAGGGCGGCCTCGGCGGGCAGGCCACCTCCAGCTCGCTGATCCGCAACTACCTCGGCTTCCCCCGGGGCGTCAGCGGCCGCCGCCTGGCCCAGCAGGCGTTCGAGCAGGCCTGGGTCTTCGGAGCGAACTTCGCGTTCATGCAGAGGGCCACCGGGCTCTCGCGCGAGCCCGACGGGCTCTACCTCACGCTCGCCGACAGCGGCCGCGTGCGCACCCGCGCGGTGCTGCTGGCCACCGGCGCCAGCTATCGCCGGCTCGGGGTGGAGTCGCTCGAGGCGCTCAACGGCGCCGGGGTGTTCTACGCGAGCGCGGCGTCAGAGGCGCCCGCGATGGCCGGCCAGGACGTCTACGTGCTCGGGGGTGCGAACTCGGCCGGACAGGCCGCGCTCGACCTGGCCCGCTACGCGCGGAGCGTCACGCTCGTCGTCCGGGGCGACTCGCTCGACGCGGGCATGTCGCACTACCTCGTGCAGCAGGTCGAGGCG
>DASXOR010000059.1:0-6740 GCA_036494095.1 Gaiellales bacterium | reverse complement strand
CTCGTCTTGTCGCGCTCGACCCGGGACAGGAAGCCACGGCTGAGGCCGGTGCGCTCGGAGACGTCTCCCAGCGACAGCCGGCGCTGCTCGCGGGCGTGGCGGAGGCGGGCGCCGAGGCGCACGGAGGTGCCGTTGGTGATCGTCACCGCATCTGGGATATCAGGTCGTTGACTCATGCGCAACTTTCCTGTATCTCTACGCAATCGCAAGCGCGGACGACACCCAGGGGGGCCGGCGCTTCGGCGTCCTCAACCGGCGCGAGCTGCTCGGCGCCGGCGCGCTCGCCATCGCGACGGCCGCGTGCGGCGGGGCCACCGGCGGCGCGGGGAGTGCCCCGTCGATCGCGAGCTCGGCCCTCCAGAAAAAGAAGATCGAGAACCAGCTTCTCTTCTACAACTGGGCCCAGTACCACGACCCGAAGAACGCCAAGGAGTTCTCGAAGAAGTTCGGCGTCGCGTTCAAGGAATCGAACTACACGTCGAACGAGGAGCTCCTGACCAAGCTCCAGACGACCAAGGGGCAGGGGGTCTACGACATCATCGTCCCGGACGCCGACCACGTCCGGATCGAGGCGCCGCTGGGCCTACTCATGCCGCTCGACCACAGCCTGATCCCGAACCTGAAGAACCTGGCGCCGCACTGGCGCACCCTGTCGTACGACCCCGGCAACAAGTACTCCGTGATGAAGGACACCGGCATCACCGGCTTCACGGTCAAGACGGACAACGTCAAGGCCAACCTGCGGACGTGGAAGGACTTCTTCGACTTCCTGCCCACCGCCAAGGGGCTGAACGTGAACTTCATCGAGAGCCCGGCCGAGGTGATCGGCGTGGCGCTGAACTCGCTCGGCTACTCGATGAACACCAAGAGCGACAAGGAGCTGAACGCCGCCCGCGACCTGCTCCTGAAGGTGCGGCCGCACGTGAACACGATCAACGAGGTCTACCTCGACGACTTCATCGCCGGCAAGATCGACCTCGGCATCACCTACTCCGGCGACGGCATCCGCATCCGCGACGCCCGCAAGGCGCAGGGCGACATCAAGGTCATCGCGCCGGACGGCCGCTCGGAGATCTGGATCGACAACTGGGCGATCTCGGCGTACGCGCCCGACCCTGTCGCAGCCCACGCCTGGATCAACTACATGCTCGAGCCGGCCGTGAACGCGCGCGAGATGGACTACGTGCAGTACGAGGTCGGCACGCCCGCCTCCTACCCGCTCGTCGGCGCCACGGCGAAGGACCCGCTGGTCGTGTTCCCGCCGCGGATCCTGAACAACTACGAGATCCTGTACACGACCCCGACCGGGCTCAACAAGCGCACGGCCATCTGGGGCGAGTTCAAGGCGGGGTAGGAGCCGAGCCCGACCCGGCCTGGCCGTCGGGGAACGGCAGCCGGTTGCGGTGCTGCTCCGCATGGCGCTGCAGCTCCTGAAGGAAGTCCGACCGCTGGTTCAGCTCGCGGCTGATCTCGCGAACGGCCCGGTCGCGCCCGTCTCCATGCCCCACGGCGCCCTCGTGCCGGGAGAGGAAATCGGTGGGCGCAAACCGCGTCGGCTCGCCGGCCGGCCCACGCCCATCAGCGGGA
Organism: Gaiellales bacterium; assembly: GCA_036494095.1. Taxonomy (GTDB): domain Bacteria; phylum Actinomycetota; class Thermoleophilia; order Gaiellales; family JAICJC01; genus JAICJC01. The sequence goes on along the minus strand of DASXOR010000059.1, from coordinate 5,153 downwards.
TGCTCGGGACCGCTCATCACTCACCTCCACTCGGGGGACTCTCGGATGCGGATGCCCGCGGCCGGGCGCCCCCAAACGTCTCGCATGTGATCAGCCCCACAGACACAGGTTTCAGTCGCAGGCAGCGGGGGAACGACTTCCTTGAGATGCGTTTTCGATCGCCGCGCGACACCGCTTCCGAGACCCTCGAGACGGCCGGCCCCCGGGAGGCCGAGGAGGTGCGGGTACGAGCGTGGCAGGCGGAGCGCCTGAACCAGCTTGGATACGAGTCGACCGCCGCGTCGCGGGTCGTGCGAGCAGCCTGGGGTGAAGGCGAGCACGCCGACCTCGTGCATCGCATCGAGGAACTGATCGGGCGGGGCGCGACGCTCGACCAGGCGGCCCGGATCGTGGCCCCGGTCGGGCACGTGCATTGCGATGGCGACGGCGAGCCGAAGCGATCCTGAGTTGGCGAGGACCGTCGCGCAGGTCATGTCCGCGCCGATCGCGGTGGAGCGGTCGCTCGTGCTGGTCGCCGCGGCGCGGGTGATGCGGGACGAGGGGGTTGACGCCCTCCCGGTCGTCGCCGGCGGACGGTTGATAGGGATCGTGACCGACCACGACCTGGTCGTGCGGGCGGTCGCCGAGGATATTGACATGCGCGCCGGGTGCGTCGGCGACATCTGCCTGTCCATGCTCGTCTACGTCCACCCCGAGCAGCCGCTCGACCATGCCCTGCAGGTGATGGCGACGCACCAGGTCAGGCATCTGCCGGTCGTGGACGGGGAGTTGCACATCGTCGGCACGATCACGCAGGGCGACATCGCCCGATCGGCGGGCGGCCGCCGTAACGGCTCCCGGCCGCGGCTCAAAGACGGGCCGCTGCTGCCGATTTCCTAGAGGGTGGAGGACGACCGCGGCGACGACGATCGCACCCTGGGCGACGATGTGCGGCTCTCCCAGCGGCTTGCCGCGCTCTATGCCGTCACCGCCCGGCTGACCAGCTCGGCGAGCGTGAACGAGGTGCTGGTCGAGGTCGCCCGCGGCGTCGGCCAGGCAATCCCGCGCGTGGGCGAGGTGTCGATCGCCGTCTGGGATCCCCGCCGCGGCGTGATCCGCGACGTGCTCGAGTTCCGGACATGGACGAACCGGCGCGTGCCGTTGCCTCCGCCGGGCGTTCACAGCGTCGCCGGTCTCCCCGAGCTCGTGGCCCTGCTGGCCGGCGAGACGGGATTCGTCCAGTCGCTCGTCGACGACCCCGCCGTGTCGGAGGCCCAGCGCGAGTACATGCGCAGGTGGGGCTGGATGACGCTCCTGCAGGTGCCGCTGATCGCCGTGGGACGCACCCTCGGCGTCGTCGAGATCGTCGATCCCATCCATGTGGCGGCCTTCACCGACGACGAGATCCGTTTCTGCGAGGCGATCGCCGCGACGGGCGCGGGCGCGCTGCGCCAGGCCCACCTGTATCAGCGCGTGCGCCGCCTCGCCGACCAAGACGCCCTGACGGGGCTCGCCAACCCGCGCACGTTCCGCCGCCGCCTGGCCGCCGGCCTGCGGGCCGCAACCCGCGCGCAGGAGCCGGTCAGCATTCTCGTGATCGACATCGACGACTTCAAGCTGCTGAACGACAGCCGGGGCCATGCCCACGGCGACCGCGTCCTGCGCACGTGTGCGCGCCTGCTGCGCCGCCACGCCCGCGAGGCCGACACGGCCGGGCGGCTGGGCGGCGACGAGCTGGCGCTGGCGGCCCGGGACACCGGCGCCGCACAGGCGGCCGTCCTCTCGGCCCGCCTACTCGCGGCATTCCGGCGCGAGGGCATCGGCGTCTCGATCGGCGTCGCCACGTCGCCCACTCACGGCCACACGGCCGAGGAGCTGATCAACGCCGCCGATACGGCGCTGCTCGACGCCAAGGGCCGGGGCAAGCACCGATTCAGCGTCGCGGCGTGAACCTGTAGCGGAACCGTCGACGATGCCCTCGACGTGCCGGCCCACCTGCAGTCCCAGCCGCAGGTAGCGCTCGGCGGGGAGGCGGTCACGCGGCGAGTTGCCGGCGCTCAGGCCGGCCGTTCGCGGTCGCCCGAGGCCGCCAGCGTGCGGCCGAGTTCGGCCTGCGACCGGGCTACGCAGCAGCTGCAGCCGGCGCGCACGATCCACGTGTCGGCGGCCCGAACGCACGCGAGGAAGTGTCTTGCCAGGCGAGGTGCCACGGACCCGGAGCATACCGGCCTCCGTACCCTTGACTTTGCGGCGCGCACGGGCCTATCCTCCCCGGAGTATTGTCAGGAAAGTTTCCTTACTCCGGCGACAGCGCCCCCGAGTTCGCGGCCGGCACACCCAGCCTGCTGCGGGCCATCAACGAGCGTAGCCTGCTCGAGCTCATCCGCCGCGACGGCGCGATGTCACGAGCCGAGGCCGCCCGCCGCAGCGGCCTCTCCAAGCCGACCGTCTCGCAGGCGCTGCTCGGGCTCGAGGGGGCCGGCCTCGTGCATCAGGCCGGCCGCTCGCGCGGCCCGAAGGGCCCGGGGGCGGTCGTCTACAGCCTGAACCCCGAGTCCGGCTGGGTCGTCGGGATCGACGTCGGCAGCCACTGGGTGCGGGCTGCGCTCGCCGACATCACGGGCACCGTCCGCGCCCGCCGCGACGAGCGCACCCGGCGCACCGCCACCGTCGCCCAGATCAGCGGGCTCGCGCACGGTCTGGCAGGTGAGCGCGGGATCGGCTGGTCACAGGTGACGCACGCCACCGTGGGCCTGCCCGGCGTGCTCGACCCGTCCCGCACTCACCTCGCCCTCAGCCCGAACCTGCCCGGCGGCAAGCACGGCCTTGTCGAGGCGCTGCGCGCTGACCTGGGCGGCAAGACCAGCTTCGACAACGACGTCAACCTGGCCGCCCTGGGCGAGCGCGCCCGCGGCGTCGGCCGGGGCACCGACAACTTCGTGTTCCTGTGGGTCGGCACCGGCATCGGCCTCGGCATCGTCGTCGACGGCCAGCTCTACCGCGGCGCGGCCGGGGCCGCCGGGGAGATCGCCTATCTGCCCGTCGGCCCGGGCGACCCACACGACCCCGCCTATCGCCGCCGCGGCCAGCTCGAGGAATCGGCGTCGGCGGCCGCCGCGCGCCGGCTCGCGCGCGACCACGGCCTGCGGCCGGCCTCGCCGAAGAGCGTTTTCGCCGCCGCGCGCAGAGGCGATCCCGCGGCGGCCGAGGTGGCCGAGCTGATCGCGGCCCGGATCGCGCTTGCGATCGCCGCGGTCGTGCCCGTGCTCGATCCCGCGCTCGTCATCCTCGGCGGAGGCATTGCCGGCAACGGCGGCGACCTGCTGCTCGCGCCGATCGAGCGCGAGCTGCACCGGATCTCTCCGTTTCGGCCGCGGCTGGCCGTATCCGCGCTGGGCGACGAGGTGGTGCTGCACGGCGCGGTCGCGACGGCGCTCGCGGCCGCCCAGGAGACGTTGTTTTCTCGAATGCCAATCGCCATCACGGGAGGAGAGGCGAGATGAGACGGAGACGGACACTTGTGGGCACGGCGGCGGTGCTCGCCGTTGCGCTCGCCGCCGCATGCGGCGGGGGGAGCTCGGGCGGGGGGTCGAGCTCGGGCTCGAACGGGTCGCATGCCCCGGTGACGCTGACCGTGTGGCATCAGTATCTCCAGGAGGAGTCAGGGCCGTTCCAGGACGGCCTGAAGGGGTTCGAGAAGCGGTACCCGTGGATCCACCTCAAGCTCGAGCCGCAGCCCAACGGCGACACGGACACCTTCGACCCCAACCTGATCGCGGCCATCAAGGGCGGCAACGCCCCCGACGTGGCGATCGGGTTCACGCCGAGCTACGCCGGCCAGTACTGCTCGAGCGGCCTGTGGGAAGACCTGGCGCCATTCATGCAGAAGGACAAGATGTCCATCAAGCAGTTCGCACCGGCGACGCTGAGCTACACGAAGATCGCCGGCAAGCAGTGTGCGCTGCCGTCACTGACGGACGCCTACGGCTTCTACTACAACACGGCCATGTTCAAGAAGGCCGGGATCACGAGCCCGCCGCAGACGATGGATGAGCTCGCGGCCGACGCCAAGAAGCTCACCGTGCGCAACCCCGACGGCTCGATCAAGGTGGCCGGCTTCGTGCCCCTGAACCTGTTCAACGAGATCGATATCGCCGACCTCGGACACGCGTACGGCGGGACATGGTTCGACTCGAGCGGCAAGGCCCAGCTCGCGACCGACCCGGCCTGGGCGGCGGCGTTCCAGTGGCAGAAGTCGCTGGTCGACTGGTACGGCTACTCGAACCTCCAGAAGTTCGCTGCGACATACACGAACTCCGAGTTCAACCCGACCAACGCGTTTGAGACCGGCAAGGTGGCGATGGTCTTCGACGGCGAGTGGCGCACCGCGTTCATCCGCCGCGAGCATCCGTCGCTGTCGTATGCGACGGCCCCGTTCCCGTCCAACGTGCCCAGCCTGTATGGGTCGGGCCGCGTCGGCGGCACCATCGTCGGCATCCCGCAGGGCACCAAGCACCCGCAGGAGGCGTGGGACCTCGTCAAGTACCTCGCGACCGACACCAACTACCTGGTCACGCTCGCAAACACGCTCGGCAACGTGCCGACGACGGCCGGCTCGGGCAGCTCGCCCAACCTCGACCTGGGGCCGCAGTTCCCGACGTTCGTGAAGATCTGGAACAACCCCAACTCCTCGTTCTATCCGCCGCTACTGCCCTCGGGCGCCGGCTACGCGCAGCTGGCCGACGACTTCGACGCCAAGTGGCAGGCGGGCAGCGTCTCGAACCTGCAGCAGGGCCTGGCGCAGCTCGACACCAACATCGACAACCAGCTCCAGCAGGGGGAGACACCGTAGAGGCGCCGCTCCCGTTGATTGCGGCAGCCGCCGCCCCGACCCGCACGCCGGCCGAGCGCCGGCGTGCGCGGCGGCGGGTATCCGCCGGCAAGTACGCCACGGTGCTCCTGTTCCTGTCGCCGTGGATCGTCGGGTTCACGCTCTTCACAGCGTGGCCGATGGTGCTCAGCCTGTACTACTCGTTCACCCATTACGACCTGCTGACGAAGCCGAGCTGGGTCGGTCTCGACAACTACCGGTTCATGTTCGGGGTCGGGACGATCCATGGGCAGCACGAGTCGGATCCGTACTTCTGGCGGGCGGTCAAGAACACCGCGTGGAT
>DASXOR010000058.1:0-18408 GCA_036494095.1 Gaiellales bacterium | reverse complement strand
CACATCGACGACGGCCGCGGCCTGCTCGGCGCGGTCGCGAACGCGAAGACCGACACCGAGCACTCGCAGGCGTGCCTGCGCCTCGCCCAGGTGGCGAAGGCGGCGCCGCTCGAGGCCGGCGCGGCGCTGCTCGCCGTGGCCTCGCCCCGGCGCGGCACCGCGGGCGAGCGCATCATCGAGCTCGCCCGCACGGGTCTCTCCGCCGATCCGCTGCGGCTCGCGGCCGCACTCGGCTCGAACATCCCCGCCCCGATGCAGCGCGCCAAGACGGCGAAGAAGACCAAGCGCAAGGCGGCCACGGAGCGGGGCGAGACGGTGTCGTTCAACGGCGTCGTGGTCGGATCGACTCCGCCGGCCGTGCCGCTGCGGCGCGTCGAGGGCTCGGCCGAGGTCGAGGTCTCGCCCCAGGTGGCCGTGCGCCTGCGAGACGACGCCGACCCCGTCATCCGCGAACGGCTGGGTGTCGGGACGCTGCACTGGAAGCTGGCCGGCGACGAGCGCGTCTTCGAGACCGCCGTCGGCCTGCGCTCGGCGGCCGTCGAGGTCGCGCCGCTGCAGGTGATCGTCTCGAAGCTTCTGAACGAGCCCATCAGCGAGCGCGTGGCCGCGATCGCCGTCGACGGGGCCGGGCTGGTGGTGCCGCTCGAGCCGGCCGAGGCGCAGGTGCTGGCCGACGACGCCGCCCGCCGTGTTCTCGCGCAGCTGAAGGCCGCAGGCGTGCGCGGGCGCGTCCGGGTCGAGTTCGAGGTCTCCGACGGCGAGGGCGGGGCGACGCGGGACTCGCGTCCCGGAGCTGTGCGCAAGATCGCCCGCGGCGAGCCCGTGGGAGCATCGCCGGAGCGCCGCGACCGCCGCCGCCGCGCGCGTGGACGGCGCGGCCGTCGTGCGGGAGCCGAGGAGCAGGCCCGGCGGGCCGCTGCCGACTCGAACGGCGGCCCTCCCGCCGCCCCCGAGGGCGGCGACGTGGTCGACCGCGTCTCTGCCCTGTGACCACCCGGTAAACGCCGCTTCGGGGCTGGAATTCGCCGCAATTGTTCGTCTAGACTGTCGCGCGTGAGTGCCGCTGTGGGACTCATGAACGTGCGTGTGGGACCGTGAGTGCGTGACCTGCGTCGTTCACAAATCGTCGACCAGGAGAGCTTCATGGCCACTGGCACAGTCAAATGGTTCTCGGCTTCGAAGGGGTTCGGATTCATCGCCCCTGAGGACGGCGGTGCCGACCTCTTCATCCACTTCTCCAACATCTCCGGGAACGGCTACCGGAACCTGGAGGAGGGGCAGAAGGTCGAGTTCGAGGCGCAGCAGGGCAAGAAGGGGATGGAAGCAACCAACGTGACGGTGATCGGCTAGCCGCTTGGTCAAGGAAGAGACCATCGAGGTCGAGGGCGAGGTCACCGAGGCCCTGCCCAACACGATGTTCCGCGTCCAGCTGGACAACGGCCACGAGGTGCTCGGCCACATCTCCGGCAAGATGCGGCGCTACTACATCCGCATCCTCCCGGGTGACCGGGTCAAGGTCGAGCTCTCGCCCTATGACCTGACCCGCGGCCGGATCACGTACCGGTTCAAATGAGCGCGTGGCCCCGGGCGACCGGGGCCGCCGCCGTTCTAGGCGAGCGCCGCCTCCGCGGCCGAGCGGCGCTCGGCGATCAGGCGGTCGACGCCCGCGCGGTCACCCGCGCGGAGCAGGGCGATCGGGTCGGGGTCGCCGTTCACGATCGCCTCGAAGAAGTCGCGCCTGCCGGCGAAGGTGGGCAGCGTGTCCTTCGCCCAGCCGCGGGCATCGTTCAGGAGCACCGCCAGCTCGGCGTGCTCGGCCCCGTAGAGGGCTGCGACCTCGCGCTTCATGCGCTTGGCCAGCGCGGGGCTCGCCCCGGCCGTCGAGATGGCGATGGCGATCGGCCCGCAGCGGACGATCGCCGGCAGGATGAAGCTGCAGAGCGGCGGCACGTCGACCACGTTGCACAGCATCGAGCGCCGCTCGGCCTCCTCGAACACGGCGATGTTCGTCTCGGTGTCCGACGTCGCCGCGATCGCCAGGAACCGGCCCTCCAAGTCGCCCGGCTCGAAGTCGCGCCGCGTCCACTGGACATCGCCCGCCGCCACCAGGTCGAGGACGCCCCCGCACGCCTCGGGCGCGATCACATCGACGCGGGCATCGCAGGCGAGCAGGCCCTCGATCTTCTCCAGGCCGACGTCTCCGGCGCCGACGACCAGGCACCTGCGGCCGGTCAGCTTGAGGCACGCGACGTAGAAGGTCGTGTCGAGCATGTCGGCGACGCAGCTCTGGTCGCATCGCGCCAGCCGGTGCTGACAGACGCACGGCTTGCCTGCGTGAAGCTGAGATGACATCGACGGGATGGTACCGGCCGTCCGCCCCCCGCCCGGCCACCGCCGGTAAGATCGTGCGATGCCGTACTCGCGCTCCGAGAACGAATTCGTCTCGGCCGTCATGAGCTCGAAGCTGCTCACGGCCGCCGCCGGCGACGCGCTCACCGATGCCGCGCGGCGGATGGCGGAGCGGCGCGTGGGCGCGATCCTCGTCACCGACGGCACCCGCCTCGAGGGGATCATGACCGAGCGTGATGTGCTGCGCGCGGTCGGCGCGGGGAACATCGAGGGCACCGTCGGCGACTGGATGACGCGCCACCCCGATACGGCCCCGCAGACGGCGACCATCGGGGAGGCTGCCGCGATGATGGTGCACGGGGGCTACCGGCATGTGCCGATCGTCGACGGCGACCACGCCATCGGCATCGTCTCGATCCGCGACCTGCTGCGGCTGCCGAGCGAGACGCCGAGCGGCGTCTAGGGAGCAGGGCCGGTGCCTGGCACCGGAAACCGGTGCCAGGCACCTGTCAGAATCAGCTGACGTCGCGGCGGGCGGCCAGCGCGGCGCCCACCACGCAGAGGACGACCGTCCAGACGACCAGGACGGCGGCGCCCGCCGCCGGGCTCAGCAGGTGGTCGGTGGTGAAGCCCATCAGCGCGTTCTGCGCCTGGCTGGGGACGTAGCGCCCCACCGACGGCGCCAGCCCGAACAGCAGGTTCTCGACCAGGAACAACCAGGCCAGGAGGCCGATGATCGCTCCGACCTGGTTGCGGACGATCATCCCGAGGCCCACCCCGATCGCGCCCCAGAGCGCGGTGCCGCCGACCGTGCCGATCGTGAGCAGTGTCCAGTCGTGGCGGTCGAGGTCGACGGCGACGCCGCGGCTGTGCAGGATCACCTCGCCGACGGCGACGGCGAGCACCTCTCCGGTGACCGCAAGGGCGATGCCGGCGAGCACGCTCGCGATCACCTTCGCGTTCAGGACGGTCGAGCGGCGCGGGGTGAAGAGCAGCGTCGGCCGGATCGTGCCGAAGCGGTACTCGCCGGTGACGAGCATGATCCCGGCCAGAGCCGCGAACAGGCCGGAGCCGCTGCCCGTGCCGAAGAACTGGCGCTCGTTCTCGGCTCCTGCCAGGCCGTTCAGGTCGCTCAAGAGACCCGCGAGGATCACGAACAAGAGGATGATCGCGACCATCCCGAGCCCCAGCCCGAGCGTCGTCCTGGTGGAGCGGATCTTGAGCAGCTCTGCCCGTGACTGGGCGATCATTCCGGCCGCTCCGCGGTCAGCTCGAGGAAGACCTCCTCGAGCGAGGACTCCTCCGTGCGCAGCTCGTGCAGGACGATGCCTGCAGCCGCCGCGATCTCGCCGACGCGCTCGGTCGTCGTGCCGTGGACGAGCAGCCGGTGATCCTGTGCAATCGCCTCGATCTCGGCCCGCCGCAGAGCGTCGGCGAGCTGCTCGGCCTGAGGCGAGCGCACGATGACCGCGCCGCCGATGGTGGCCGTGAGCTCGTCGAGCCGCGACTCCCGGACGAGCTTGCCGCGGTTGATGATGAGCACGTGGTCGACCGTCTGGGCCACCTCGGCCAGCACGTGGCTCGAGACGAGCACGGTGTGGCCGCTGCCGGCGAATCTGCGCAGGAAGTCGCGCAGCCAGCGCACGCCCTCGGGGTCGAGGCCGTTCGCCGGCTCGTCCAGGACGAGCAGCTCGGGGTCGCCGAGCAGCGCGGCCGCCAGGCCGAGCCGCTGGCGCATGCCGAGCGAATAGCCCTTCACCCTGCGGCGCGCGGCACTGTCGAGCTCGACCGTGCGCAGCACCTCGTCCACGCGCGAGTCGGGGATGCCGACGGCCTGCGAGAGCGTGCGCAGGTGGTTTCGTCCCGAGCGCCCGGGATGGAAGTCGGTCGCCTCGAGCACGGCGCCGATCCGCAGCGCCGGCCGCTCGATCTGGGCGTAGGGCCGCTCGAAGATCAGCGCCTGCCCCGCGCTCGGCGCCGCCAGCCCCAGGAGCATGCGCAGCGTGGTGGTCTTGCCCGCGCCGTTGGGACCCAGGAAGCCGGTGATCGTGCCCGGTTCGAGCGCGAAGGACAGGTTGTCGACGGCCGTGAGCTTGCCGAACCGCTTCGTCAGCGATTCGGCTCGGACGACAGGAGCCATGCGCGCAGGCTAGCCGACCCCCTTCGGCAGCGGGTTCGGTGCCTGGCACCCGCGGGTGCCAGGCACCTGTGCCGCGCTTGCTACTCGAACTTCGCCAGCACGTGCTTGACGATCGTGTAGTCGTCGAGCCCGTACTTGCTCATGTCCTTGCCGTACCCGGACTGCTTGAACCCGCCGTGCGGCATCTCGTTGAACACGGTGAAGTGGTCGTTCAGCCACACGCAGCCGTACTGGAGCTTGCCGACGGCGCGCAGGCCGCGGCGGGCGCTCTCGGTCCACACCGAGGCGGCGAGGCCGTACTCGACGTCGTTCGCCCAGGCGATGGCCTGGTCGTCGTCGGCGAACCGCTGCACGGTGACGACGGGGCCGAAGACCTCCTTCTGGATGATCTCCGAGCGCTGCTCGGCGCCGGTGACGACCGTGGGCTTGACGAAGAACCCGCGGTTGCCCATCGCCTCGCCGCCGGTGGCGATCTTCGCGCCCGCCGACGTGGCCCGCTCGAGGAAGCCGAGCACGCGCTCCTGCTGGCGCTGGGAGACGACCGGCCCCATGTCGATGTCCTCGACCTCGGACGGGTCACCGACCTTGATCGAGTCGACCTGGTCGACGAGCTCCGAGAGGAAGTTGTCGTAGACCTTGGGCCCGACCACGATCCGCGTCGCGGCGGTGCAGTCCTGGCCCGAGTTCCAGTACCCGGCGGCCTTGATCGTCTCGGCCGCCGCCTCGACGTCGGCATCGTCGAAGATGATCACCGGCGCCTTGCCGCCGAGCTCGAGGTGGACGCGCTTGAGGTTGTCAGCCGCGGCGCGGGCGACCTTCTTGCCCGACTCGACCGAGCCCGTGATCGACACCATCCGGATGCGCGGATGCGACGAGATGGCCGCGCCCACGGGGTCGCCGTCGCCGGAGACGATGTTGAGGACGCCCTCGGGCAGGATGTCCGCCGCGATCTCCGCCATGCGCAGCGTGGTGAGCGGCGTGATCTCGGACGGCTTGAGCACGACCGTGTTCCCGGCTGCGAGGGCGGGGGAGATCTTCCACGCCGCCATCATCAGCGGATAGTTCCAGGGCGTGATCTGGCCGACGACGCCGATCGGCTCGCGCCGGATCATCGAGGTCGACCCGCGCACGTACTCGGCCGCGGCCTGTCCCTCAGGGGTTCGGGCTGCGCCGGCCATGAAGCGCAGGCAGTCGGACGCGCCGGCCACCTCTTCGACGGCGGCGCCGCGCGGCTTGCCGACGTTCAGGGACTCGAGCTCACCCAACTCGTCTGCGTGCTCGTCGAGCGCGTCGGCGAGCGTGTTCAGAATCTCGAAGCGCTCGGCCGGGGTGGTATCGCCCCAGTCGCCGAAGAAGGCCCGCTCGGCCGCCTCGACGGCGTGGTCGATGTCCTCGGCGGTGGAATTCGGGACGGCGGCGATCACCTCGCCGGTCGCGGGATTGACCACATCGATGGTCTCTCCCGAGCTCGAATCCGCGGCCTTGCCGCCGATGTGGTTCGAAAATCGCTTCAGCGCAACGCTCATGTCCTGTCCTCCCGGTGGCTAACACCTCAATCCTATCGCCCGCGATAGGGTAAGGCGCATGGCTGCAGGCGTCTTCAACCTCCCGGAGCCGGCGAACGAGCCCGTGCGCGAATACCCGCCCGGATCGCCCGAGCGGGCCGCGCTCAAGGCCCGCCTCGACGAGATGGCCGGCCGCAAGATCGAGATCCCCATGGTGATCGGCGGGCGCGAGGTGCGCACCGGCCGCACGGCGACGGCCGTCATGCCGCACGACCACGAGCACGTGCTGGCCGAGTTCCACCGCGGCGGCGAGGCCGAGGTGGCGCAGGCGATCGAGGCCGCGGCCGCGGCCCGCGAGGAGTGGGCGCGAACGCCCTGGGAGGCACGGGCGGCCGTGTTCCTGCGCGCCGCCGAGCTGCTCGCCGGGCCCTGGCGCGACACCCTCAACGCCGCCACGATGCTGGGCCAGTCAAAGACGGTCTATCAGTCCGAGATCGACGCCGTGTGCGAGCTGCCAGACTTCTGGCGCTTCAACGTGAGCTACATGCACCGGCTGATGAGCGAGCAGCCGGTGTCGTCGCGCGGCATGTGGAACCGGATCGAGTACCGCCCGCTCGAGGGCTTCGTGTTCGCCGTCGCGCCGTTCAACTTCACCGCGATCTCCGGCAACCTGCCGACCGCGCCCGCGCTGATGGGAAACACGGTCGTGTTCAAGCCCGCGTCGACCGCCGTGTACTCGGCCCACTTCCTCATGAAGCTGTACGAGGAGGCGGGGCTGCCGCCGGGGGTAATCAACATGGTGCTCGGCTCCGGCCGCGACGTCGGCGAGGCGGTGCTGGCCCATCCCGACCTGGCCGGCATCCACTTCACCGGCTCGACGCCGGTGTTCCAGGGCATGTGGCGCACCGTCGGCCAGAACATCGACAGCTATCGCGGCTATCCGCGGCTGGTCGGCGAGACCGGCGGCAAGGACTTCATCTTCGCCCACCCGTCCGCCGACCCGGCGGCGGTTGCGACCGCCGTCGTGCGCGGATCGTTCGAGTACCAGGGCCAGAAGTGCTCGGCGGCGTCGCGCATCTACGCGCCGTCCAACCTGTGGCCGCAGGTGCGCGACGCCCTGCGTGAGCAGGTCGCCACGATCAAGGTCGGCGACGTGCGCGACTTCCGCAACTTCATGGGGGCCGTCATCGACGCGAGCGCGTTTGCGACCCAGCGCGACGCCGTCAAGCTCGCCTCCGAGGCCGCCGACGCCGAGGTGCTGGTCGGCGGCGAGACCAACGACTCGCAGGGCTACTTCGTCTCGCCCACGGTGGTCGAGACGACCGACCCCGGCTTCGACCTGATGCGGCGAGAGCTCTTCGGGCCCGTGGTGACCGCCTACGTGTACGACGAGAAGCGGGTCGACGACACGCTCGACCTGGTCGATCGCACCTCGCCGTACGCCCTCACGGGAGCGGTGTTCGCGACCGACCGGCGCGCGATCGAGCATGCCTCGAACGCGCTTCGCAACGCGGCCGGCAACTTCTACGTCAACGACAAGCCCACCGGGGCTGTCGTCGGGCAGCAGCCGTTCGGCGGCGCGCGGGCGTCGGGCACGAACGACAAGGCCGGGTCGATGTGGAACCTGGTGCGCTGGGTCAGCCCGCGCACGATCAAGGAGACCTTCGTGCCGGCGACCGACTACCGCTATCCGTTCATGGGTGCCGAGTAGCTGTCAAGGGATAGGGGATCCCCGCCGATCCTTGTGTGAATGGATGCGGAGCGCAGGGAGTTCTTCCGAGTCATGGTCAGGCTGCCCGTGTCGTGCGCGGCCGTCGGCCGCGACGGACGAACGACGCTCATGGTCGTGCGGTCGGTCGACCTCTCGGCCGGCGGCGTCAAGGTCGTGACCGAGCATTCGCTCGTGCCCGGGAACCGGGTGCGGGTCGTGTTCCGAGTCGACGACGACACGAACGCCCGGCTCGATGCGACCGTGCTGCGGGCCGAGCCGCTCGGCGACGGCCTGCGCCGCTACGCCATCGACTTCGACCCGGTCGACCGTAGCGTCGAGCAACGGCTGATGCGGACGGTCTACGCGGCCGAGCAGGTGAACGCGGGCCGCCACAGGCACGTGCGGATGACGGTGTGGCAGGCGATGCGCGTCACCGGCGCAAACGGCGACGAGTACGGCGCACACGCCCTGCAGATCTCGGCCGACGACGCCCAGATCATCACGAGCCACCTGCTGGCCGAGGGGGAGCTGCTGCGGATCGTGATGCAGGACGGCGACCTCGGCTTCGACGTCGACGCCGAGGCGGAGGTGCAGTCGATGCACCGCGACCTGCGCGGCAACTTCGTCGCCACCGTGCTCTGGCACGGCCTCGATCGCGTCACCCGCTCGGCCATCCTGCGCCGTTCGATAGAGCAGGAGCGGCGCGACCTCGCCGGGGACTAGGAGAACCGGGGTCAGACCCCACCCAGAAAGCGTCACGAAATGCGCACGGCTCCCGTTCGGGGTCTGACCCCGCTTGGGTATCATCGCCCCCGATGCGAGTGGCGGTGATCGGGCTGGGGACCATGGGGGCGCCGATGGCGCGGCACCTGCTTGCCGCCGGCCACGCGGTGACCGTGCACAACCGCACGCGGTCGCGCGAGGAGCCGCTCGCGGCTGCCGGCGCCGGCCGGGCGGCGACGCCCGCGCAAGCCGCGGCCGCAGCCGAGGCGGTGCTGACCTGTGTGTCCGACACGCCCGACCTCGAGCACGTCCTGCTCGGGCCGGACGGCGTTGTCGAGGGCCTCGCGCCCGGCGGACTCGTGGTGGACTGCTCGACGGTTTCGCCGGCGGCGACGGCCGCGATCGCCGCCAAGCTGCGCGAGCGCGATATCGGCATCGTGGACGCGCCGGTCTCGGGCGGCTCCGAGGGCGCCGAGCGCGGCACGCTCACGATCTTCTGCGGCGGCGCCGACGCCGACGTCGCCCGCGCCCGGTCGCTGCTCGAGGCGTTTGGGAGCCGGATCACCCACCTCGGCCCGAGCGGCGCCGGCCAGGTCGCGAAGGCCGTGAACCAGGTGATGATCGCCGGCACCTACGCGAGCGTGGGCGAGGGCATCGCGCTCGCCGAGGCCGCCGGGCTCGATCTGCCGCAGCTCGTCGAGGCGCTCTCGGCCGGGGCAGCGGCGTCGTGGGTGCTCACAAACCGCGGCGGCAACATGATCGCCGACACCTATCCGCTCGGCTTCAAAGTTGCCCTGCACCGCAAGGACCTGGGCATCGCCCTCGACGAGGCGGGCCGTGCCGGCCTCCCGCTCGCCGTCTCGACGCTCGTCGCGGCGCAGGAGGACACGCTCATGGGCGAGGGCCATGGCGACGAGGACGTGAGCGCCCTCGCCCGCCTGCCCAAGCGCACTGAATAACCGGTGCCAGGCGCCGGGTCTTGACGAAGTCAGCCCACCGGTGCGGACAGCGGCTCGAGCTCGAACGGCAGCATCGTCACCGCCTCGGCGAACCTCTGCAGGAGGGCCGGGCGGTCGCCGGCGGCGAGCGCGACGACGGCCAGGCGGTGGCTGACCGTGTCGTCGTCATTCTCGCTCAGGCGGTGGCCGGGCCGCACCAGCACCTCGACGTGGGCGTGCGGGAAGCGCTCGAGCACAGTGGTTGGATCCGGCACCGAGCGGACGACCGCGTCGTCATAGGAGCGCAGCAGGAAGCTCGCGGTCACCAGGTCGTGGCGGGCCGGCGGGAGCTGGGGCGTGCCGCCGGCGCACAGCTCGAGCTGAATCTCGTAGCTCGACACGCCGTGCACCGCCTGCACGAGCGGCGCGAACTGCGACGCCATCCGCCCGTTCACCTCGACGATCGTGACGCTCCCATCCGGGCGCACGAAGAACTCGATGTTGAACAGACTCTGGTCGAACCCGAGCGCCGGCATGAGCCGCGCCGCCACGTCGGCCATCGTCCGGCGCGGCCCCTCCGGCAAACGACTCGGGTACTCGAAGCGCAGGAAGCTGATGCTGTTCGCGTGCATGACCGCGTCGGTGACGCCGATCGGGGTCATCCGGCCGCCCTGCATCCAGCCCTCGAACGTGACCAGCGTCCCGTCGAGCAGTTCCTCCGCGATGAGCGTCCGGAACCCGCGGCCCTCGAGCGCGCGGTCGTACGCGGTGACGGCGTCGATCTCGAGTCGCGCCCGTGCCACAGCGGCCGCGAACTGGGCCTCGTCCGCCACGGTGAAGGCCAGCTGGGACAGGTGGGCGGCGACGGGCTTCAGGAAGAACGGGAACGGGAGTGGCGGCCGGACGCCGGGATCGTCAAGGCTGACGGGAGCGAACCGCGGCGTCGCCTCGGGCACGACGTCCGCCTGGACGTGGCGGCAGGCGAGCTTGTCGTGGCAGCGCATGAACGCCGCCCGGCCGGGGCCCGGCAGGCCGGCCGCGTCGGCGAGGATGGTCGCCAGATGCCCGGTTGCGTCGCTCGAGCCGAAGATCCCGTCCGCCGCGGGCCCGAATCTGACCATGTGGTCGACGAAGGTACGGGGGTCGAACCCGGGGCCCATCGGCTGTCCGGCAAAGCGGAGCGCGAACCGATCGAGAATCCGCTCGTCGGCGAGGTTCAGCCGATCGCGCTGGCCGGCGCACACAACCAGGACGCTCGGCACGGTGCCGTTCGACGGGCCGTCCACCGGCCGTATTGTGACGGACGCGCCAGGCCGGCGCCACCCCTGCGCCGGGGCTTTGTGGTCAGCCCCACACGGATGCGGCGGTGCGGGCGAGCGTCTCGAGCTTGCGGCGCTGGTCAGCGGGCGTCAGTGCATTCCCCAGCACCGACGTCGCGAACCCGCACTGGGGGCTGATGGCAAGCCGTTCCAGATCGATATGGCGGGCGGCCTCGTGAATCCGGGCCGTCAGCTCTTCGACTGTCTCGCGCCGGGCCGACTTCGTCGTGACGAGGCCGAGCACGACCACCTTGTCGTCGGGCACGTCGCGCAGCGGCTGGAACGAGCCCGACCGCTCGTCGTCGTACTCGAGCAGCAGCCGGTCGGCGCTGATGCCGCGGAACACCTGCCGTGCGATCGGCTCGTATCCGCCCTCGACGAGCCAGCGGCTGCCCTGGTTGCCACGGCAGAGGTGGAACCCGAAGGTGATGTCGGGGTGGCCCTGCATGACCCAGTTGTCGAGCTCGATGCCGCGCTCGAGCCAGCGCGAGACGGTCCAGCCCTGGCTCTCGTAGAACGCGCGCGTGGCCGGATCGATCAGAAGCGGGTAGTGGGGCGCGTCGAGCTGGATGTAGGTGCAGCCCAGGCGGGCCAGCTCGCCGATCTCGTCACGGGTGAGCGCCGCCACGTCCTCGAGGAACCCGTCCAGCGTGGGGTAGGCGTCGCCCGAGTGCTCCGACGACCACAGGTTGGCGTACAGGCTCGGGCTCGCGAGCGTCACTTTCGGGATCGCCCGCGCCCGCGCCCGCAGATAGGTGAAGTCCTCCGCGGCGATATGCCGGCGCCGCCGCAGCGGCTCGCGCACTCCGAGGCCCGCGGGGCGCTCGGTGGCGCGGTCGCCCACGCCGTCGCCATGCCAGTCGCCCCACAGGTAGGCCTCGAGGGGGACGTCGCCGAAGCCGTCGACGGCGTCGGGCAGGCCGCTCTGGAACGACAGCCGCCGCATCTCGCCGTCGGTGACGACGGCGATGCCGGCGCCCTCCTGCAGCGCGACGGCGGCGTCGACGGCGCGGTCCTCGGCGTGCTTCAGCGCGGCCGCCGAGGCCTCGCCGCGCTCGAACCGCTCCCGCACCTCGAGCAGCTCCGGCGGCCGCAACAGGCTGCCGACGACATCGGTGCGGGCGGTCTTCACGGCGGCGAGTGTAATCGGGGGCGGGGGGCGGACGCCGTCATACCCAATTGGCATTTGCAGTGGATGCCAATTGGCGGCGCTCCCGGTTCTCCTTCGCCAGCGACTACGAGGTTCCCTACCCAATTGGCATTTGCAGTGGATGCCAATTGGCGCGCTCACGCCCTCGCTCCACCGGCCGGCGCCGCCTTGACAACCCCGGGCCGATGTGAGACAGATCTTGCTCCGCCAGTGCGGCTCGTGTTCCACCGGCGGAACCGGGAGATGGACGACCCCCGACCTGATCCGGCGCGGTGTTGATGGCGGTCGCCGTCGGCGCAAGCACGCGCTCGCCCGGCCGCCCGGCTTCGCCCGGGATGGCCGCCGTGCTCGGCGTGCTCGAGGCGCTCGACCGGCTGGGCCCGTCCGGTCTGGCCGAGCTGAGCGCCGCCACCGGCCTCCCCAAGACGACCCTGCACCGGGCCTGCACCGCGATGGAGGAGCGTGGCTTCGTCGAACGGGCCGGCGACGCGGGCTACACGCTCGCATCGCGCGCGGTCGAGCTCGGCGCGCGCAGCTCGTGCTCCGCACTCGTCTCGGCATTCGAGGCCGAGGCCGAGGGCCTGATCGCCCGCCACGACGAGACCACGTGCCTGGTCGTCCTCGACGATCGCGACGCCCTCTTCATCGCGAAGGCCGAGACGTCGCAGGCGGTGCGGCTGGTCACGCGCGTCGGCAGCCGCCTGCCGGCATTCGCCGCCGCGAGCGGCCGCGTCCTCCTGGCGGCGCTCGAGCCGGCCGCGGTCGACCGGCTGCTGGCCGGCGTCGAGCTCGTCACCCCGGTGGGGCGGCGCATGCGCCCGGACGAGGTCCACGCGATCCTCGATCGCGCCCGCGCCGTCGGCTACGCCGAGAACGTGAACGAGACGTCCCTCGGGCTCGAGTGCATGGCCGTCCCGATCACGGCCGCCGGCGGAGCGACCGTCGCCGCCATGACGCTCTGCGTCCCCAGCGGCCGGATCGACCGCAGCAGGCGCAGGCGGCTGCTCGCCGACCTACGCTCCGCCGGCCTGCGGGCCTCGGCGACACTCCGCGCGGTCCACCAACCCCCGGGCACCGGCTGACGTCGAACGTCGGACGGGGGACCGACAGACTCATTGCAACGACGAAGCCGAACCGGACAGAAAGGTGAATCCACACATGGACGAGAATCAGCGCAGGCTCGACACCATCCGCGGTCGCAGGGACGAGATTGAAAACCACGTGATCGACGAGTTCGTCGCCGGCCGCCTCAGCCGCGGGGACTTCCTCCGCCGCGGCGCCGTGGTCGGGCTGTCGCTGCCGATGATGGCCGCGATCGTGGCCGCGTGCGGTGGCGCGAACTCATCCAGCTCGGCCTCCAGCGGCGGCGCACCCGGGAAGCCGGGCGGCACCATCAAGGCGGGGATCATCACGCCCTCGGGTGCCATCGACCCGGTCACGGTGCTTGATCAGGGCGGTCTGGACATGCTCGCCCAGACCGGTGAGTACCTGTGTCTCGCAAACTCGAAGTCGCAGCTCGTGCCCGTTCTGGCCGAGAGCTGGTCGGCCAACCCGGCCGCCAACGTGTGGACGTTCAAGATCCGGCAGGGGGTCAAGTTCCACAACGGCCAGCCCCTGACGGCCGACGACGTCGTCTACACGTACAAGCTGCAGAGCGACCCGAAGGGCAAGTCGAACGCCCTGAGCGCGTTCAACGGGATCATTGTGCCGTCCGGGGTGGAGAAGGTGGACGACTTCACCGTCGCCTTCCACCTGACGGCGCCTGACGCGAACTTCCCGTACGTGTGCTCCTCCGAGAACTACAACATGATCATCCTCCCGAACAACTACGACTCGTCCAAGTGGGAGGGCAGCTTCATCGGGACGGGGCCGTTCAAGCTCAAGAGCTACACGGCGAAGGTGGGCGCGTCGTTCGTTCGCAACGAGGCCTACTGGGGCAAGAAGGCGCTCCCCGACGCCACCGAGTTCACGTTCTACGATGCCCAGCAGCCGCAGATCCTCGCGCTCGAGGCCGGCACGATCGACGTGGTGGGGCAGTTCTCGGTCCAGGGCGGCCAGGCGCTCCTCAACAACCCGAAGGTGACCGTGATCAGCGTCCGCTCGAGCGCCCATCGCGAGCTCTCGATGCGCAACGACCAGGCGCCGTTCACCGACCCGCGCGTGCGCCAGGCGGTGGCCCTCACCCTGGCCCGGCCCGACATCGTCCAGGGCCTCTTCCAGGGCAAGGCCGAGCTCGGCAACGACAGCCCGTTCGCGCCGGTCTTCGCCTCGACCGACTCGAGCGTCCCCCAGCGGGCGCAGGACCTGACGAAGGCCAAGCAGCTGCTCCAGGCGGCGGGCCACGGCAGCGGCTTCTCGACGCACCTCTTCACCGAGACAACACAGGAGATGCCCGCGTTCGCCCAGATCGTGAAGTCGTCGGCCGCCAAGATCGGCGTCGACAT
Organism: Gaiellales bacterium; assembly: GCA_036494095.1. Classification (GTDB taxonomy): domain Bacteria; phylum Actinomycetota; class Thermoleophilia; order Gaiellales; family JAICJC01; genus JAICJC01. The sequence goes on along the minus strand of DASXOR010000058.1, from coordinate 4,129 downwards.
CGCCCTCACCATCGAGTCGCCCGACCAGTACTACTCGAAGGACTGGCTGAGCGGGATCATGAGCATGGTCGACTACGGCCACCGCAGCGTTCCCAACCTGTTCCTGCAGGCGCCGCTGCAGAGCAAGGGCACCTGGAACGCCGCCCACTTCAAGAACTCCCAGTACGACACGCTCTCGGCGCAGTACATCGCCGCGCTCGACCTGCAGAGCCAGAGGACCGTCGCCGGCAAGATCCAGAACCTGCTCCTCGAGCAGACGCCGGTGATCTACGCCTACTTCTACAACTACCTGGCCGCGTCCGCCTCGAACGTCTCCGGCGTCGAGCCGACGGGTATCGGCCACCTCTTCCTGTTCAACGCAAGCAAGGCATGAGGCCACGAGCGGGGCGTCTGTCCGGTTCTCCCGGCCGGCGCCCCGCTCCTGACGAGGCGGATCGGAAATGGCGCTCTACATCGCAAAGCGGGTCGGGTATGCGCTCATCACGCTGTGGATCCTCAGCCTGATCGTGTTCTTCGCCGGCCAGGTGCTGCCCGGCGATCCGGCCCGCTCCATCCTGGGACAGCTCGCTCCCCAGAGCGCGATCAACGCGCTGGATCACCAGCTCGGCGTCGACCGCCCGCTGCTGACCCAGTACTGGGATTGGATCACGGGCTTCGTCCACGGCGACATGGGCAACTCCTACCAGTTCCGCGCCCCGGTTGAGCCCTACATCTCGGCCGCCCTGCAGCACTCGCTCAAGCTGGCGGCGGTCGCGTTCGTGATCGTCGTCCCGATCAGCATTCTCGGCGGCGTCGTGGCGGCGCTGAATGTCGGCAGGGCCCCTGACCGGATCATCACGGTGCTCGGCCTGTCGGCGTCGACCGTCCCCGAGTTCGTCTCGGGCATCGTCGTCATCATCGTCTTCGGGATCTGGCTCGACGTCCTGCCGATCTCGGCATCGTGGAGCCCCGGCGCGTCGATCCCCGATCAGGTCTATCACCTGATCCTGCCCTCGATCCCGCTGGTCCTGATCCTGTTCGGGTACATCGCGCGCATGGCCAGAGCCGGCACGGTCGAGGCGCTCGACTCCGACTACGCCCGCACGGCGGTCCTGAAGGGGCTGCCGCGCGGCGTCGTCATCCGCCGGCACGTCTTGCGGAACTCGCTCGTGCCGACCGTGACAGTCATCGCCACCCAGACGGGCTACCTGATCGGCGGCCTCGTGATCGTGGAGACGCTCTTCAACTACCAGGGCATAGGCCTCCTGATCTACAAGGCGGCGCAGGAGAAGGACTTCCCGATGCTCGAGGCGGGCGTGCTCTCGATCGGCATCGTGTACATGGTCGCGACGCTGATCGCCGACTTCGTCTACTCGATGCTGAACCCGCGCATCCGCTTCGGAGCGTCCGAGTGAGCGCGGCCAATCCGCCCGTGGAGGCCGCTGGAGCGCTGGACGCCGGCGTCGGCCAGGTGCGCCGCGAGCTGCTGCACCAGCTCCTGCATTCGAAGACGTTCGTGATCGGAGCGGTCATCGTCATCTTCTGGGCGCTGTGCGCGCTCCTGGGGTCGGCGCTGGCTCCTCACGACCCGCTTGGACAGAACCTGCTTGCCACGAACCAGAGGCCGTCGGGCGCGCACTGGTTCGGCACGGACCAGCTCGGCCGCGACGTGTTCTCGCGCGTGATCGCGGGCGCCCGCAGCATCCTCATCGTCGCCCCGCTCGCCACGCTCATCGGCACGGTGCTGGGGACGGCCCTGGGCCTGGCAATGGGTTATCTGAGCGGGTGGACAGACACCGTCGCAAGCCGCATCGTCGAGGCCGTGCTGGCCCTGCCGGTGGTCATCATCGCCTTTCTCTTCGTGGTGGCGCTCGGCCCGTCCCCGCGAACGCTGACGATCGTGATCGGCTTCGTCTTCACGCCGCTGATCGCGCGAACGGTGCGCTCGGCGGTGCTGTCGGAACGCGAGCTCGACTACATCGCCGCCGCCCGGCTGCGCGGCGAGCGCTCCCCGTACATCATGTTCGCCGAGATCCTGCCGAACGTCCTGCAGCCGATCCTGGTCGAGTTCACCGTGCGTGTCGGCTACGCGATCTTCGCCGTCGCCACCCTGTCGTTCCTCGGCTTCGGCATCCAGCCGCCGACGGCCGACTGGGGGGCCGACATCTCGGTCAACTACGCCGAGATCACCGCCGGATTCTGGTGGGAGACGCTGTTCCCGGCGCTTGCGATCGCGTCGCTCGTCGTCGCGGTCAACCTGATCGCCGACTCGATCTCGGGGGTGCTCGAGGGATGAGCGCGGCCGCCGAGACCATGCCCGTGCCGGACGTCGCGCTCGACGTCGCGAACGTCGACGTCGCCTATCGCGTCCGCGGCCGCGACCGGCTGGTGCTGCGCGACGTGTCGTTCCACATCGCACGGGGTGAGTCCTACGGGCTCGTGGGGGAGTCGGGCTCGGGCAAGTCGACGATGGCGCTTGCGCTCATGCGCTACCTGCCCCGCAACGGCCGGGTACGCTCGGGCGCGATCACGATCGACGGGCGCGACGCGCTCGCGCTCGGCCGCTCCGACCTGCGCCGGCTGCGGGCCGAGACGGTGTCGATGGTCTACCAGGAGCCCGGCCGGGCGCTCAACCCATCGATCCGCGTCGGCCGCCAGATGGCCGAGGTGTTCGAGATCGCCGGGCTCGATCGCGGAGCCGCGATGGAGCGGTCACAGGCGATGCTCGACAAGGTGCGCATCGCCGACCCGGCCGCGGTCATGCGCCGCTACCCGCATCAGCTCTCAGGCGGGATGCTGCAACGGGTCGTGATCGCGATGGCGCTCGCATCGGAGCCGTCGCTGCTCGTGCTCGACGAGCCGACGACGGCGCTCGATGCCACCGTGGAGGCCGAGGTGCTCGACCTGGTGGCCGCCCTGCGCGACGAGTTCTCGACGTCGGTGCTCTTCATCAGCCACAACCTGGGCGTGATCGCCCGCATGTGCGACCGCGTCGGAGTGCTCTACGCCGGCGAGCTGGTCGAGGAGGGGGCGGCCGCCGAGGTGTTCGCGGAGCCCCGCCACCCGTACACGGTCGGGCTCCTGCGGTGCATTCCGCGCCGCGGCCGGCGCAAGGACCACGGCCGCCTCGACACGATCCCGGGATTCCTGCCGCAGCCGGGCCACACGGCCGAGGGCTGCATCTTCGCGCCGCGGTGTGCGCTTGCCGACGACCGCTGCCGCACCGAGTCGCCGCCTCCGTACGCCGTCGGTCCCGGGCGCACGTCGCGCTGCCACCATCACGAGCAGGCCCCCGATCTGCCGCGCGAGACGCCGGTCGATCTGCAGGCGCCGGTGGTGCGCGAAGCGGGAGCGCCGGTGGTGAGCCTGCGCGGCGTGTCGAAGACGTTCGCCTACTACGGTGAGCGCGTCCGCGGTCTGGTCGACGTCGACCTCGACATCAACCCGGGCGAGACGCTCGGCCTCGTCGGCGAGTCGGGCAGCGGCAAGACCACCCTCGCCCGCGTCCTGCTGGGTCTGACCGAGCCCGATCCGGGCTCGGAGGTCGCGCTCGCCGGCGTGGCCGTGGCCGGCGATGCCCGCGGGCGCACGCGCGCACAGGTGAAGGCGCTCCAGATCGTCTTCCAGAACCCCGATTCGGCCCTCAACCGCCGCCACAGCGTGCGCCGTCTTGTCGGCAGGGCGCTGCACCGGCTGGCCGGCCTCGACGGCGAAGCTCTGCAGGCGCGGCTGCTGGAGCTGATCCGCTCGGTCAGGATGGAGGAGCGGCACCTCGCGCTGCGGCCGACGCAGCTCTCCGGTGGCCTCAAGCAGCGGGTCGCGATCGCACGGGCCTTCGCCGGGAACCCCGAGGTGGTCGTCTGCGACGAGCCCACCTCGGCGCTCGACGTGTCCGTCCAGGCCGCCATCCTGAACCTGCTCGTCGACCTGCAGTCCCGCGAGGGCGTCACGTACCTGTTCATCTCCCACGACCTCGGCGTCGTGCGCTACCTGTCCGACCGCATCGCCGTCCTCTATCTGGGCCGGATCATGGAGCTCGGCACCGCCGAGACGGTGTTCGCCGGGCCGCACCACCCGTACACGGAGGCGCTGCTTTCGGCCGTCCCGAGCATCGACGGCACCCATCGCGAGCGGATCCGGCTCGAGGGCG
>DASXOR010000057.1:0-10229 GCA_036494095.1 Gaiellales bacterium | reverse complement strand
GCCGGGTGTTCGTGGCCACGGGCGCTCCGGGCCAGGCCCAGCCGGGGACGGAGTACGCATTCGCGGCCGGCGGTGGCGCCCCGCTCTGGCGCCATACGATCGCCACGACCGGCGGCGCGCTCTCGCCCGCCGTCGCTCGGGGCGTGGCCTACGCCGCCACGTCCGGCGACTTCGGGTCCGTGCCGCAGACGCAGCCGGGTCGGCTCGTCGCCTTCGCCGCGGCCACCGGCCACGTGCGCTGGTCGCGCACTCCCGCCGGCGGCGTCTTCCAGTCGCCGTCGGTCAGCGCCGGGGTGGTCTACGTGGGCGGGGTCGGGGCCGTCATGGCCTTCTCGCCGGCCGGGCAACGGCTGTGGTCGCGCGCGTTCCCGGCCCAGCCGGGCGGGCTCTTCACCACCCCGACCGTGACCCGCGGGCGGGTGTTCGTCGGCTTCCAGGAGGGGCCGTGCTTCTGCGCCCTGGAGGCGGCCACGGGCCGTGTGCTCTGGCGCGACCCGCGGGCCCAGGGCGATCAGTTCTCGCCGGCCGCGGTTGCGGGCGGGGTCGTCTACGGCGTCGACGAGGACACACTGGAGGCGCTCGACGCCAGCACCGGCAAGGTGCTCTTCGCAAGCGCCGCGTCCACCGCCGGCCAGCCGGCGATCGTGGGCGGGATGATCTTCACCGAAGGCGCCGCGGTCACGGCCTGGAGTCCGTAGCTCCGTAGCGGCGGAAGACCTCCGCCGCTGCGAGATGGAAGCCGTCGGGCTGGCCCGCCGCCGCGAACGTCGCGGCGATCTCCTCCATCTCGCCGACCCAGCGCCAGCCCTTGGCCGCCGCCGACCGGCCGGCGCGTGCGTGGTCGTCCTCGAGCCCCGGGAGGGAAAGCGCCCACTCCTGCACGAGCGAGTCCTCGACGCCCTCCGACCGGGCGACGGCCCTGGCCGCCAGCAGGAGCGCCGCCGAGCCCTTCGTCCACGCGGCGTATGCCATCTTCACGGCCGAGGCGTCGCCCGGACGCGCCGAGACGACCTGAGCGGCGAGCGTGGTGCCGGCGCAGGCGGCGGCGATCGCCCCGGCCTCGGCGCCGGCCAGGTACAGCCGCGTCGTCCCCGCGGCATGCGGCGGCGGCCCGATGATGCCGGCGTCGACGAAGCGGGCGCCACCCGCGGTCGCGATCGCGCCGATCGCCCGGGCGGTCGCAGGCGCGACGGCGTTTGCATCGACGTAGAGGCCGCGGAAGCCGGCCGCCTCGCGGGCCACGGCGAGCGCGGCGTGCGGGGGGCAGACCGACACGATCACGTCGCACGCTGCGGTCATCTGCGCGACCGAGCCGATGTCACGCAGCCCGGCGGCCTCGGCGCGCGCGGCTGTGGCGCGGCTGCGGCCCGCGGCGGCCCAGACGACGTCGTGCCCCGCGCCGCGCAGGGCCACGCCTACGGCGGCGCCCATCTCGCCCGGGTGCAGGATGCCGATCGCCGTCGCCATGCCCGCCCATCGTAGATCCGGGCTCGTTGCGGCGGACGACGCCCGCGTCGACCGGATCGCCGAGGCTTTCGCGTCGATGATCGATGCCAAGAGCCTTCACCGCCAGCCACTCCGACCGGGTCTCGGCGTATGCCGTGGGCATCGGCCGGGCGCTTGGCTGGAACGAGCGCGAGCTGCGCGACCTGCGCCGGGCCGGCCTCCTGCACGACATCGGCAAGCTCGGGGTCTCCAACTCGATCCTGGACAAGCCGGGAGGCTGACCGCCGCCGAGTACGAGGCGGTGAGGCGCCACCCCCGCGACACCGAGGAGATCCTGCGCCACGTGCCGATCTTCTCGGGCCTCGCGGAGGCCGCGGGGGCACACCACGAACGGGTGGACGGGCGGCTACCACCGCGGCCTGGCCGGCGAGAAGATCCCCGCGATCAGCCGTGTGCTCGCCTGCGCCGACGTGTACGACGCGCTCACCGCGCGGCGGCCGTACCGCGATCCCATGCCGCCCAAGGCCGCGCTCGACCGGATGCGCGGCGACGTCGGCGCCGCGTTCTTCGCCGAGCCGTTCACGGCACTCGCGCCCACGTCGCCACGCTGCCGCTGTCCGCGTAGCTACGGCCGGGGCGAAGCCGGGGCGAGCTGCGCCCGCACCGCCGGGGCCACCTCGCCGCCGAGCAGCTCGAGCGCCCGCATCACGTCGCGGTGCGGCATCGTGCCGACGCTCATCTGGGCGAGAAACCGCTCGTGGCCGAAGATCTCGTGCTGGCGGAGGATCTTCTCGACCACCTCCTGCGGGCTGCCGACCAGGAGCGCCCCATCGGGCGCGCGCCCCGCGTCGAACTGCTCCCGCGTCATCGGCGGCCAGCCGCGCTCGCGCCCTATCCGCGTCATCATGCCGGCGTAGCCGGGGAAGAACTCGGCGACGGCCCGCTGCGACGTCTCCGCCACGTAGGTGTGCGAGTTGATGCTGATGGGCAGCCCGGCCGGGTCGTGCCCGGCCAGCCGGGCGGCCTCGCGGTAGAGATCGACGAGCGGCCCGAACCGGGCCGGAGCGCCGCCGATGATGGCGACGGCGAGCGGCAGCCCGAGCGTGCCCGCGCGGACGACCGACTTCGGCGTGCCGCCTACGGCGATCCAGATCGGGAGCGGATCCTGCAGCGGGCGCGGGTAGACGCCGAGGTCGTGCAGCGGCGGCCGGTGCCGTCCCGACCAGGTCACGCGCTCGGAGGCGCGCAGAGCGAGCAGCAGGTCGAGCTTTTCGGCGAACAGCTCGTCGTAGTCGTCCAGGTCGTAGCCGAAGAGTGGGAACGACTCGATGAACGATCCCCGGCCCGCCATGATCTCGGCCCGTCCGCCCGTGAGCAGGTCGAGGGTGGCGAAGGCCTGGAACACCCGCACCGGATCATCCGAGCTGAGGACGCTCACGGCGCTCGTCAGGCGGATTCGCTCGGTGCGCTCGCCGGCCGCGGCGAGGGCGACGGCGGGAGCCGAAACGGCGAAGTCGCCGCGATGGTGCTCGCCCACGCCGAACACCTCCAGGCCGGCCTGGTCGGCGAGCTCGGCCTCCTCCATCAGCTCGCGCAGCCGCCGCTCGGCCGAGATCGGACGCCCGCTGTCGGGGTCCGGCGCGAGCTCGGCGAAGGTGTAGACGCCGATCTCCATCCGCTATCGCCTCCGCGCCGGACGTCTCCGGCGACTCGTGGTTTCGGCGACCGTAGCACTCTGCGCTTGACGTCAACCCCCGTCCGGGGGATAACCGAAGTATGAGAACACATCACGTATCCGTGTTCGGGGTTGCAACGATGGTCGTGATCCTGATCGCGACCGGTCTGGCGGCTCGCCTGGCCGAGGTGGCGCTCGTCGCGGCTGTCCGGCTGACGAGCGTCGGCGGCGGCGGTCTCCTGACGCCGGCCAACCTGGCCGGAGCCGACCACCGCCACGTCACCTATGCGCTCGTGCGGCTGCTGCTGCCGGGACTGCTCCTGCAGGCGCTCATGGTGAAGCTCGTCGTATCGTCGTACCGCGGCCTGCACATCACGTACCTGGGAACGGTGGCCGTGCTCGGCCTGTTCGACATCGCAGCGCTCGCGCTCGCCAGCGTCGTTGCGACCGCGTTCGCGCAGAGCACCTCGCTGCATGCGCTCACGTCCGTCTCGCCGGCGGCGATCTACCTGTCGGTGGCCATCTCGGCCGCGACGCTGATCGGCGAGGCCTTCGTGCTGCAGGGCCTGATCGAGATGCCGGTCGGCCGCTATCCCCTCGTCGCCCGCCGAGCGTCCTAGACGATTGATGCCACGCCCCCGCCCGCCTGGTCGTCAGGCTGTGGCGGGGGTTCGGGTCGTGGTGGGGCTTGCGCTCCTCGGTTCGCAGCCGCCCAGGACATCACGGTGGCGTGGCATCGATCATCTAGCCGGCGCTCGGCCGGCGGGCGATGAACCGCCCGGTCGAGATGTAGAGCGTGCCGTCCACGTCGACCCGCATGGGGTCGGAGCGGCCGCTGCCCCCGATCGTCCCGTCCGGGAGGATCAGCTCGTGTGCGACGGCCAGCTCCCGCCCCTCGTCGTCGTAGTAGCCGACCCGGCGGCTGATCGCCTCCGCCGGGTGCGCGGAGGAGAGCGAGGGCCGGCCGCGCACGAGCTCACGCTCGGTCAGCTCGCCGGCCTGGGCGCGCTCGACGTACCGGCCGCGGTCGAAGATGTCGCGGAGGTCGTCTGGGCTAACGTAGGCTTTGCGAAGGGGCAAGGTGGTGGTGATGGAGCGCGAACTCAGCGAGATGCTCGGGTACTACCTCGATCGCGAGTATGACCTGGACGCTCTCCAGGGAGCACTCGCGGAGCTGACCTGGAGCAATTTAGAAGCACCGCGGGTCGCGCACAGGATCGAGTTTCTGATCGGCGAGGCGATCGACGGCAGGCTCGGGGGCGACGAGCTGCGCACGGAGCTCGATCAGGTGCGCAAGTCGCTGCTCCTCGCCCAGGCGTAGCTCGAAGCAGCGTCAGAACGTCTCCTCGCCGGTAGGCTCGATGTGGGCCTCGCCGTCCATGCGCTGGCGCAGCCGGCTGAGCTCCTGGTAGATCGTGCGCCGGGCGCGGTTCTGGTTCCCCAGGGGGCGATGCTCGGGCAGGCTGTGCCACGGGTTGTAGGAGAGGTTGCCGGCGAACGCGAGCTGCGCGGCCGAGTCGAAGCGCTGCGGCGGCAGCACCAGCTCGGCGACGGCCTCGGGCACCGACTCCGTCTCGCTCCAGCGCACGGCTGCATTCTCGATCGGCATCCGCCACGGGTCGCCCTGGAGCTGGATCATGAAGTCGAACCGCACCTCCTCGCGGGCGAGCGTCGCCGCCATCGCCTGGCGCAGGTAGTCCGGGCCGGGCGGGCGGGGAATGGGCGTGCGCGCCTGCGACCGCGGCCGCACGAGGTAGTGCATCGCCTGCCCCGGCCCGAGCAGGTACGCGACGCAGCTCCAGTATGTGACCTCGAGCGGGCTCGTGTTCAGGCGGGCGTAGAGGCCCTGCATGATCCCGTCCAGGAGATGCGAGTCCAGCGGGTTGACGAAGTACCACACCGGCGTCCCCTGCTCGAGCTGGCGCTGCAGCTTCAGGTTCTCGGCGACGTTCGGCGTCGTGAACGTGGGGGCGCTGATGCCGGTGAAGTCCTGCGTGAAGCGCTCGTCGTCCAAGAGCTTCTCGCCCTCGACGCCCATGAGCTTGATGCCGATGCTGAGCACCCCGTTGTCCTTCGGATCGGGCGGCGCCAGCGGGCCCGGCCCGCCGAAGCGCACCCAGACGGGATGGCGGCGGCCCGGCTGGAACACGCCGTGCCGGTAGCGCGGCGGCAGGTCTGCGTGGACGCGCAGCTCCCCGCGCACCACCCCGTAGGTCTTGGTGTTCCCAGCTCGCAGGGCGTGGCCGTGCGGATAGGTGTTGCGCAGGAAGGCCGACATCGCCGCAACGATCTCGCCCGTGATCCGCTCCTCGCCGGGGAGGGCGCGCTCCTCCGCGGCCCCGAGGCCCTTCGGGTCCGACCGCGTCCAGCCGATCACGGCCTGGGTGGCGGCCGCAAGCGGGCGCTGGGCGACGCGGTCGAAGCCGTCCCGGAAGTACGGGTCGAGCTGCCGCTCGCAGTTTGCGAGCGCCACCAGGGCATCGCAGAAGGTGCGTTTCAGACGGCCCATCGTGCCTCGCGGCCGACGTTATCATCTCGCCGTGGGCACATCGACTCCCGGAAAGCTGCTTGTCGCCGGGCGCGTCCTGATCGGCGGCGGCGCGTTCGTCGTCCCCGTGCCCGCCCTGCGCCTCGGCGGGCTGCGACCGCGCCGAAATCCGCAGGCCGCCTACATGCTGCAGCTCTTCGCGGTGCGCGACGCGATGCTCGGCGTGGGTCTTGTGGCGAGCTCTGGCGCCGCCCGCCGCACGTGGTGGAAGGCCGGCATCGCCTGCGATCTGGCGGATGCGGCCGCGGCGCTGGTCGAGACGGCTGCGGGCCGGGTGCCGCGCAACGGCCGCACCGGATTCATGCTCATCGCCTCGCCGCTCCTGGGCGCTGCCCTCGGGGCCGCCGCGCTCGCCGCCGAGGAGGAGTAGTGGTGCGGTCGTTCCCGGGGCGGGCGCTCGTCGGCATCAGGCTCGCGCTCGGCACCACGGCGTGGGTTGCGCCCCGGTTCACGCTCGTGATGTTCGGCCTCGACCCGAAGCGCAACCCCGAGGCCGCCTACGCGACCCGCCTGTTCGGCGTGCGCAACGCGACGCTGGGCGTCGGGTTGCTCGCGAGCGGGGGTGACGACCGCCGCCTGTGGTGGAAGATCGGCATCGCCTGCGACGCGGCCGACATCGTCGCGGCCCTCGTCGGCGCCCGCCGGCGGCGCATCCCCGGCGACGTCCGCTCGGTGGCGATCCTGTCTGCTGCAGGACTCGTCGCGATCGGGCTCGGCGTCTGTGCCCTCGCCGAGGACGATGTGTAACGTCACGCCCGCGTGACGTTACGATTCGAGCGAGCCGATGTAATGTAACGCCCGGATACCGGGCAGGAAGAAGTACGCGCCGCCGCGTATTGTCACGAACTGCGGCAGCCCGGTCACGCGCCGGCGCACCGGCCGCGCCGGGATCGTGAACGTTCCTCCGAGCGGGGCGTGGCGGCCGATCAGCGGGTCGGCGTCGTCGTAGAGCGTCGCGAACTTGGGGCTCCCGACCCAGGCCCGCTGCACGAACTCGAACTGGCGGGCGATGTTCGCCCCGACGCAGATGAAGTGCAGGCCGCGGTCGCTCGTATCGTCCGTCCCTGTCCCGGACTGCAGTGCGGCGACGTCGGCGGCCGGCCCGTACTTGCGACCGCGGCGCAGGAGGCGGTGGCGGCGGTTGACCGCGATCGAGCCCGCGGTGCCCGGGTCGGGGTCGAGCGAGTCGCGCGGGTTGGCGCGGCGCACGTGCGCGCCGACCGGGCAGCGCAGGCCGGCCGGATCGGTGTTCGCGTAGCCGAATCCGTTCGCCGCCGCGTGCGCCGGGTCGTCGGCGTCCGGCGCGGCGACGAGGGGCGCGCCGCTCGGCCAGCGGCCGACCATCTTGGACGCCAGCACCACCGGGTCGCCGGCGCCCGCCGCCTCACGCGCGAACCGCCAGAAGCCGGGCGCGTCCTGTTGCATCTGGCGCACGACCAGGTAGGTGCCGTTGCGGCCGAGGTCGTGTTCGCCGGTGGCGGCTGCGACCGGCAGCACGCCCGTCGGATCGGCGTCTGCGGGCACGAGCGGGCGCGCGGTGAGCAGGCCGTACTCGTTCTGATAGCCGAGCACGAACTCGCCGGCGCGCACGATGTGCTCGGCCGGCCCGGTGCGGCCGAGGCCGGCGATGATCGGCTGGGAGATGCCGTCGCGGAAGCCGAAGTGCTCGCGGTCGCCGATCGCGGCGGTGTCGAGCCGGTGCACTTCGGCCACACCGCCGTTCGCGTACGCCGCCTCGATCGGCCGGGCCAGCTCCTCGAGCGCCCCGGCGTCCTGCGCGTACAGGAGCAGGAGCAGGTCGATCGGATCCGTGGCCGGCCCGCCCCACGCCCACGCCTCCGGTGCGCTCTCGCCGACGTCGCCGAGCACGCGGCTGCGGGCGGGGGCGACCATGCCCTCGGTGAACTCCGGCGGGAACCCGGCCAGGGCCGGCTGGGGGAGCTCCAGCCGGGTGAGCCCGGCGGCCGTGAGCGCGAGGTGCGCCGCCCGGCCCGGCCCGGCCGCCGCGGCGGTGGTGATCGTGGGGATCGTGTCGGCGATGAAGCGCCGGGCCGCCGCGGCGTCGCGGATGCCGAGCATGACGTACCGCGCCGCCTGCAGGTGGGCATACCCGCGCACCACGAGGCCCTGGATGTCCTCCAGCTCGAGCATATCAGGGGACCTGATCACAGCAGCTCGAGCCATCGCTCCGCCTGGGTCGCCGTCATGCGGCCGTGGAGGCCGGCCCGGATCTGCGCGTTCTGCTCGATGTTTGCGTTCGTGAGGTTTCCGTAGGCCGAGTACCACACGTGCGCCGGCAGCTGATGCGTGTGGATGTAATGCTTGAACGCCTCCTCGTTCCAGGCTCCGTCGCAGAAGAGCCAGTTCGTGCGCGGATAGCCGACGCCGTTCGAGAAGATCGCGTTCAGGCCCCACGCGACCTTGTCGATGAAGTCGCCCATGTACGTCTCGAGGCTGCCGTCGTAGTTGCTCGCGAAGACCAGTCGGCTCTTGCCGTCGAGGAACACCCAGCGGGCGAAGTGGATCGTCTTCACCCCGGCCAGGTCGGCGTGCGCGAAGAGGTGCGGCGTCGCCCAGTCGGCGACCCACAGAAGCGCGGTCGAGGTCAGGCGCCGGAACGGGCCGGGCTTCAGCCGGCCGACGGCGGTGAACGAGTTCTGCGCCAGGTGGTCCTCGAGGCCGGCGACAAGGGCGACAGCGGCCGGGTCGGGGCGGATGTCCGGGGCCGGGTCGTGGCACTCGTGCAGGCGCAGCAGCACGATCCACGGCCCCGCCACGACGACCAGAAGCGGCGCAAGCACGATCAACGTCGCCGGCAGCCGCGCGAGGTCGAGCGCGGAGCGCACGCGTTCGCCGAGCCGCGGCTCCGGTGCGGGCGTCGCGGCGAACGCGAGCCGGGGGTCGCCCGCGACGAAGGCCTGCACCTGCGCCCGCGCGTCCAGAGCCGAGCAGGTCTCGAGCTGGGGGCGGGCCGAGTCGAGGTAGATCTCGATCGCGTCGCGCAGCCGAGCCTCGTCACGCACCTGGGCGACGGTGCGCCCCGGCCGGTTGACGTAGCTCGTGTCGGCGCGCACCGCCCGCTCGCGGAGGAAGGCGAGCCGCGCGGGGACGCCCGCCGGCGCGTCCGGATACCCGCTGCAATGGCTGAAGACCGCGTCGATGCCGTCGCCCTGCCGCTCGGCCAGCTCGGCCAGATGATCGTCCTGCGCGCCGTCGACGTCGCTCATCAGGATCAGCGTCGAGGCATCGCGCGGGTCGACCGGCGGCGCCAGCACGAGCCGGGCGAAGTGCACGCCCTCCAGGTCGCCGAACGCGATCACGCGCTCGTTCGAGACGCCGTCGCCCATCGAGTGCAGCAGCCCCTCGAGCGCTCGCTCGCGCCCCTCCCGCACCTCTGCGATCACCGTCACCGCCACCTGCGGCGCCCACGTCTGCGTCGCGCTCATCCTCCGGCGGCGGCCGGGAACCGCAGCACGAAGTCGATCAGCTTCGTGTGATCCCAGAACACGATCCCCAGGTAGAGGTTCGGGGCCACCAGGCGCATCTCGTCGCGGATCCAGTGCGCGACTGCGGACGTGTGCGAGTAGTCGAGCACGATGCACTCCTGACCGTCGAACCAGCTCGCGTCCTTGTACACCCTGGCCTGCACGGCGTGGATGCCGGTCAGGAGCACCTCGTTGCGCAGGTCGCCCCGGTCGGCGTCGAACACCTTGCCCTTCCACGCGAGCAGATGGATCAGCCTGGCGGCGATCCCGGTCAGCTCGGTGCCGGGCGCGACGAGCACGGTGCCCTCGGCCTCGCCGTCCGGGATGTCGCCCGCCGGGCTGGCGCGGAACGTCGCGTCGAGCTCGGCCTGGGACATCGCCATCAGGGCGGGGACGTCGATCAGCGTGTCAGGCACGGGCGCTTCCGCCTCCCACCGGCGACCACGGCTTGAAGCCGTTTGCCAGCTCGCGCAGCGACGGGGCGAGATCCGGGTAGTGCCGCTGGAGCACGTCGACGAAGCGGTTGTCCTCGACCCAGTCGATCCCGGCCTGGGTGTACGTCGACGCCGTGTAGTCGTCGGTCAGGAACCGGTCGCTGTTGATCCGCCGCGACGCCATCAGGATGAAGATCCGGAAGGCGGTGTCGCTGAACGCGAACCCCCGGGGGCGCTTCTCGGCGAACATGCCGACGATGACGTCGAGCCGCTCGATCTCACCGCCGTAGAGCGCGTGCATGCGCTCCGCCAGGGCCGCGTCGTCCGTGACGTCGGCGAAGTCCTTCGCGGGGCGCAGGTGCAGCAGCCGCCGGAACTCGTTGTAGCGCGGCACCCCGAGCTCGCGCGAGCGCAGGATGTCGGTCGCGGCGATGTCCATCAGCTTGCCGTCCGGGCGCACGAACTCCTGCAGGTAGCGGGGGAAGTTTCGGAGCACGATCGCTCCCGGGTTGGCGATGCCGAACGAGTACAGGAGATCGCGCATGCCGATCCGCTCGAGCACGGGCTGCGAGTTGGGGCCGGCGAGCTCGGGCAGGGTGCGCTGCTCGAGCTCGTGGCCGTCGGCCGCCGAGCGGAACGTG
>DASXOR010000056.1:0-11394 GCA_036494095.1 Gaiellales bacterium | reverse complement strand
GGCCTGACGACGACCGTCGCTCGCCGCCTGGCGCTCGCGGGGCCGGAACTGCGCGACATCACCGTCGCGGCCGCGCTGCACGACGTCGGCAAGATCGGCGTTCCCGCCGCGATCCTGGCCAAACCGGGGCCGCTGACCGTCGAGGAGTGGACGGTCATGCGCCGCCACCCGGAGCTGGGCGCGAAGATCATGGAGCCGGTGCCCGCGCTCGACGGCGCCCGTCGGCTCGTGGTGGCGTGCCACGAGCACTGGGACGGCAGCGGCTACCCGCGCGGCCTCACGGGTGGGGACATCCCCCTCGGGGCGCGGGTGATCCTGGCCTGTGACGCGTTCCATGCCATGACGTCCGATCGCGTCTACCGGGCGGCCATGCCGATCGCGGACGCCCTGGCCGAGCTGCGCCGGTGCGCGGGATCGCACTTCGATCCCGACGTGACCGCGGCCCTGATCGAAGCGGTCACCGAGTCGCTCGGCTCCTGAGCTCGTGGATCGTCAGGCAACGTTGTTGGTGTCGACGGGTTGCAGCCGCCGGCCTGTCAAGGCGCAAGCCTTGACAGGTTTCGCGAGCCGCCTGCGATCTACGCAGGCTGCGAGAGCGGCAAACGTTGCCTGACGACCCACTAGCATCCGCCGATGGATGTGCGACCGGTGCGGGCCGACGCGGCGGGGGCCCGGCTCCTGATGGCTGAGTATCTGGACGAGATCGCCGAGCGGATGGGCCCGGGGTTCGACCGGTCGCGGTACGTCGACGTCGCCCCGGAGGAGCTCGAGCCGCCGGCGGGCCGGCTGCTTCTGGGGTGCGAGGACGACCGGCCGGTGGCCTGCGGCGCCGTGCGAGTGATCGGGGCCGGGATCGCCGAGATCAAGCGCATGTACGTCGCGCCCCAGGCCCGCGGGAGGGGCCTGGGGCGGACGTTGCTTGCGGCGCTCGAGGGCGCCGCGGCCGAGCTCGGCTGCGATCGGGCGCGGCTCGACACGGCCGCCACGCTGAGCGAGGCGGTCGGCCTCTACGGCAGCGCCGGGTACGTCCCGATCGCGGACTACAACGGCAATCCGCACGCCACGGTCTGGATGGAGCGGCGGCTGCCGTAGGCCGGCTGGCCTAGCCCTCGAGGCGCCCCTCGCGGTGTGCCTCGCGCACCTGTCCCCGGCCCGCGCCGGAGAGCATCATCCCGGCGATCGCGACCCCGCCGCGGTGCACGCGCACGTCGGCGTTTCGCATCTCGCCGAGCAGCCGGATGGTGCGGTCGCCCGGCCGGCCGGTGCCGGTCCAGTCCTTCACGCGGCCCCGGCCGATGCGGCGCCGGTCGTCGCTCTCGATGTTCGCCCCGTCCGGGATGGGCCGCTCCACCCCTACGGCCTGCAGCGGCTGATCAAGCTCTGGGGCAAGGATCAGGTCATCAACGTCGGCCAGCGGGCCACCCTCTCCAAGACGATTCAGCGGCTGCAGAAGGCCGGCCTGATCGCAGTGGGCCACACCGAGCGCGACCACCGCTTCCCCGGCAGCCAGGCCCGGGAGTGGCTGACCACGATGCTCTCCGTCCCGCGCAACGAGTTCGCCGAGTTCCCGGCCGCGCGCTCGTTCGCGATGCTGCTCGGCTATCAGCGCGCGGTGGTCGCGGCAGAGCTCGGCTGGCTGGACGCGGTGATCGCCGACCTGCGCGGCGGGACGCTCACCTGGAGCCGCGAGCAGCTCGCCGAGGTGGCGCGCTCGAGCTTCAGCGACTGACCGCGGTCACGATGCCTCGACGGCGTGCCGCTCCCACTCGCGGTACAGGTAGGCGAGCTCCTCCTGCACGAGCTGATGGTCGCGGCTGTCCGAGACGAGGGCGGCGTCGTCGCCGTACGCGTCCGGCTGGGACAGGCGGGCCTCGATCGCGCCGAGGCGGGCCTCGGCGGCGGCGATCTCGCCCTCGAGGCGGGCGGCCTCGCGCGCGGCCCGCTGCGATGCGCGCCGCCGGGTCGCGGCCGCCGCCGCGGGCTTGCGCGGCTCTGGCGGCCGGGCCCGCTTGGGGGCTGCGGCCGGCGCGGCGGCGGGGCGCGGGGGCGGGCTGCCCTCGTGCGCGCGGGCGTAGTCGCCGAACGCGCCCTCGCGGGCGACCAGGCGGCCGCCCTCGATCGCAAGCGTACGCGTGGCCAGCGCCTCGATCAGGGCGCGGTCGTGCGATACGAGCAGCACGGTGCCGGGGAAGCCCAGAAGCGCGTCCTCGAGCGCCTCGCGGCTCTCGATGTCGAGGTGGTTCGTGGGCTCGTCCAGCATGAGGAAATTCGCCCCCGACACGACCGTCCGGGCGAGCGCGAGCCGCCGCCGCTCGCCGCCCGAGAGGGCCGCCACCGGCTTTTCGACATCGTCCCCGGAGAACAGGAACAGGCCGAGCAGGTCGCGCGCGGCCGGGCCGGTGAGGCCGGTGCCGGACGTGATCGCGTCGAGCGCCCGATAGGCGTCGGGCAGCTCGAGCGACTGCTGGGAGTAGTAGCCGGGGATTGCGCCGTGGCCGAGCCGGATGCGGCCTGCGGCAGCGGGCCGCCGGCCGAGCAGTGTCTCGATGAGCGTGGTCTTGCCGGCGCCGTTGGGCCCGATCAGGGCCACGCGCTGGCCGCGCTCGATGGCGAAGTCCGCGCCCGCGATCAGCGTGCGCCCGGCCACGGCGATGTCGAGCCCCTCCGCCTCAAGCACCACCCGGCCGCTGCGGGCGGGTGCGGGGAAGCGAAACCCCAGCGCGCGCTGCTGCGCCGGGCGGTCGATCCGCTCGATCCGCGCCATGGCCTTCAGCTTGCTCTGGGCCTGGCGCGCCTTCGTGCCGTACCGGAAGCGGTCGACGAACCGCTGCAGGTGCGCCAACTCGCCCTGCTGGCGCTCGAACGCGTCCGCCTGCGCCGCCAGCCGCTCGGCCTTCAGCCGCCGCCAGTGCGAGTAGCTGCCCTTGTCGAAGCGGCCCTGACCGCGCTCGATCTCGAGGACGCCGGTCGCGACCGACTCGAGGAACCAGCGGTCGTGCGACACGAACACCACCGCCGCGTCGAGGCCGTCCAGGTGCTCCTCGAGCCACTCGATCGCGCCGGTGTCGAGATGGTTGGTGGGCTCGTCCAGGAGCAGCAGGTCGGGCTCGGCCGCGAGCGCACGGGTGAGCGATGCCCGCGTCAGCTCGCCGCCCGAGAAGGTCACGAGCGGCCGGTCGAGGTCGGCCGGCGAGAACCCGAGGCCCCGCGCGACCGCCTCGAGCCGCGCCTTCCAGCCGTAGCCGCCGGCGCGCTCGAACGCGCGCTGGGCGGCGTCGTAGCGGCGCATCACGGCCGCGCTCGCCTCGCCGCCGGCCATCCGCCGCTCGAGGTCGCCGAGCTCGGCCTCGAGCCGGCGGGCGTCGGCCGCGCCCGCGCCGACGTAGGCGCCGAGGGTGAGGTCGCCCGTGAGCGGAGGACGCTGGTCGTGCAACGCGACGCGGGTGCCGGCCGGGAGCGAAATCTCGCCGCGATCGGGCGCGAGCTCACCGGCCAGGATGCGCAGGAGCGAGGTCTTGCCGGCGCCGTTTCGGCCCACCAGCGCGACCCGGTCGCGGGGCCGCACGATGGCCGAGACGTCGGTCAGGACCTCGTCCGCTCCGAACGACAGCGCCACGGTCGAGACGTGCAGGGTCACTCCCGTATCATGCCCGCGATGATCGGGCTCTTCCCCACCTGCCTGGGCGACGCCGTCCATCCGCAGGTGGTGCGAGACGCCGAGCGGGTGCTGCGCGCGGCGGGTGTCGAGACGGCGCCCATCCCGCGGGCGACCTGCTGCGGCCAGCCGGCGTGGAACAGCGGCTTCGCCGCCGACGCCCGCCGGGTGGCGCGGCAGACGCTCCGGGCGATGGCCGGCCTGGACGCGATCGTCGTCCCCTCGGGATCGTGCACCGCAATGATGCGGCTGCACTGGCGCCACCTCTTCCACGGCGACCGCGACCAGGCGCTCGCGGAGCGCACAAGCAGCCGCGTCTTCGAGCTGTCGCAGTACCTGGTCGACGAGGTGGGCGCCGAGGCGCTGGGGACGCCGCTTGGCCGCACCGTCACCTACCACGACTCGTGTCACATGCTGCGCGAGCTGCGCCTGGCCGAGCAGCCGCGCAAGCTCCTGCGCGCCGTTGCCGACCTGCGCGAGCTCCCGCGCGGCGACCGCTGCTGCGGCTTCGGCGGGACGTTCTCGGTGCGCTACCCGGACGTCGCCACCGCGATGGCCGACGACAAGCTCGCGTCGGCGGCGGCGTCCGGCGCCGAGACGGTCGTGAGCGCCGACCCCGGCTGCATCATGCACGTCGAGGGGCGGGCGGCCCGCATCGGCGCGGACGTCCGGGTGGTGCATCTGGCGTCGATCCTCGCGGAGGCGCTGTGACCGGATTCGAGCGGCGGTCGGCGGCGGCCCTTCACGATCCCGTCCGGCTCCAGAATGTCCGCCGCTTCAGCGAGCGCGCCCACGACAACCGCACCGCCTCGGTGGGGAGCATCGACTTCGAGGCGCTGCGCACGGAGGGGGCTCGGCTCCGAGCAGAGGCGGTCGCGGACCTGCCCGCGCTGCTCGACCGGTTCCAGCGCAACCTCGAGCAAAACGGGGTCGTCGTGCACCGCGCGGCGACCGGCGCCGATGCGGTCGCCTACATCACCGGCGTGGTGCTCCGGCACGGGACGGAGGTGGTCAAGGGCAAGTCGATGGCGTCGGAGGAGATCGGCCTGAACGAACGCCTGCAGGCGGCCGGCGTCGACGTGACCGAGACCGACCTCGGCGAGTTCATCGTGCAGACGGCCGGCGAGGCGCCCGAGCACATCATCATCCCCGCGATCCACAAGAGCCGCGCCGCCGTGCGCGCGCTGCTCGAGCCGCTGGCCGGCGAGCCGATCGGCGACGATCCGGCCGATCTCACGGCGTTTGCCCGCGCCCACCTGCGCGAGCGGTTCCTGCGCGCGCCCGTCGGCATCACCGGCGTGAACTTCGGCGTGGCCGAGACGGGCACGCTCGTCCTGGTCGAAAACGAGGGCAACGGGCGCATGTGCTCGGGGCTGCCGCGCGTGCACATCGCGATCATGGGCATGGAGCGGCTCGTGGCGACGATGGCCGACCTGGCCACGCTCCTGCCGCTGCTCATCCGGTCGGGGACGGGCCAGAAGATCACCTCCTACGTCTCGCTCGTGGGCGGCCCCCGCCGCGGCGATGAGGCCGACGGCCCCGAAGAGGTGCATCTCGTCATCCTGGACAACGGCCGCTCGCGGGTGCGCGAGACGGCCTATCGCAGCGTCCTCCACTGCATCCGCTGCGGCGCCTGCCAGAACGTCTGCCCGGTCTACCGCCAGGTCGGCGGCACCGCCTACGGGTGGGTGTACGGCGGCCCGATCGGCGCGGTGCTGACGCCGCTCCTGCACCCGCAGGACGGGCTGGACGAGCTCGGCCAGGCCTCGTCGCTGTGCGCCGCCTGCGACGACGTCTGCCCGGTGCGGATCCCGCTGCACGAGCTGCTCCTGGGTCTGCGCCGCGACCGCGCGGTGACGTCGGCCGGGTGGCTGGAGCGGCTGGCGTTCCGGACGTGGAGCACGGCCTGGAGCCGTCCCTGGCTCTACCGCCTGACCACGCGCGCCGCCCGTCACGTGAATATCCGGGGCCAGGCCCCGGCAATGCATGTGCCCCTGCTCAAGCGGTGGGCGCGCACGCGCGACGTGCGGGTGAAGCGGTGATCGAGCGCTTCCAGGCCGAGCTCGAGGCCGTCGGCGGGCACGTCCACCACGGCCGTGCCGCGCTCGAGGCGCTGCGCGGCGACGGTGTGGCGGTCACGCCCTGCCTGGCGCTGATCGCCGCCACCGGCACGGCGGTCGTCTCGTCGCGGCTCTCGGGCGGGCGCCGCAACGGCCTCGTCGACCCCGTGCACGTGATCGAGGCCCGCGCGGACCAGCTCGTGCCCGACCTGGCGGCGGCCCTCGAGCGGGTCGGCCCCGAGCTCGCGTCCGCGTCGGCCGTGACGTTCGTTACCGGCCCCAGCCGCACCGCCGACATCGAGCAGACGCTGATCCGCGGCGTGCACGGGCCGAAGGACGTTCACGTGGTGTTCGTCTGACCGTGGGCGACTTCGTCTACCTGTCGCAGGAGGACGTCGTCGCGGCGGGCGGCACGGACATGCCCGCGATGGTGGACGTGATCGAGCGCGCGTTCCGGGTCAAGGCTGCCGGCGAGGTGCGCATGCCGCCCAAGGTCATGATCACGTGGGCGGACGAGCCGGGCACCGAGGAGAAGCACGGCCGCATCATGGCCATGCCCGCCTACGTCGGCGGCGAATTCGACGTGGCCGGGCTGAAGTGGATCCCGAGTGTGCCGGACAATCCCTCCCGCAACGGCCTGCCGCGTGCGAACGCGCTCGTCCTGCTCACCGATCCCGGCACCGGACTGCCGTTGGCGGTGATGGACGGCACGGTGGTCTCGGCGATGCGGACGGGCGCGGTCACCGGCGTCGCCGTGCGGCACCTGGCCGCCCCGGACGCCGAGGTGGCCTGCCTGCTCGGCGCGGGCGTCCTGGCCCACACCCAGCTCGCCGCGCTGCGAACCGTGCTGCCGGGGCTGCGCGAGGTGCGTGTATTCGACCCCGCGGCCGAGCGCTGCAGCCGCTTCTGCGCTCGCGCCCGCTCGAGCAGCGGCCTCGACGTGCAGCCGGCCGCCGCGGCCGAGGCGGCGGTGCGAGGCGCCCAGGTCGTGGTGCCCGCGACGATGGCGGTCGAGCCCAGCTTCGCGGCTGGGTGGATCGATCCGGGCGCGACGGTGGTGCTGGTCTCGAGCCTGGACGCGCCGCTCGATCTGCAGGCCGCGACCGATCTGCTGGTCGTGGACGACTGGGAGCACGAGTCGACCCACCCGGGCCGCTACGCCGAGCGGCTGGTGGCGGCGGGGCTCGTGACCGCCGACGGGTCAGCGGCGGTCGAGCTCGCCGACGTCGTCACCGGCCGCCACCCCGGGCGCACGGATGCCGCGCAGCGGATCGTGGTGACGCCGGTGGGGCTCGCGATGGACGATGTCGCAGCGGCCTGGCATGTGTTGCGAGCGGCCCGCGGCCGCGGTCTGGGCACGCCGCTGCGACTGCGATCCGGTCCGCCCGTATGGGAGTGACGCCCGGAGTGGTTCCCTTTGCCCCCGTCCCCCGGCTCCCATAAGATGCGGCCGGTGTCGGCGTTTGCGAAAGTCGGGCTCATCGCGCTGGTCGTGGGCGCGATCGGAGGGATCGGCGCATGGCTGTGGTTGCCCGACTGGCTGCCGCCGGCCGCCGGGGTCGAGGCGCATCGCCAGGACACCCTGTACCTGTGGCTGCTCGTCACGAGCTCGGTCATCTTCGCAGTGGTCGTCTCGTTCCTCGGCTACTCGATGTGGAAGTTCCGGGCCCGCCCCGGAGACATGTCCGACGGGGCGCCGATCCACGGCCACACGGGCCTCGAGATCATCTGGACGGTCGTCCCCATCGTCATCGTGCTCGCGTTCGCGGTGGCGGCCACGGTCGTGCTCAACCGCAACGAGTCGCTCAAGCACGGGCACATGGTCGTGGACGTCACGGGCAAGCAGTTCGCCTGGTCGTTCACCTATCCCAAGCGCGGCCACCTGCACACCGGCATCCTGGTGCTGCCGAAGGGCCGCCAGGTCGAGTTCCGCCTGCACGCCCCGCCCACGGACGTGATCCACAGCTTCAAGATCCCGGCGCTGCGCGTCGGCGAGGATGTCGTCCCCGGCACCCCGACGACCGTCGTCGCCACCCCCACCCGGCTGGGGACCTACGCGATCGTGTGCGCCGAGCTGTGCGGCATCGGCCACAGCCAGATGCGCAACATCCTGGTCGTGATGAAGCCCGCCGACTTCGCCAGGTGGCTCGTCGCGCAGAAGAAGCTCGCGGCGGCGCCGCCGCCGTCGTCGGGCGGAGCGACCGATGCGGCGGCGACCTTCAAGAGCGCCGGGTGCAGCGGCTGTCACACCTTCACCCCTGCCGGATCGAACGGCACGATCGGCCCCAATCTGAACAACCTGGCGGCGGACGCGACCAAGTACGGCGGCGGGGAGACGGCCGCGCAGTACGTTCGCGAGTCGATCACCGACCCCGGTAAGGTGGTCGTCACCGGGTATGCCGACGGCATCATGCCGGCCACGTTCGGCACGTCCCTCACGTCCGCTCAGATCGATGCGCTTTCGACCTACCTTCTGAAAGGCGGCGGCTGATGGTTGCACACGCCCCCGAGCTTCACGCCCACGACCTCCACGACGACCACGGCGGCGGTCGCAAACGGAGCGTGTGGCTGCGTGGCAGCTGGGTGCGGGCGGCGTGGCTCTCGGCCGCGTTGGGCCTCGGCGCCGCCGGCCTCGTCATGCTCATCCGGCATCTGAGCGGGCGGGTGGCCTATTCCGACGGCGTCGTCCAGACCTTCCTGCTCCTGTTCGCAGGCATCGGCTTCACCGTGGGCATCGGCTGCTTCGACTACTGGTGGGGCTACATCATCGGCCGGCCGACGCCGGCGCACGAGGATCACTCGAGCCACGGCGCGCGGGTGTGGAAGGACTACTTCAAGGTCAACACCGACCACAAGGTGATCGGCGTCCAGTACCTGGTGACGACGTTCATCTTCTTCATCATCGGGGGCATGCTGGCCGAGGGCGTGCGCGCGGAGCTGGCGACGCCCGGCCTGCAGTACTTCTCGCCGGCGACCTACAACGCGCTCTTCTCGGTGCACGCGGCGCTGATGATCTTCCTGTTCGTCATCCCCGCCTTCGCCGGCCTGGGCAACTTCGTCATCCCGATCATGATCGGCGCCCAGGACATGGCGTTCCCGCGCCTGAACGCGCTCTCGTACTGGATGCTGCCGGTGGCCGGGATGTGCATGGTGTCGTCGTTCCTGGTCGGCCCGTTCGACGCCGGCTGGACGAACTACGCCACCCTCTCGGTGCACGGGCCTCCGGGGCAGACGTTCTGGGTGATGGGCGTGCAGTTCGCCGGCTTCTCGTCGATCGCAACGGCCGTCAACTTCCTGGTCACCATCGTGACGATGCGCGCCCCGGGCATGGGCTTCTGGCGCATGCCGCTGCTCGTCTGGGCCAACCTCGCCACCTCGACGCTCGTCGTGCTGGGCACGCCCTTCATCGCCGGCTCGCAGTTCATGGTGCTCTTCGACCGGATCATGGGGACGCACTTCTTCGACCCGACGCACGGCGGCAACGTGGTCGTCTACCAGCACATCTTCTGGTTCTACTCCCACCCGGCCGTCTCCATCATGATGCTGCCCGGGTTCGGGATCATCTCCGAGGTGCTGGCGATCCACTCGCGCAAGCCGATCTTCGGCTACAAGCTGATCGCGATCTCGACGGTGGCCATCGGCGTGCTCGGGTTCACGGTCTGGGCGCACCACATGTTCACGTCGGGCATGGCGCCGTGGCTGCGGGTGCCCATGATGTTCACGACGATGGCGATCGCCGTCCCGACCGGGATCAAGATCTTCTCGTGGGTGGCGACGCTGTGGCGAGGGGTGATCCATCTCACCACGCCGATGCTGTTTGCCTGCGGCTTCTTGTTCACGTTCGTGATCGGCGGCCTGTCGGGGATCTTCCTGGCCGTGATCCCCGTCGACATCAACCTCACCGACACCTACTTCGTGGTCGCCCACATCCACTACGTGCTGTTCGGCGGATCCGTCTTCACGATCTACGCGGGCATCTACCACTGGTTCCCGAAGATGACCGGCAGGATGTACGACGAGGGCCTCGGCAAGCTGCACTTCTGGCTCACGTTCGTGTTCTTCAACGCCACCTTCATGCCGATGCACTGGCTGGGGATGGAGGGGATGATGCGGCGGATCGCCGACTACCCGTCCAAGTGGGCCGACCTCAACTTCATCATCTCGATCTGCGCGTTCGTCCTCGGCGCCTCCACGCTCGTGTTCATCTACAACATGGCGCACAGCTGGTGGAAGGGCGCCCCGGCCCCCGCCAACCCGTGGCGGGCGCTCACGCTCGAGTGGCAGGTGACCTCGCCGCCGCCGATCTTCAACTTCGACGAGCCGCCCCAGGTCGTCGGCAGCCCGTACGCCTACGGGGTCCCGGGCGCGCGCCACGCGATCGTGACCGTGCACGTCCCGCCGCAGCCGGAGGAGATCCCCGTCCCGGTCGCCCTGGCCCAGGCCACTCCGACCCAGAGAGAGGCGATCATGAGCGCCCTCAAGCACATCCTGGTGGTCGCCAACCAGACCGTCGCCGGTGAGCCGCTGATCGCGGCCGTGCGCGCCCGCGCCGCGGCCGACCCGATCCGCGTGACCGTGATCTGCCCCCAGAACGACCCCTCCGACAGCTGGGTCGTCGACGAGTCGGCCGTCGAGGCGGCCACCCGCGCCCGCCTCGATGCCACCCTGGCGGCGCTCCGCGGCGCCGGCATCGAGGCGTCGGGCCACATCGTCGACCGCGACCCGTTCACGGCCGTGCTCGACGTGGTCGAGTCCGACCCGCCCGCCGAGATCATCATCTCGACGCTGCCGCACACCCGGTCGGGCTGGATGCGGCGGGACCTGGTCGAGCGCCTGCGCGACCGCACGAGCCTGCCGGTCGAGCACGTGGTCGTCGACGAGCCCTCGGAGTCGTCGCGGGCGTGAGCAACGCTCGCCATCCGGCTCGCGTTCGCGGAGGAAACCATGTTCCCCCCGCGAGCCCCCTTCTTCTGAAAGTGGGGGGAACCTCCCGGTTCCCCCCACCTCTCTCCGCTCACGCGGCGACGGGAGTCACCGCGTGAGCGCCCACGCGGCCACGATCGACGGGCATGGCGGGGGCGAGACAGCGCCGGTCTCGGCGTACCACGACAGCCTGCTGCGATCGCCGCTGTTCCTGGGCATGGTGATGTTCCTGGGGTCGGAGATCATGCTGTTCGGGTCGTTCTTCACGATCTTCTTCTACCTGCGCTTCACGCACCACCCGTGGCCGCCGACGGGGATCGACGTGCCCAAGAAGCCGACCGGCGTGAACACCGCCATCCTGATCTCGTCGTCGTTCACGATGCACTGGGCGCTGGTCTCGATCAGGCGCAACCGCCGCTTCGGGCTGATCTGCGGCCTCGGGCTGACGCTGCTCCTGGGGCTCACGTTCCTCGCCCTGCAGATCCATGAGTACCTGCACCTGGGCTTCACGCCTTCCGACAACGCGTTCACGTCGGGGTTCTTCTCGCTCACAGGCCTGCACGGGTTCCACGTGTTCGTCGGCGCGTCGCTGCTCGCGATGGCCCTTCTGCGCTCGCTCCGCGGCCACTACTCGGCGGGCCAGCACATCGGCCTCGAGGTGACCGGGCTCTACTGGCACTTCGTCGACGTCGTGTGGATCCTGCTCTACACGGTCGTCTACCTCTTGTAGGCAGGCGGTCGACGACTAACCGGGGA